>NZ_LR723005.1:0-5329 GCF_902500275.1 Brevibacterium sp. Marseille-P9724 | reverse complement strand
TTTTTTGATTTGTAGCAGGATGATGCTGGCAGCTGTTGTGGTTGTTGGTGTTGTTTTGTTCTTGTCAGTTTTCTTTTGGTTGGGATCTTCTTTTTGTTTTTAGTGGAGAGTTTGATCCTGGCTCAGGACGAACGCTGGCGGCGTGCTTAACACATGCAAGTCGAACGCTGAAGCTTGGTGCTTGCACTGGGTGGATGAGTGGCGAACGGGTGAGTATCACGTGAGTAACCTGCCCCTGACTTCGGGATAAGCCTGGGAAACTGGGTCTAATACCGGATATGACCATCTTTCGCATGTTGGGTGGTGGAAAGTTTTTTCGGTTGGGGATGGGCTCGCGGCCTATCAGTTTGTTGGTGGGGTAATGGCCTACCAAGACGACGACGGGTAGCCGGCCTGAGAGGGCGACCGGCCACACTGGGACTGAGACACGGCCCAGACTCCTACGGGAGGCAGCAGTGGGGAATATTGCACAATGGGGGGAACCCTGATGCAGCGACGCCGCGTGGGGGATGACGGCCTTCGGGTTGTAAACCTCTTTCAGTAGGGAAGAAGCCTTTGGGTGACGGTACCTGCAGAAGAAGTACCGGCTAACTACGTGCCAGCAGCCGCGGTAATACGTAGGGTACAAGCGTTGTCCGGAATTATTGGGCGTAAAGAGCTCGTAGGTGGTTTGTCGCGTCTGCTGTGGAATCGTGCCGCTTAACGGTGCGCGTGCAGTGGGTACGGGCAGACTGGAGTGCAGTAGGGGAGTCTGGAATTCCTGGTGTAGCGGTGAAATGCGCAGATATCAGGAGGAACACCGGTGGCGAAGGCGGGACTCTGGGCTGTTACTGACGCTGAGGAGCGAAAGCATGGGGAGCGAACAGGATTAGATACCCTGGTAGTCCATGCCGTAAACGTTGGGAACTAGGTGTGGGGTCCATTCCACGGATTCCGCGCCGTAGCTAACGCATTAAGTTCCCCGCCTGGGGAGTACGGCCGCAAGGCTAAAACTCAAAGGAATTGACGGGGGCCCGCACAAGCGGCGGAGCATGCGGATTAATTCGATGCAACGCGAAGAACCTTACCAAGGCTTGACATGCACTGGAATCGCCTAGAGATAGGTGCGCCCTTTGGGGCTGGTGTACAGGTGGTGCATGGTTGTCGTCAGCTCGTGTCGTGAGATGTTGGGTTAAGTCCCGCAACGAGCGCAACCCTCGTTCTATGTTGCCAGCACGTGATGGTGGGAACTCATAGGAGACTGCCGGGGTCAACTCGGAGGAAGGTGGGGATGACGTCAAATCATCATGCCCTTTATGTCTTGGGCTTCACGCATGCTACAATGGTCGGTACAGAGGGTGGCGATGCCGTGAGGTGGAGCGAATCCCTTAAAGCCGGTCTCAGTTCGGATCGTAGTCTGCAACTCGACTACGTGAAGTCGGAGTCGCTAGTAATCGCAGATCAGCAACGCTGCGGTGAATACGTTCCCGGGCCTTGTACACACCGCCCGTCAAGTCACGAAAGTCGGTAACACCCGAAGCCGGTGGCCTAACCTGTGTGGGGGGAGCCGTCGAAGGTGGGACCGGTGATTGGGACTAAGTCGTAACAAGGTAGCCGTACCGGAAGGTGCGGCTGGATCACCTCCTTTCTAAGGAGCAACACAATCAAACACACTCTTAAGGACTGCTGCTGCTGTTTGGTGGTGGTGGTTGTGGGGGTGTGTTGTGGTAGGCCCTGACATCCAGGTTGGGTGTGTGGGGTGCTCATGGGTGGAACACTGCGAAACTTCTGCACTGGCGTATCACTTCAGGGTGCTCGTGGATGGAGTGCTCGTGTGGTGGTGTGTGGGTGTGGGCAGGCACGCTGTTGGGTTGTGGGGGAACAGGCCCACACGCTCGTAGGGGTGTGTGGTGGTTCTTCTTCCACCGCCGTGGATTGTCATTCCCTGTGTTGGGGGTGGTGGTCTGGGTGTGTGGTGGTTGTTGTTGATTTGTGAATAGTGGACGCGAGCATCTGGCAATCACGCGCATGTTTATGTGTGTGGTTGTTGTGATTTTGTTTGATTTTGTGTTTCTTGTGTTATTCGTCTTGCCACCCTCGTGCGCATGTGCAGGCCTTTTTGTGGTTTGTGTGTGTCCTGTGTGGGGTGGTGAGTGTTCAAGGGCGCATGGTGGATGCCTTGGCATCAAGGGCCGATGAAGGACGCGGTAATCTGCGATAAGCCTCGGGGAGTTGGTAAACGAGCTGTGATCCGAGGGTGTCCGAATGGGGAAACCTCGCTACGTGTTGTGCGTAGTGACCACGGGGTGAATGTATAGCCTTTGTGGGGGTGACGTGGGGAAGTGAAACATCTTAGTACCCATAGGAAGAGAAAATAAGAATGATTCTGTTAGTAGTGGCGAGCGAACGCGGAAGAGCCTAAACCGTGTGTGTGTCAAGCGTGCTGGTTTTGCATGCGCGGTGTTGTGGGGCCGATCGTCTCAGTTCAGCATGGCTGGGGCATGGATGCAGTGTGGTAGGTGAACAGGTTGGGAAGCCTGACCGGAGTGGGTGAGAGTCCCGTAGCTGAAACCGCAGTGGTTTGTGTGTGTTGGTGCCCGAGTAGCACGGTACTCGTGGAATGTCGTGTGAATCTGCCAGGACCACCTGGTAAGGCTAAATACTCTTGGTGACCGATAGCGGATAGTACCGTGAGGGAATGGTGAAAAGTACCCCGGGAGGGGAGTGAAAGAGTACCTGAAACCGTGTGCCTACAATCCGTCAGAGCCCTGCTTGTTGGGGTGATGGCGTGCCTTTTGAAGAATGAGCCTGCGAGTTAGTGGCATGTGGCGAGGTTAACCCGTGTGGGGAAGCCGTAGCGAAAGCGAGTCCGAATAGGGCGACTTGAGTCGTGTGTCCTAGACCCGAAGCGGAGTGATCTAGCCATGGGCAGGGTGAAGCGCCGGTAAGACGGCGTGGAGGCCCGAACCCACCTAGGTTGAAAACTGGGGGGATGATCTGTGGTTAGGGGTGAAAGGCCAATCAAACTCTGTGATAGCTGGTTCTCCCCGAAATGCATTTAGGTGCAGCGTTGCGTGGTGCTTTGCGGAGGTAGAGCGACTGGTTGACTGATGGGCCCGCGAGGGTTACTGACGTCAGCTAAACTCCGAATGCCGTGAAGTCAGCGTGGCAGTGAGACTGCGGGGGATAAGCTTCGTAGTCGAGAGGGAAACAGCCCAGACCATCAACTAAGGTCCCTAAGCGTGTGCTCAGTGGAAAAGGATGTGGAGTTGCAGTGACAACCAGGAGGTTGGCTTAGAAGCAGCCACCCTTGAAAGAGTGCGTAATAGCTCACTGGTCAAGTGATTCCGCGCCGATAATGTAGCGGGGCTTAAGCACACCACCGAAGTTGTGGCAAAAACATATTCAACCGATAACTCGGGTGTTTTTGGGTAGGGGAGCGTCGTGTGGCCGGTGAAGCTGCGAAGTGATTCAGTGGTGGAGGCTATGCGAGTGAGAATGCAGGCATGAGTAGCGAAAGACGGGTGAGAAACCCGTCCGCCGAATGACCAAGGGTTCCAGGGCTAGGTTAATCCGCCCTGGGTTAGTCGGGACCTAAGGCGAGGCCGACAGGCGTAGTCGATGGACAACGGGTTGATATTCCCGTACCAGTGAAGAACCGTCCATACCGAAGAATCTGATACTAACCAGTGCTACACCCGCAACATGCTCCTTTGGAGTGTGTGTGGTGTGTGGTGGTGGGACCTGAGGGTTTTGTAGGTAAGCGTGGTAACAGGTGTGACGCAGGAAGGTAGCCGGGCCGTGCGATGGTTGTCGCGGTCTAAGGTTGTAGGCCGTGTGGTTGGCAAATCCGCCACACATATAGGGCTGAGAGCTGATGGGCGCCCCACAATGGTGGGGTGATCCGGTGATCCTCTGCTGCCAAGAAAAGCATCGACGTGAGGTTCAAACTGCCCGTACCCTAAACCGACTCAGGTGGTCAGGTAGAGAATACCAAGGCGATCGAGATAATCGTGGTTAAGGAACTCGGCAAAATGCCCCCGTAACTTTGGAAGAAGGGGGACCACCCTGGTGAACAACCCTGGCGGTTGGATGTGCTGGTGGTGGTCGCAGAGGCCAGAGAGAAGCGACTGTTTACTAAAAACACAGGTCCGTGCGAAGACGTAAGTCGATGTATACGGACTGACGCCTGCCCGGTGCTGGAAGGTTAAGAGGATCTGTTAGAACCTTTGGGTTCGAAGCGGAGAATTTAAGCCCCAGTAAACGGCGGTGGTAACTATAACCATCCTAAGGTAGCGAAATTCCTTGTCGGGTAAGTTCCGACCTGCACGAATGGCGTAACGACTTCTCTGCTGTCTCAACCGCGAACTCGGCGAAATTGCATTACGAGTAAAGATGCTCGTTACGCGCAGCAGGACGGAAAGACCCCGAGACCTTCACTATAGTTTGGTATTGGTGTTCGGTGTGGCTTGTGTAGGATAGGTGGGAGACTATGAGGCATGCACGCCAGTGTGTGTGGAGTCATTGGTGAAATACCACTCTGGCCATAGTGGATTCCTGAACTTCGGGCCCTGATCGGGTCCAGGGACAGTGCCTGATGGGTAGTTTAACTGGGGCGGTTGCCTCCCAAAGAGTAACGGAGGCGCCCAAAGGTTCCCTCAGCCTGGTTGGCAATCAGGTGGTGAGTGTAAGTGCACAAGGGAGCTTGACTGTGAGACGGACGTGTCGAGCAGGAGCGAAAGCTGGGACTAGTGACCCGGCCATGGCTTGTGGAAGCGTGGTCGCTCAACGGATAAAAGGTACCTCGGGGATAACAGGCTGATCTTGCCCAAGAGTCCATATCGACGGCATGGTTTGGCACCTCGATGTCGGCTCGTCGCATCCTGGGGCTGGAGTCGGTCCCAAGGGTTGGGCTGTTCGCCCATTAAAGCGGTACGCGAGCTGGGTTTAGAACGTCGTGAGACAGTTCGGTCCCTATCCGCTGCGTGCGTAGGAAATCTGAGAAGGGCTGTCCTTAGTACGAGAGGACCGGGACGGACGAACCTCTGGTGTGCCAGTTGTACCGCCAGGTGCATGGCTGGTTGGCTACGTTCGGGAAGGATAACCGCTGAAAGCATCTAAGCGGGAAGCCTGCTTCAAGATGAGATTTCCCCTGAGGTGTCCAGTAGACGACTGGGTTGATAGGCCAGATGTGGAAACACAGCAATGTGCGCAGCTGACTGGTACTAATACACCAATCACTCACCCAAACAACCCCACACACACTGTGGGGTGTCAAGACGAGTAACACACCAAACACAACACCATCATCACCATGATCGTTGTTCGCGTCCACACCAACCACCCACAC
>NZ_LR722994.1:0-133315 GCF_902500275.1 Brevibacterium sp. Marseille-P9724 | reverse complement strand
TACTAATACACCAATCACTCACCCAAACAACCCCACACACACTGTGGGGTGTCAAGACGAGTAACACACCAAACACAACACCATCATCACCATGATCGTTGTTCGCGTCCACACCAACCACCCACACACCCATAACACGGGCATACTGGAACACGGTTGGTCACAAACCTTGAGTAATCAATACCCCCAAAGATTTTGCGGTGGTAAAAGCGTCAGGGAAACGCCCGGTCCCCATTCCGAACCCGGAAGCTAAGCCTGACAGCGCTGATGGTACTGCACACACGTGTGGGAGAGTAAGACACCGCCGCAACCACACCACATGGAGGCCCTGACAGGACCTGGTCGAGCAACACTGCTCCCAGAACCCCTGCCAGGGCCTTCACCCATTCACCACCTCAAATCCCACACCCCGATTCATCAAGGGTGCCTTCAATATTGATTCCCGGCCTATGTGTTTTCTGTTGAGCCTGGAAGATCTGATCCCCTGTTGGCCGTGCACACCCGGTACAGGGGATTAGTTGTTGCCCGCGGCAGGCAGCCCGACTGCTCGCGATAGTCGTTTGCAGGCTCGCCGTTTACATGGCACTTTCGGGGCGCTGCTCGGTAGGCTGGCTCTATGTTCGAAGTTGTGACAACTCCCATTGTTCAAGCTCCTATGGCAGGCGGGCCCACAACCCCAGCCTTGGTGAAGGCCGTCAGCGACGCAGGAGGGCTGGGCTTTTTGGCAGGCGGATATTCGACGCCGCAGCAGTTCGAGCAGCAGATCATTGAGATGGGCGACCGCCCGTTCGGCGTCAACGTGTTCGCTCCAGAAAGCCACCGGGCTGAAGACACAGACATTGAAGGGTACAGAAAGGCGCTCGTGCCCGCATTTACGCAGTTCGGCATTGACACTCCGACGCTGCCAAGGTTCACGGACGATGCCTTCGGCCCAAAGATTGACATCGTGTTGCGTCACCGACCCGCTTACTGCTCGTTCACTTTCGGACTTCCAGAACCTCGCATTCTTTCTGCGCTGAAGTCCGCAGGCATTGTTGTGGGCATAACGACAACCACCAGGCATGAAGCAGTGGAGGCAGAGCGGTGTGGGGCAGATTTTCTGATCCTTCAGGGCCCTGGCGCCGGAGGACACAGTGGACAGTTCGACCAGTCCGCGGAGCCCAACGACACGCCTTTGCCCGATTTGCTTGATGAGGTCCGAAGCAGCTCAGCGCTGCCGCTTGTCGCCGCTGGTGGAGTGGGAACACCCGGGGATGCCGCCAGACTGCTTGAGCACGGCGCACGGGCAGTCCAGATCGGCACCCGTTTTCTCACAAGCAACGAAGCCGGAACAAAGTCCTGCCATCGCAGGGCGCTTCTAGAGGGCCTGTATACAGAAACAGTCCGAACGCGGGCCTTTTCCGGCCGTCCAGCCAGAGGCCTGCGCAATGAGTTCATTGACCGCTTCGACGCCGATGCTGTTGTCGGCTACCCGCAAGTGAACGCCATGGTCGGCACGGTGAAAAAGGCTGCGGGCGATGATCCCGCATGGCAAAACCTCTGGGCTGGAACCGGATGGGCTGAATGCAGAGAACAGAGCGCGGCCGAAATCGTGCGGGAATTCGCGGAGCATTTGAACACCCGCCGCCCATCAGCGCCCGGCCGGGCCTGAATTATCTTCGCGATAGACTGTAGCCTGCAGATTTCAATAGGGGAGAGCAGTGGCGAATTCATCATCATCACACGACGGGCAGCGCGGCAGCCGCCGTCCGGACCGCAGCAGCCGCTTTCAGCGCCGCGACTCTGGAACGCAAGGCAAGAGCAGCCGCCGTGACGGGCGTTCCTGGGAAGGCGAACGCCGCGATGGTGAGCGTTCCAAGAAGTGGAACGGTGAGCGTCGCCGTAACGGGCGTTCTTGGGATGGCCAGCGCCGTGATGGTGACCGCCGTAAAAAGTGGGACGGCAAACCGCGCTTCAAAGACAACGGCCGCGCTGATCACCGCCCGAAAAAACGCGACGATCGGCCCCGCTTCAGCGCTCCGCCCATCCCCGAAGGCATCACAGGAAAAGAACTCCCCGGACACGTCAAGAGCGAACTTCGGGGTCTGAGTGCTGAAAACGCCGAGCGAACCGCCAAGCACATAGTCGCTGCCGGTTTCCTTCTCGACACTGACCTGGACCAGGCATACGAACACGCAAAAGCGGCTTCAAGAAGCGCCGGCCGAATCGGTGCGGCCCGTGAAGCGCTCGGCCTCGTCGCCTATCACAAGGGGCTGTATGACGAAGCCGCCCGCGAACTGCGCACGCACAGGCGGATCACCGGCTCCCACGACAACCTGGCAGTCATTGCCGATGCCGAACGAGGCCGCGGCAGACCGCAGAAAGCCATCGACATGTTCGCGGCTGCTGACCGCAGCGCTGTCAGCAAAGACATTTGGCTGGAACTGGCAATCGTTGCCGCAGGTGCCCACTCTGATCTGGGCAAACTGGAAGAAGCGCGGAAAACCATCGAAAGCGTCGGATTCACGGGACACAAACCGGCAAGCGCAATCCGCCTGCTGCAGGCCTACGCCGACCTGCTGCGCGTCAGCGGTGAGTCTGAGACCGCCGACAAATACGACAAGCTCGCGCAGGTCACTGCCGAACGCACGGGCCTGACGGACGCTTCGGAGGAAGTCGACATCATCGTCATCGAGGAAGAACTCGAGGACGAACCCGCTGAGGACGCCCAGACCGAAGAAAGCGCACCGGCGCAAGCTGAGTCTGCGGAAAGCGAACCCGCAGAAGATGCGCCAACAGACTCGGAGGTGCAGGGAGCTGACGAGCCCGATTCTGTCGATGCTGAATCGGCGACGACAGAATCGGCAGATGCTGACAACAAGGGCGACGTCCCGGGTGCTGAAAGCGGCCCCGTGCCAGTAGCCGAAGGCAACACCCTCGAAGATGAAATCAACGAGGAAATGGCCGAAATCATGGCTGATATCGACTCGGCCAAGCCACAGCGGGACACCGAATCCGAAACACCTGAAGAAGGACAGGGCCAGCAGAGCGGCCACATCAAACCGGAGTCGGGAGACACGCCTCCCATGTTTCAGCCGTGACAGGTTGGCTTTTCGATCTCGACGGTGTTGTCTACACCGGCCGGGCAGAAGTTCCCGGCGCCGGTGCGGCACTTCGCGACCTCGCTTCACGCGGGCCCATCGGCTTCGTCACGAACAACGCTTCGCGTTCAAACAGCGCTATGGCCAAGCACATTCGGAGCTTCGGCGTCGACATCGACGACCGCCAGGTCATGACATCCGCTGTTGCGGGTGCTCAGTGCCTCTCAGAGGAACTGGCTGCGGGTTCTCGCGTGCTGATCGTCGGCAGTGAGTTCCTCGCCCAGTGTGTGGAGCAGGCTGGTCTCAAACCGGTTCGGCCAACCGCTGAGCTCATCGATGAACTCGACAGTCGGCGACAGCAGGTTGATGCCGTCCTCCAGGGGCTTGCCGCGAATGTGGGGAACATCGACCTGTGCTGCGCAATTGCCGCGGTTCGAGCCGGAGCGCGATTCTGCGCGACTAACCCGGACCTGCGCATGCCCAAGGAAACCGGATTCTTTCCCGGCAACGGCTCCTTCGTTCGGATTGTTCAGGAATGCACGGGAATCGTCCCGGAGGTGTACGGCAAGCCCGAAGCCACCATGCTCACACTGGCGGCACGGGCTCAGAACATGAGCGGGGCCGTTATGGTCGGCGACCAGATCGCCACCGACATTGCCGCGGGCAAAGCCGCCGCTATGCAGACAGCTCTCGTGCTCACCGGAGTCGACTCCGTCCACTCTGCACTTGCCCTGCCGCCGGCGCAGCAGCCGGATGTGATCGCCTCTTCCATTGCCACGGTCCGCGCCGCCGTCGAAGACACTCCGACCGTCCGATGTGACGCGGACGCCGCACAGTGCGGTGCAGCTCGCGTGCGCTGCGAAAACAGTCGAATCACCCACTCCGGGCCTGACAATCATGCGGTTGCGGCTGCGCTAGCCCTGTCAGCGCACCTGGACCGCCCGTTGGACGCGGGAACCCTGCCGGAGCGCTTTGTATGAGCAGCCCAGAAACACACCGGCCCGATCGGGGAGCCAGCCCACAGCCGCCGCAGGCCCCGAGCAGTGAAGCGGATTCACTGCACGCCGCGCTCGAAGCCGTTCTCAGCGCCGACACACCGGAAGCGGTCAAAGCCGCAGAAGCCCTGACGGATCGCATCGAAACGATTCTCGATGCGCGCTCATCATGACGCTGCGCCTTGATGCTGCGCTCGTGCGGCGCGGCCTCGTCCGCTCCCGCAACAGAGCACAGCGCGAAATCCGGGCCGGCCGGGTTGCCGTTGACGGTCAGACTGCCACAAAGCCCTCGGCCACTGTGAGCGACACCGCAGACATCACCGTGGACAGCGCCGACCCCTGGGTGGCTCGTTCCGCTCATAAGCTCATCGGTGCCCTCGATGCCTTTGCACTCACTCCGAGCGGGCTGAACTGCCTGGACGCCGGAGCCTCCACCGGCGGCTTCACCCAGGTTCTGCTGTCACGAGGTGCCGAGCACGTGTGGGCGGTCGACGTCGGCACGGCTCAGCTTGACCCGGGTCTTCGCAGCAGCCCGGCGGTGACGAGTCTTGAAGAGCACAATCTGCGCAACCTCACCGGCGAATGGCTGGGCGGCAGGAAAATGCAGATGACGGTTGCGGACGTGTCGTTCATTTCGCTGACGCTCATTGCGCAGCCGCTGCTGGAGAACACCGAAGGCGATCTCGTGCTGATGGTCAAACCGCAGTTCGAAGCCGGGCGCAGCGCCTTGGACAAGCACGGCGTGGTCACCGACCCGCAGGCTCGCGCTGAGGCGGTGTGCTCCGTTGCCGAACACGTTGAGAAGCTCGGAGGACAGCTGTGCGGAATCGTCCAGTCTTCGCTGCCGGGTCCGACCGGCAACATCGAATACTTCCTGTGGGCGCACACGGGGCAGACACAGCGGCCCCTGCCATCCGCCTCGGCGGGGCAGAAGCTCAGCCGCGAACGCCTGGCTGCCCACGTCCGTGCGGGAGCCCACCACCCGCTGACCGTGCCCGCACACACAGAGCGAAAGGACAGGCGGGCTGATAGTTTGGGTGGCGAGGAGGCTCGGTGAATCGAAGAATCGTCGTTGTAGTGCATCCGCACCGCCGGAGTGCCCGCGCTGCCGCGCAGACGGTCTGCGCGAGCCTGATAGATCGCGGAATCACACCGGTCATCGCACACCGCGAATACGCCAGCCTGTCATCGTACGGGGATCTTGATCTGTCGGGTATTGAAGTCCTCAGCGATTTCGCTGAACTCGACTCCGAGACCGGCCCCGAACTCGTCATGGTTCTCGGCGGGGACGGCACGATTCTGCGCGCGGCCTCGCACTTCCACGGCACCGGTGTGCCGATCATGGGCATCAACCTGGGGCACGTGGGCTTCCTCGCAGAAGCCGAGCGCAAAGACCTCCATGACACTGTCGAAGCTGCCATCGCCCGCGACTACGTCGTCGAGCAGCGCATGAGCCTCGACATCACCGTCACCCTCGGTGATGAACTGATTCACGAAGACTGGGCGCTGAACGAGGCAACGGTGGAAAAAGACCGCGGTGCTTCGATGATCGAAGTGGTTGTCGGCGTAGACAGCCGCCCCGTGTCGACCTTCGGCTGTGATGGCGTCATCATGGGCACTCCGACCGGTTCAACGGCCTACGCATTCTCCGCCGGAGGGCCGATCATCTGGCCGGACGTCGAGGCGCTCCTCATGGTGCCGATCTCGGCGCACGCGCTGTTCTCCACTCCGCTGGTGGTGTCCCCGTCCTCGACACTGGGTGTCGAGTTCCAGCCCGTGACACCCGGTACGCGAGCAGTTCTGTTCTGTGACGGGCGCTTCCGCTTCGACCTGCCCGAAGGAGCCCGCGTTGAGGCCCGCCGCTCAGCTGTTCCAGTACCGCTGGCCCGCCTGAACAAAGGTGTTTTCACCGACCGACTGGTCGCCAAATTCCAGCTGCCGGTGGCCGGCTGGCGCGGACCGGGGGTGCGCGATGATTGAGGTTCTGCGCATAGAGAACCTCGGAGTCATAAAAACAGCCGAGGTGGAACTCTCGCCAGGGTTGACAGTCGTCACCGGAGAAACCGGGGCAGGGAAGACGATGTTTGTCACCGCGCTTGACCTTCTGCTGGGCGCACGCAGCGGCAGCCACGTAGTCCGAGCCGGAGAAGACCGTGCTGTTGTCGAGGGAATCTTCGACATCACAGGTCAGCCCGATGTTGCCGAACGTGTCGAAGACGCCGGAGGCGAAGCCGAGGGTGAACTCATCGTCACCCGCACCATCCCCGCTTCAGGCCGTGCCCGGGCCACCGCGGGAGGACGCACCGTGCCAGCCGGTCTGCTGTCGGATGTCGGTCGTGAGCTCGTGTCTATGCACGGACAGTCAGAACAGATGACTCTGCGCAGCCGCACCCGGCAGCGCGAACTGCTTGACAGCTTCGGCGGGCAGAAACTTGCCCGGGCGCGTCAGGACTACGCCGCAGCGTACGCCACGTGGACATCGCTGAAAGAAGAACATGCCGAACTGACAGACACTGCGACCGAAAGGGAGCAGCGAATCGAGTTCCTGGAAACCGCGTTGGAGAAGATCGAGGAAGTCCGCCCGTTGGAAGGCGAAGACGTCGAACTGACAGCTCTTGCCAACCGCCTGGCCTCAGCACACGAACTGAAAACCGCGGTCGCTTCAGCACAGGCCTGCCTCACCGGAGCCGACTGGGACGACACCGCGAACGCCGTCGACCAGGTCAATGCGGCAGCCGCGCAGCTCAGCCAGGCAGCCGCCTCGGACGGCACGCTCACAGAACACGCCTCGGCGCTGACCGATCTGGGCCTGCAGCTGTCAGACAGGGCGGCACGACTGAGCGAGTACTTGGCCGGCTTTGACGAGCTCGGGGACAGGTCGCTCGAAGACATCGAACAGCGGCGTGCAGATCTAGGCTCCCTGTCCGCCTACGGTGAGGACACCTCGGCGGTGCTGGCTTTTGAGACACAAGCCGGCGCTGAACTTCTGCGGCTGCGCGAAGCCGGTGAGAGCCTTGCCACAATGGACGCCCAGGTCGAAGCGGCACGAACAGACATGCTTGACAAGGGCACCCGGCTGACCGAGCAGAGGACAAAGACGGCAGAAGAGTTCTCGCAGGCCGTCGGCGCTGAACTCGCGGCGCTGTCCATGCCGAAAGCCTCAATCATCTTCGCAATCGAAGAAGCCGAACCGGCGGTCCACGGCTGTGACTCCGTGTCACTTCTGTTTGCGGCCCATTCGTCTACTGTGCCCGGTGAAATCGGCAAGCTCGCCTCCGGCGGCGAACTGTCCCGCGTCATGCTCGCCATTGAGGTGGTCATGGCCCGCAGCATCACCTTCCCCACCTTCGTGTTCGACGAGGTCGACGCCGGTGTCGGAGGCCGTGCTGCCATCGAGATCGGCCGCCGCTTGGCGCAGCTGGCCCGACACTCGCAGGTCATCGTCGTCACCCACCTGGCCCAGGTCGCCGCGTGGGCTGACAATCACGTCACGGTGTCCAAAGACGATGCGGGCGAAGGCGTTGTCTCCGGTGTTTCGGTTCTCAGCCGGGAAGAACGCGAACACGAACTTGCGCGCATGCTGTCGGGTCTGGCCGAATCTGATTCGGCACGCGAACACGCTGACGAGCTGCTGGCAATTGCCGCGCAGGAAAAATCCTCATTCGACAGCGTGAAAGAATAGCCCTGTGGACACTGCAGAAACTGTTGAAAAAGGACACGGCGGAATCATTGCCGACCTTGTCGATGACATGGCGACCTTCGTCCACGCGCACTCCGACCTCCTGTTCAGCGCGCTGGACCTGCCGGACATTCCCAGGTCGATGTTCAAACGCCAAGCGCTGGTCGTATCTGCCGGATACAACTACAAAGAGGACCTGGCAATGCTCAAGTCCTACATCCGGGAGTACCGCCCGCTGCTCATTGGGGTTGACGCAGGGGCCGACGCCCTTCTCGAAGCCGGTCACCGTCCCGACATCATCATCGGCAATCTCGATGCTGTCGGCGATTCACCGCTTCTGTCAGGTGCTGTGCTCATTGCCCACCACAGCCCGGGCCGTCCGGCCGAAGGCATCCAGCGGCTGGAAAAAGAGGGCCTGCACTACGACGTTCTGAAAACAGCCGGCACCAACGAAGACGCGGGCCTGCTGCTGGCGGATGCTCTCGGTGCGCCGCTCATCGTGGCAGTGGGCTCACCCACTGTCATCGAATATGCCCACGCGGGCGCTGAAAGCCAGCCGTCTGCCTACGTGGTCCGCATGATCCTCGGATCACGCGTAGTCGACGCCAAGGGCGTGTCGCTGCTGTACCGGCAGCGCGCCGGATCCTGGCAGCTGCTGGTGCTCGCGCTGGCCGGTCTGCTGGCACTGGCCGCAGCGCTGGCAGCCACCGAGTCCGGTCGGCTGCTGCTGGAACTCATCGCCGCTCAGTTCGACGGCGTTCTCGGCTTCTTCGGAGGCTGGGGCGCACAGACTGAAGCCGCTCTCCACACCCGCATAGCTCCCTTTATCCAAGGCTGAAAATCCGTGATTGACTTCCGCTACCACCTGGTTTCCCTGTTTTCGGTTTTCCTGGCGCTCGCCGTTGGAATCGTGTTGGGTGCAGGTCCCCTCAAGGCGCCCATCGGCCAGTCCCTCCAGGGCCAAGTGCAGGCGCTGCGCGAAGACCGCGACAATCTTCGCGGCGACCTGGACAAGAGCCGGGCAGAAACCCGCAGTCTCAACGACTTTGTGGAAGCGAACGCGCCGAGCCTCATCGACGACAAACTGCGTGATCGTACGGTTTCGGTCATCCGCGCCGAAGAGGCCGCCAGCGCTGATGTTCGCGGACTTCAGCAGCAGCTGACCGCAGCCGGAGCGAATGTTGTTGAAGGCGGCACCCTCACCAAGACGACATTCTCCCCAGAGGACCCACAGGGCGAGCTGGTTGAAGAACTCCGTGCGCACGTGGACAAAGGCCCCCAGGAACCTCCGCGGGCAGTCGCCAGTGCACTGACCGAGGTGTGGAGTGCTGGCAGCAAAGCCGGATCGCTGTCAGAAGAGGACGCTGAAGCTGTTCTGAAGGTCCTGCGCGACCACGGCCGGATGGTCGGCGGCAAGCCCGGCAAGGCCGACGCCTTCATATTCGTGGCAGGTGAAACAACCGCGGTGCAGCAGCAGGGCCAGGGCGAATCAGCTCAACCAGCTGACGACAGCAGCGCTTACGTCGAGGCCCTGCGGGAAATCCAGGGCACTCTGCCGCTTGTCGTGGCTGGACCGCTGGGCAACGGGGGCCTTGTATACAAGCTTCGCGGCGATCGCTCCGGAACAACTGTCGACGGCATTGAAACCAACGCGGGGGCTGTGATTACGGTATTGGCGACGGCAGACCTCATCGACGGCGGCAAACCGGCCGCATACGGCTTCGGGCAGCGCGCCGAAGAACTGTACCCCGGTATGAAGAAGTAGTCTTGGAAGGCAAGAAGGAGTTACACGTGAGCGACACGCTGGCCCCGCAGAAGCGCATTCTGCATGTTCTGACCGAGGCGTCTTCGCCTATCGCCGACACTGCAGCGACCATCATCGCCGGTCAACTCGAAAGGGGATACCGGGTGGCTGTTGCTTCGCGGCCCGAAGTCTTTCAGGGTCTGAGCGCCCAGCATTCGCAGCTGCGGCACATTGAGATCCCGTCGGGCCCCGGGCCTTTTGACCTGTCGGCTGGAAGATCGGCGTTTCGCCTGCACAAAAACTACCGGCACATCGATATCGTCCACGCGCACGGTCGCCACGCCGCGGTGCTTGCCGGCCTCGGCCTGACCGGTTTGCCCACTCGGATGCACCCGCCGATCATCGCGACGATCGGCCGGGACGAAGACGATTCCGTGTTCGGTGCACAGCACTCGATCGTCGCCCGCACCGCAACCGCGGTGCTCGGCACCACCGAACGGGTTGTCGCCGACTACGAAGACGACGTCGCGGTCGTCCAACGCGCGCAGCTTGTGCGCACCGATGATGACGGCTTCCCGCGGCCCAGTGTTTCAGCTGAGAAGATGCGCCGCAGACTGTCCGCCGATGACGGCCGCATGGTCATCGCCGTGCCGATCGAAGCGAAGGACACGGCAGAGCTCACGGAAGTGGTCGAAGCGGTCGTCGCCCTCGGAAAAACCCAGTCAGATCGCCGCTGGAAGGTTGTATTCACCGGTCGTGGCAGAGTGCGCTCACACCTGGAAAAGCTCTCGCACGCTTTGGACTATGTGACGGTCGCTGCACCGTCGGATGCCGTCAACGTCGTCAATGCCGCCGACATCGTCATCACTTCGGCCCGTATGACAGGCCTGGATTCAGATGATGTCATGAACGTCGGCAGAGCCACCATCGTAGTCGGCAATGAGCGTCTGGCCAGGGCCTACGGTCCGCAGGCAGCGGTTGCGAACACGGCAGAAGAAATCGGCAGGGCGATTGCGGCCTACGCGGGCAGCCCCGCCGCTCGGATCAGCGGAGGCTTTGCGCTTCGCGAACGCGTACGCAGCGGCAACCGCGATCACCTGACCCAAACTCTGCTGGAACTCTACGCCTACGCCGAGAACATCAATGCCTGATCAGCCGCAGCTGGCAGATCAGCCGGTCGACTATCCGGCTTACGCCCGCGAAGTCGTCTTTCGCGGTGCTGTGTGGAATGTGTGCCGCGAAACCGTCGACCTTCCCGAAGCCGCCGGTCTGACCCGTGATTTCGTTGACCACACGGGTGCCGTCGGCATTGCCGCAGTCGATGACGAAGACCGGATCCTCCTCATCCAGCAGTACCGCCATCCCATTCGCCAGCGCGATTGGGAGATTCCGGCGGGTCTGCTCGACGTCCAAGGCGAAGATCCGCTGCTGGCAGCACAGCGCGAATTGGGCGAAGAAGCAGATCTGCAGGCGCGCTCATGGGCCGTTCTTGCCGACCAGCTCAGTTCACCCGGCGGGCTGAGCGAAGTTCTGCGGATCTATCTGGCCCGAGACCTGGCCGAGAGCGCCTCGGACTTTGTTCGAGAAGGCGAAGAAGCCGGGCTTGTACTGCGCTGGACACCGCTGGACGAGGCCTTCGCGGCTGTTCGGGAGGGCCGGATCGGCAACGCCACCGCCCAGCTGGCCATCCTGCACGCCCACGCTTCGCGCAGTGACGACTGGGCGGGTCTGCGGCCGGCTGACTGCGCTTGGCCTGCGTACCGACACCTGCACGGCTGATATGGCCAGGCGAGGAGCCCAGCTGCTCCCGGAGGAGACACCGCGTGGGCTGCGACAGCCCACAGCGGAATACCTCACCATGCTGCGCCTGGAGCGCGGGCTGGCCCAGAACACGATTGACGGCTACGCTCGCGACCTGGCCGACTATTTGCGGTTCCTCCAGGACGAGGGGCTCAATGACTTCTCTCGGGTCGATGCCGAGGTGGTGCGCAGGTATTCGGAAGTGCTCGCCGAAAGGGGAGCGGCCCCATCTTCACGGGCCCGGGCCCTATCCGCGCTGCGCAGATTTCACGCCTTCTATGCCGCCGAGGCCGCCGGCAGGATCGACCCGACTGTCGATGTGCAGCTGCCAAAGGACATCACCCGTCTTCCGAAGGCGCTGACTGTCTTTGAAGTCGAGACGATGATCGCCCAGACCGCGGGGGAGGACCCGGTGAGTCTGCGCGCACGTGCTCTCCTGGAGATGCTGTACGCAACCGGAGCGCGAATCAGCGAAGCCGTCGGCGTTGACATTGACGACATCGACCTCGACGGAGGCGCGGTGCGCCTGTACGGCAAGGGCAGCAAAGAGAGGATCGTGCCGTTGGGCAGCCACGCCGCTGACGCTCTCGGCGCATGGCTCACGCGCGGGCGGACCGCTTTCAGCAGGGGAAACACCGCAGCCGTGTTCATCAACCAAAGGGGCGGAAGGCTGACCCGCCAGTCCGCGTGGGCGGCTGTGTGCGCTGCGGCTGAGGCCGCCGGGCTTTCCGGTGTGACCGCCCACAGCCTGAGGCATTCGTGCGCAACACACCTTCTGGAAGGCGGAGCTGATATCCGCGCCGTGCAAGAGCTGCTGGGCCACGCTTCGGTCTCCACCACGCAGATCTACACCAAGGTCACGGTACAGTCCCTGCGTGAAGTATTTGCATCGGCCCATCCCAGAGCGCGGTAGGCTAGAAGAACAGCCGCACAGAGAAAGGTGAGTGGTGTGGACACGGACACCCAGCAGGAAATCGGCATCGACAACCCTGGAATGGGGCCCACTGGTCGTCCGCTGACTGATTTTCCAGTCCCACCGCCCATTGAGCAGCACGGCCCCGCGCGGATCATCGCGATCGTCAACCAAAAGGGCGGCGTCGGAAAAACCACCACATCAATCAACCTGGGGGCGGCGCTGGCCGAATACGGAAGGCGCGTGCTGCTGGTGGACTTCGATCCGCAGGGAGCGCTCTCCGTTGGGCTCGGCATCAATCCCCACAGTGTTGAGCAGAGCGTCTACAGTCTGCTCATGAATGATGGTGTGGACCCGCACGATGTCGTCCACAGCACCAACATCGAGCGCATCGATGTGCTGCCTGCCAACATCGACCTTTCCGCCGCGGAAGTGCAGCTGGTCGGCGAAGTCGGACGTGAACGCGCACTTGACCGCTCGCTGCAGAAGCTCGCCCCGGAATATGACGTCGTTCTGATCGACTGCCAGCCGTCACTGGGTCTGCTCACCGTCAATGCACTGTCTGCAGCACACGGGGTCATCATCCCCCTGGAAACCGAGTTCTTTGCGCTGCGCGGTGTTGCGCTGTTGGTCGAATCCATCGAAAAGGTGCAGGCCCGAATCAACCCTGCACTCGAAATCGACGGCATTCTGGCCACCATGTTCGCCCCCCGCACCCTGCATTCGCGCGAAGTTGTCGAGCGCGTGGTCGAAGCCTTCGGCGACAAGGTCTTTGAAACCGTGATCAACAGGACCGTGAAATTCCCCGACGCTTCCGTCGCGGCAGAGCCCATCACATCGTTCGCCTCCTCCCACCGCGGTGCCGAGGCGTACCGAGCACTTGCTCGCGAACTCATCGCCCGCGGGGGCGCACCCTGATCGACACGATCGACACCCCCGATTCCGCAGAAGCCGCAGACTCTGCGGATGCTGCGGACGCCGCAGAGGGCGGGTTCACAGTTGAACTCGACATCTTCACAGGCCCTTTCGACGTTCTGCTCGACCTCATTGCCAAACGACGCCTGGACATCACCGACATCGCCCTGGCCGAGGTGACCGACGAATTTCTCGCCTTCACCGCCCAGCTGCGCGACGCGGACCACGCATCAACCACTGCCGGTCTTGAACAGCTGTCGAGTTTCCTTGTGGTGGCGTCCACCCTGCTCGATCTCAAAACAGCCCGTCTGCTACCGCAGGGCCAGTTGGAAGATGAGCTCGACCTCGAACTGCTCGAAGCCCGCGACCTCCTGTTCGCCCGGCTGCTGCAGTACCGTGCCTACAAACAGGTGTCCCTGCTGTTTCGCGAGCAGATGACCGCAGCGGGCATGCGGATTCCGCGCACACCCGAACTTGAAGAGAAGTTCCGTGACATTCTTCCGCCTCTCGAGTTCACGGCAACCCCGGAAGTCATCGCAGCCCTCTACGCCACCGCCATCAGCCGTGACCACACACCGCCGACCGTGGCGGTCGACCACCTCCACCTCGAGCATGTCAGCGTTGCCGAACAGCGCTCCGTGATCCTGGGTGAGCTGGCCAGCCGCGGGCCGATCGAATTCGCCGAACTGGCGACAGACGCCGAAACGACGCTCATCGTGGTTGCCCGCTTCCTCGCGCTGCTCGAACTCTTCAAAGCCCACCTGTGCGATCTTCAGCAGGACACCCCGTTGGGACCGCTGACCGTTATTCCGGTGGTCTCAGGTGATGAGCTGCGCAGCGCGAACCTGGGCGAATCAGAGCAGGACTCGGAGCAGGACAGGGAGGACTGACATGCGCGAAGACTGGTACGAAGCTCTCGAAGCGGTGCTCATGGTGTCTGCCGAACCGCTCACGGCGGACGACCTCGCCCAGGGGCTCGGAATCGATCGGGACTCAGTCGAGAACGCACTTGCGGATCTGGCCGCCGACTACGACGGTTTGGACGGTTCGGTCCGCCGCGGCTTTCAGCTGCGGGCCGCCAACGGCGGCTGGCGCATCAGCTCGCGCGAAGAACAGTTCGGCAACGTCAAGGACTTCCTCGTGCGCGGCCAGTCATCGAAGATGTCGCAGGCGGCTCTGGAAACCCTCGCCGTTGTCGCCTACGCCCAGCCGGTCACCCGCGCACGCATTTCCGCCATCCGCGGAGTCAACGTCGACGGGGTTGTGCGCACCCTGATGATGCGCGGGCTCATCGTGGAAGTCGACGGTGACCACGCCGGGGGAGCACGGCAGTATGTGACATCGCAGGTGTTCCTTGAGTCAATGGGCATCGACAGCCTCGACCAGCTGCCGGACATCGCCCCGTATCTGCCCGAAGACGTTCCCGCCGACGACTGACGCGAAGCGGCGGGGCCTCGCCGGGAACCTCCTGTGCGGCCTCTGCGACAATGGAGGGCATGAGCACGAGAGACTCCCGACTTCCCGGCCACCCCTCAAAGCGGCCCACGCGCCGGAAACGCGCTGAACGCCACCAGCCGTCGCGCGACGTGCACGCAAGCGACGGCGTGCGCCTGCAGAAAGTGCTCGCCGATGCCGGCCTCGGTTCGCGCCGCTCGTGTGAACAGCTGATCGTCGACGGCCGCGTGTCGGTTGACGGCACGCAGGTGCGCGAACTCGGCACCCGCATCGACCCGGAAAAACAGCGCGTCGAAGTCGACGCAATGCCGATCACGACCCACACCGACAAGGTGTACCTCGCCTTCAACAAGCCCCGGAAAGTCGTGTCGTCCATGGGCGACCCCGAGGGCCGGAAGAACCTCGACGACTACGTGGGGGACCGCCCCGAAAGGCTGTTCCACGTGGGCAGGTTGGACTACGAAACCGAGGGCCTGCTGCTGCTGACCAACGACGGCGAACTCTCCAACCGCCTGTCGCACCCCTCCTACGAAATCCCGAAGACCTACCTGGCGCAGGTGCGCGGCACAATCGCCAAGGACGTCAGCGCCCGCCTGCGCGACGGGATCGAACTTGACGACGGGCTGGCCCACGCTGACAGCTTCAAGCTGATCGAAACCACGCAGGGCGTTTCGCTTGTCGAAATCGTTCTGCACGAAGGCCGCAACCGCATTGTTCGACGCATGATGGAAGCCGTCGGCAATCCCGTCATTCGACTGGTCCGCACGAAATTCGGACCCATTGAACTGGCAGAGCAGCGGCAGGGCAAAGTCCGCTCGCTGCGTCCAGACGAGATCGGCGCGCTCTTCGAAGCGGTGAAGATGTGAAAGTCCACATCATCGGGACCGGGCTTCTGGGCACATCCCTCGGGCTCGCCCTGACCAACGCGGGGCACAGGGTGACGCTGGAAGACCTGTCGCCCACCGCGGTCAACCTGGCCGCCGACATGGGTGCGGGAACCCGCGAAAACCCCGCCGACCCTGACGTCGTCGTTGTTGCCGCCCCGCCGGACGTGTGCGCCGGCATCATCGTGAAAGCACTGCGCACGTGGCCGGAGGCAACCGTGACCGACGTGGCCTCCGTCAAGGGAGCCATACTCACGAAGGTGCGCGAACAGACCCGCGAACGCGAACTCGACCGGTACATCGGCTCCCACCCCATGGCCGGACGCGAAAAGTCCGGGGCAATCGCCGCGCGCGGCGACCTCTTCAGTGCAAGCCCCTGGGTGGTGTGCTCCGACGAAGACACTCCGCGGGAGCGCCTGGAGCACATCACCGACCTAGCCGAGGCGGTCGGAGCGGTCGTCATCCACCTCGACCCCGACTTCCACGACTCCTCGGTTGCCAGAGTCTCCCACGCCCCCCAGGTTGTCGCCTCTCTCCTGGCGGCCCAGCTGCGCGATATGCCCGCTGACGGAATCGCACTGGCCGGGCAGGGCCTGCGCGACACCACGCGGATTGCCGAATCCGACCCCGGGCTGTGGACCCAGATTCTGTCCGGCAACGCCGCAGAGATCCGCGTGGTCCTTCAAGACCTGCGCGAGGACCTGGACAGTGTCATCAGCGCTCTCGATCTGGGGCCCGGCGCCTATGCCGCGCTCGCGGGAGCACTCGCGGCGGGCAATGAGGGGCGCGACAGGATTCCCGGCAAACACGGTTCCGCACCCACCCGATACTCCGTCGTCACGGTTGTCGTCGACGACACCCCGGGTGCCCTGGCGCGCCTGTTTGCGGACATCGGTGAGCTCGGCGTCAACATCGAAGACATGCGGATGGACCACGCCACGGGCGTTAAACTGGGCTCCGTTGACGTTTCGGTCCTCCCGGCAAGTGAAATCGACCTGATCAGCGGCCTGCGGGAGCGCGGTTGGCGCCTGCCCGAAGCTGCACTCGAACACGAAGGAACACCATGACCACAGTTGCGATTGACGGGCCCAGCGGAGTCGGCAAATCGAGCGTTTCGCGCGAATCTGCCGCGCGTCTGGGCTTCGGCTACCTCGACACCGGCGCCATGTACCGCGCTGTGGTGTGGCTGTGCCTCAACCGGGGGGTGGAAGAACCCGGTGATGTCGTCGAGCAGATCCGCGGCTGCGACCTCGAGATCTCGACGGACCCGAAGAACTTCTACATCGAAGTGGACGGAATCGACGTGACGGAGGAAATCCGCACCGACGAAGTGACTTCCAACGCCACGATCGTCTCGGCTGTGCCAGACGCCAGGGCCGAACTGATCGAAAAGCAGCGCGAGATCATCCGAGCAGCTGGACCCGGCATCGTCGTTGAGGGCCGCGACATCACAACGGTCGTCGCTCCGGACGCGGAAGTGCGCATCCTCATGACGGCCCGCGACGAAGTCCGGATTGCCCGACGCACCCAGCAGCTGCACGGCAGTGTTGACGAAGCCAGCATGAAGGCGACCGCTGAGAACGTCATCGGCCGTGACAAGAAGGACTCGAAGACGACCAGCTTCCTCTCCGCAGCGGACGGCGTGCACACGCTCGACACCTCAGACATCGATTTCGAGGCATCCGTGCAGGCGGTTCTCGACCTGGTGGAGGCCGCGCGTGGCTGAGGAGTACACCGGAACCCACGACGACGATTTTGCCCGCAGAATCAGCGAAATCAGCGATGACGACGCGCAGAAGCGCGCTGAATCGCTGCTGGCCGGACTGCAGGAATACGATCTCGAAGACGAAGACGCTGATCTTCTCAACACCTACGGGGCGGGTTCTGACGAGGATGACCAAAACGACGGCCCAGCCCCGGTGCTGGCGATCGTCGGCCGTCCGAATGTGGGCAAGTCATCGTTCGTCAACCGCATTCTCGGGCGCCGCGAAGCTGTTGTCGAGGACGTTCCCGGTGTGACACGCGACCGCGTGAGCTATCCCGCTCAGTGGGCCGGACGCAGACTGACAATCGTCGACACCGGCGGTTGGGACATCGACTCCAAGGGAATTGCTTCACGCATTGCCGAACAGGCTGAAGCAGCTGTCGAACTTGCCGATGCGGTTGTGCTCGTCGTCGACGTTCGAACCGGGGTGACTGCAACCGACGAACACATTGTGCGCATGCTGCGCCGCACCAAGAAGCCCGTGCTGCTGGCCGCGAACAAGGTTGACAGTGACAAAGACCTGCTCGGTGCGGCCGAGCTGTGGTCGCTGGGAATGGGGGAGCCGCATCCCATTTCCGCCATGCACGGCAACGGCGTTGCCGACCTGCTCGACGAAGTGCTCAGTGTTCTGCCTGAGCAGTCGCAGATCGATCAGGCCATGGAGCGAGGAGGCCCGCGGCGCGTGGCGCTCGTCGGTCGGCCCAACGTAGGAAAATCTTCGCTGCTGAACAAGATCGTCGGCCACAAGCGCGTCGTCGTCGACAACGAAGCCGGCACCACACGTGACCCCGTCGACGAACTGGTCGAGCTCGGCGGACGGCAGTGGCGCTTCATCGACACCGCGGGCATCCGCAAACGCTCAAAGAACGCGAGCGGATCAGAGTTCTACGCTTCGCTGCGCACGCAGACAGCGCTTGAGCGCTCAGAAGTCGCAGTGGTCCTGTTGGAGGCCAGCGAAGTGATCTCAGACCAGGACATGAAGATCATCCGCAATGTCATCGATGCCGGGCGTGGCCTCGTCGTAGCGTTCAATAAGTGGGACCTGCTGGATGACGAGCGCAGGTGGAATCTGGAACGCGAAATCGAACGAGAATTCGGCCATATCACCTGGGCCCCGCGGGTCAACATCTCCGCCGAATCGGGCCGTCACGTCGAACGCCTTGTCCCGGCCATGGAAACAGCACTCGAAAGCTGGGAGAACCGGATCCCAACAGGCAAGCTCAATGCGTTTCTGGCTGAGCTGGTCGCGGCCAACCCGCACCCGCTGCGGGGCGGGAAGCAGCCGCGCATCCTATTCGGCACGCAGGCCGGCAGCAGGCCGCCGAAGTTCGTGCTGTTCACCACCGGCTTCCTCGATCCGGGCTATCGCCGGTTCATTGAGCGGCGACTGCGGGAGGTCTTCGACTTCGAGGGCACCCCGATTGAAATCTCCATGCGCATCCGCGAAAAGCGCAAAAAGCGCTGAGGCGCATCCTGGACACCTCTTGCGGAAAGTTCTGACTGGGCGATAGAAAAGGAAGCGCACCAGGTTTTCAGCAAAGACGCAGAACCCCCAGGAGGTTATTCCATGGCACGCACGGCAATCGTCACAGGCGCAGCTCGCGGAATCGGCGCGGCAACAGCACAGCGACTCGCTGCTGACGGTCTCAAAGTCGCAGTGTTCGATCTGAAAGAAGACGACACACGTGACACGGTCGAGGCAATCACAGCAGCAGGGGGCGAAGCCATCGGCATCGGCGCTGATGTGTCGGATGAAGCACAGGTGCAGGCGGCCGTGAAGAAAACCGCTGATGAACTGGGCCCGCCGACGGTGCTCGTGAACAACGCCGGCATCATTCTGGACAATCTGCTGTTCAAAATGCCGCTGAGCGACTTCCAGAAAGTGCTCGCCGTGCACCTTGAAGGCAACTTCCTCATGACGAAGGCGTGCCAGGAATACATGGTGGCGGAAAAGTTCGGCCGCATCATATCGCTGAGCTCAACGTCGGCCCTGGGCAACCGCGGCCAGTCGAACTACGCTGCGGCGAAGGCTGGGGTGCAGGGGCTGACGAAAACCTACGCAATCGAACTGGGCAAGTTCGGGGTGACCGCCAACGCCATAGCTCCCGGATTCATCCAGACTGACATGACGAAAGCCACCGCCGAGCGCGTGGGCATGGACTTCGATTCCTTTGTCGAACAGGCTGTCAGCGCCATCCCGGTGGGACGCGGCGGTGTGCCCGAAGACATCGCAAACGCCGCGGCGTTCTTCGCTTCGGAAGCCAGCAGCTTCGTGTCCGGTCAGGTTCTGTACGTAGCAGGCGGACCCCGCGGCTGAGCTATAGGCCGAACGACACCCCACACAGGAGGACACATGACAGACGCAGTTATCGTCTCGACGGCACGCACACCCATTGGCAAGGCCTACCGGGGAGCGTTCAACAACACGATGCCGCAGGAGCTTGCAGGCCACGCAATTAAGCACGCGGTCCAGCGGGCCGGGCTGGAAGGCCCCGAAGTCGACGATGTGATTCTCGGCGCAGCCGTCCAGCACGGCGCTCAGAGCACCAACCTTGGCCGACAGGCCGCCATTCGGGCGGGCCTTCCCACCGCGGTATCGGGCATGACGATCGACCGGCAGTGTGCATCGGGCCTCATGGCGATTGCCACAGCGGCCAAGCAGATCATCGTCGACGGCTTCAACATCGCCGTGGGCGGGGGAGTCGAGTCGATTTCGCTGGTGCAGAACGAACACTTCGCCGACCAGTACCGATCCCGCGACCCCTGGTTTGCAGAGAACCAGCCGGACCTCTACATGCCGATGCTGAAAACCGCTGAGGTCGTCGCAGCCCGCTACGGGGTGTCACGCGAAGAGCAGGACGAATACTCGCTCCAATCGCAGATGCGCACTGCTGCGGCTCAGGACGCCGGGCGCTTTGACGACGAAATCGTTCCGCTGCCCTCCGTCAAGCTCGTCCAGGACAGAGAGACCAAGGAAATCTCCGAGGTTGAGACCGTGCTGGAACACGATGAGGGCAACAGGCCTTCCACCACCCTGGAGGGCCTGGCTGGTCTGAACCCGGTCCTGCCGCCGGGCGACTACTCCGAGAACCCGACGATCACCGCCGGCAACGCTTCACAGCTGTCCGACGGAGCATCGGCCTCCGTCCTCATGTCCAGTGAAGAAGCATCCCGCAGGGGCCTTGAGCCGCTCGGGGTCTACCGCGGCATCGCAGTCGCCGGACTCAACCCGGACGAAATGGGCATCGGACCTATCTACGCAGTGCCCAAGCTGCTGAAGCAACACGGCCTCACAGTGGACGACATCGGTCTGTGGGAGCTCAACGAAGCCTTCGCGGTGCAGGCGCTGTACTGCCGTGATCGTTTGGGCATCGACCCTGAGAAGTTCAACGTCAACGGCGGGGCGATCTCCGTTGGCCACCCCTACGGAATGTCCGGTGCTCGCCTCACAGGCCATGCACTGTTGGAAGGCAAGCGCCGCGGGGTCAACTACGTTGTCGTCACCATGTGTGTGGGCGGCGGTATGGGAGCCGCTGGACTTTTCGAAGTTGCCTGAACCGAATTGAACTGACTGCAGCGTGTGGGAGCCCGGCCGGGCTCCCACACGCATTTGGGGCACAAGCTGGCGGTGCATCTGCTTTCAGACCACTGCCAGAACGAGGGGCAGAGGCACCACGGTCTCAGGTTGGGTCTGGAAGTTCAGGCAGAGCCCTTACAAAGTCGCCCCGCATATCATATTGTTTTGGGGCGAAGGCTCTTTGCACACACCGTGATTCACAACGACGTGAAAGGACAACCATGAGCTGGTTCGACGACCGTCCCTGGCTGAAAACAGGGGCACAGCACGAAGGCTATGGCCGAACGATCCCCGACACCACGATGCTTCATCTGCTTGACGAAGCGGTGCGCACCAACCCTGATGGTCCCGCTATCCGCTATTGGGGCACGACCATCACCTACCGCGAGTTCGACGCATACGCGCGTGCTTTCGCCCAGGTGCTCGCTGATGGAGGTTTCGGTGCCGGAGACAGGCTGGCACTGTACCTGCAGAACGTGCCCGCCTTCCCGATTGCTGTGTTCGCCGCGTGGAAGTTCGGCGGACAGGTCGTCCCGCTGAACCCCATGTACAGGGGAGAACTCGAACACATCTTCAGCGATTCGCAGCCCAGCGCAATCGTCGCCTCCGCCCACGCTTGGAATGACAGGGTCAGCAGCTGGGCCCAGCACATCCCGCAGATCTTCACCGTCAGCGAAGACGACTTCATTCCCGGCGAAGTTCCCGCTGTCATCGCACCGCTTCTGGAGAACACGGAGACCGCGCAAACTGATTTCCTCAGTGCCATAAACTCTGCCCTCCAAAGCGGAAACACAGACAGTGTCCCAGCACAGCCTCCGGTCGGTCCGCGCGATCCCGCCATGATCGGCTACACATCAGGGACCTCCGGACGCTCCAAAGGGGCTGAGATCCTGCACGTGGGCATCGCCCACAATGCGCAGATGGCCCGGGTCCAGAACGACTACGGGCCGGAACACTCATACTTCACCCTGGCACCGGTGTTTCACATCACGGGCTTTGTCACCCAGATGCTCGCCGCGGTGGCCTGCGCCAGCAAACTGGTGATGAACTACCGGTTCGAACCGACTTCGGTGCTGCACATGCTGCGCGAAGAAAAACCGCACGCCATGGCCGGCCCGGCAACAGCTTTCCTCGCTCTTCTGGCTCACCCTCAGTTCACGGGAACCGAGTTCGACAGCTTCACGGCGATCAACTCCGGAGGCGCGCCCGTGCCCGAAGCGCTCGTCGACAGGTTTGAGGAGCGCACGGGGCACTACATCGGCCAGGGCTACGGATTGACGGAAACCTCGGGACAGTCGGCTGTTGTGCCGCAGGGCATGCGAGCACCCGTCGACGAGAAAACCGGAACCGTGTCGGCGGGACTGCCGCTGGCTTCTACGTTCTATCGGATCATCGACCTTGACGGTCAGGAAGTCGGCCCCGGTGAGGTGGGAGAAATCTGTGTGAGCGGGCCTATCATCGCCCGATCCTACCTCAACAACCCCGAAGCGACAGCTGCAAACATTCCCGGTGGTGAACTGCGCACCGGGGACGTCGGCTATATGGATGAGGACGGTTGGCTGTTCATCATCGACCGAGTGAAAGACATGATCAACAGCTCCGGCTACAAGGTCTGGCCGCGCGAAGTCGAAGACGTGCTGTACCGGCACCCGGCGGTGATGGAAGCCGCGGTGGTCGGAGCGCCTGATGACTACCGCGGTGAAACCGTAGCTGCTTTCGTCAGCCTCAAAGCCGGTGAGCAGGCGACTGAGGAAGAGCTCATCGAGTTCTGCCGAGAGCGCCTGGCAGCCTACAAAGCTCCCCACACGGTGACTTTCATCGACGAAGTGCCGAAGAACGCCAGCGGCAAGATTCTGCGCCGCGAAGTTCGCCGCAGCGCAGCCGAGGCCGCTGAGGCCTCCGACAGCGCACAGTGACGCAAGCTCGCACACGCTGGTCTTCCGGGAGGTCATAAGCCTCTCGGAAGACCAGCACAGCTTTGCACGGGGGTAGACTTTCGGCGATGTCACAACCGTCTGCCACTCTCAATCGCGAGATTCTCCGGCTGGCCCTTCCCGCGCTCGGTGCGCTTGCCGCGGAACCTGTCTTTCTGCTCGCCGATACCGCCATGGTGGGTCACCTGGGTGAGGTTGCCCTGGGCGGTCTTGCAGTTGCAAGCACTGTTCTCCAGACCGTGCTGGGTCTGATGATCTTCCTTGCCTACGCCACGACCCCGCGGGTGGCGCGCAGGCTGGGTCGCGGTGACACGCGAGGTGCCGTCTCGGCCGGGTTCGACGGTATGTGGTTGGCGCTTGTCACTTCGGTGATCCTTCTGGCAGTGGGCCTGCCCTTTCTCGAGACAATCGTTGTGGCCTTCGGTCTGCCTGCCGTGGCGGTGCCCGGCGCTGTCTCCTATCTGACGATTTCGTGGTGGGGGCTTCCCTGCATGCTCGTAGTCATTGCGGCCACGGGCCTTCTGCGCGGCCTGCAGGATACGCGCACGCCGCTGATAGTGGCTGCCTGCGGCTTCGGAATCAATATCGCGCTCAATGCTCTTTTCATCTACGGGCTCGGCATGGGGATTGAGGGTTCAGCCCTGGGCACTGTGACAGCCCACGGGCTCATGTGCATCGTGTACGTCATCATCGCGGTTCGTGCTGCAGTTCGCTACAAGGCCAGTCTGAAGCCTGACTGGGTGGGAGTGCTGCTGGCCGCTCGCACCTCCGGATGGCTGCTGCTGCGCAATGCCGCACTGCGGTTGGCGCTCATCACCCTGGTCAGCCTGGCAGCCTACGGAGGCACAGCCGAACTCGCCGCCCTGCAGATTACCCTGACGCTTTTCACTTGCCTCGCCCTCGTGCTCGATTCGCTGGCGATTGCTGGACAGGCACTCGTCGGTCTGCAGATAGGCCGCGGCGACCGAGCGATGGTGCGCGCCGTCAACCGCCGCCTGGCGATGTGGGGAGTGGGCTTCGGCTGTATCGTCGGCCTGCTCCTGGCGGCGATGTCGCCGTGGATTGGCCGTTTCTTCACATCAGACCCGGAAGTCATCGGCATCACCTTAAAGCTCGTTCTCGTCCTGGCCGTCAGCTTGCCGCTGGCAGGCTATGTCTTCACGATTGACGGCATTCTCATGGGTGCTGAGGACGCCCGCTATCTCGCACTGGCCCAGGTCGGCGCCTGTTACGGGTTCGCGATTCTCACCGCCGCAGTCGAGTCCGTGTGGCCGAGCATTGTGGCGCTGTGGGCGTGCTTTGCCATCGGCTTCATGGCCCTGCGCGCAATTGGCCTGGGTGCGCGAATGGGCTCAGACAAGTGGATCATCCGCGCGGAGAAGCTACAGTGAGTGGTATGGACATCACACCTCTCGAACCCGGCAGCCAGCAGCAGCTGCGTCCGTTTGCGGACCTGGTTCCCGGCGCGCCCGCTGACTGTGATCAGGGACTCATTGCCAGTGTTTCCGGCCAGGCTGTCGGCGCGGCGTGGCTGAAAGACGACGGTCCGGCAGCGCTGGGCTTTGTCGGTGAGGGCATTCCGCAGGTCTACGTTGCCGTTGCCGAGGAGCACCAGGGCAAAGGCCTGGGCACGCAGCTGCTGGGAGGAGCGCTGTCCCTTGCCCGCATGTCCGGAGCGAAGGCCGTCAGCGCTGCGGTAGCCGAAGCGAACGAAGCACAGGAGCTCTTCGGCCGGCTGGGCTTCACCGATGTGGGCTTCGGTGAGGGCACGTACGTTCTGATGGCTGATTTGAGCGAGCGGAAATGACGCACCCGCTGGACGAAGCGATCCGTTTCACCGTCATCCGCTCTGACGACTCCGGTGGTGTGCTGCGGGCGGCAACCCACCCCGCGTACAACAACATGGTCGGCCCCTTCGGCGGGATCACCGCCGCGCAGCTGCTGGCCGCAGTCCAGCAGCACCCCGCCGCTCAGGGCGGCGCCGCAGCCCAAACCCTCAACTACACGTTGCCGGTGGAATACGGCGAGTTCGACATTCACCTGGAACTGGTGCGGACGAACAAGTCGAACCAGCACTGGAACGTGCGGATCACGCAGGGGGAGAGCACACCGGTCACCGGCAGCGTTGTCTTCACATCTGAACGCGACACCTTTGCGCATCAGGAAGCGCGTTTGCCGCAGGTGCCGGGCCCGGAAGAGTGCGAGGCGGCTCCACCCGTGAACGATCTGCGCTGGCTGGACAACTACGAGTTCCGCTTTGCCCGCGGTGCCTATGAGCTCGGCCGCGAGCACGGGGATTCAGAGTCCGTCTACTGGCTGCGCCACGCCCCCAGCCGTCACTGGGATGCTGTCGCTCTGGCCAGTGCTGCGGATTCCTTCTTCCCGCGCATTTTTCTGCGCACCGGAAAACCACACCCAGCCGCTACGATCTCGCTGACCACGTACTTCCTGGGCACACCGGAAGATTACGCATCCGCGGGCGAATACCTGCTGTGCCAGGGCCGCGCACAGCGCTTTGGCGGGGGAACAGCAGACCAGAGCGCCCGCCTCTTCAGCTCCGCGGGGAATCTGCTGGTCTCAACTCACCAGCTGACGTACTTCCGCGGCTGAGCGTTTCGGAAGCTCCCATAAAAAGCACGAGGTGCCGCTTAGGTGAGCGGCACCTCGTGCTTCTTCCGTCTGGGGTCGGGGGAGCAGACCCGCCTGGGATTCAGGCTTTCTTCGCCGGGAAGCGGCGCAGGCCCTCCACGAGAGCGTCGCGGTCGCCGGCAAAGCAGACGCGCACCCAGCCTTCGCCGAAGCTGCCGAACGCGGTGCCCGGAGCGACCGCCACACGGTGCTCCCGCAGGAAGTTCTGCGCCCACGCGCCGACATCGCCGGCGGAGTCGTGGCTGACGTTGACGAACAGGTAGAAGCCGCCGGCGGGGTTGACGTATTCGAGGCCGAGCTCATCAAGCACTTCGAGAGCGGCACGCCGGTTCTCGGTGTAGTGGTCGCGCGCGGCTTCGAGATCGTCCTGCGGGCCTGCCACCGCGGCAATCGCAGCGTACTGCGACGGCGTGTTGACACAGCTGGCATTGGCTTCCTGGACCGCGGCAAAGCGCACGTCGAGGCCCTTGGGCAGCACCAGGTAGCCCAGGCGGGCACCCGTGAGCGCGTAGCTCTTCGACAGCGAGTACACCGACATCACGCGGCCGTCGGTGTCGAACACTGCCGGCGAGGTGAAGGGCACCTGCGCGTCTTCGAACAGAATGTGTTCGTAGACCTCATCGCTGATGACCCACAGATCGTAGCGCTTGGCGAAGTCCATGATCTGCTCAATGAGTGCAGGCGGGATGACAGTGCCCAGAGGGTTGGACGGGCTGTTGATGAGAATCGCCTTCGTCTTCTCGGTCACGAGGCCCTCGAGCACGTCAATGCGCGGCAGGAACCCGTCTTCGGGCTCCAGTTGGTAGGCCACCGGTGTGGCACTCATGAGCATCGGAGTCATGAAGAACGTGGCGTAGCCGGGGTCTGGAACGAGGATTTCGTCACCCGGGTCGAGCGCCATGCTCATCGCCACGTTGAGAGCCTGCGAACCGCCGGCCGCGACGTTGATCTGATCGGGGTCTACTGTGTAGCCGTTGTAGGTGCGCAGCTTCTGGGCAAGAGTTTCGCGCAGTTCGTCAATGCCCTGGTTGGCGGTGTAGCTCAGGTCGTCGCGCAGCCAGGCATCAGCACCGGCCTTCTTCACGTGCTCAGACACCGGCAGGCTGGGTTCGCCGACAGACAAGTCGATGACGTTGTCCATCTTTGCGGCGAGTTCGAAGACCGCGCGAATACCAGAATCGGGGACATTGGCAGCGCGCTGGCTCAGCTTCGGCATGGGGGACTCCTCGAGGGGCACTATGAATTAACTGTCAGGGATGTGCACTCAGTCAATCACGCGGTTTCAGTCTTGAAAAGAGCAGCGCATAGCAATGCGCATATATGTCGATGGTTTTCTATGACACGGCGGCGCCTGCCGGTCTAGCCTGTGCGGAGCTTAAGCCCGTCGACAGTCTCATTGACAGTGAGGAAACACCGTGGTTCGTCCGCACCCCATGACCGCCGCGCTCGCGGCCGCTGCAATCAGCGCTTCTGCTTTTATGCCGACCATCCCAGTCAATGCCGCCGAAGGTGCTGCCGCAAGTGCGGTGTGCCCTCCGGCCGCGCAGAACAAAGCCGACCATGAACGGCTGACACTTGAAAAAGAGCACACGGACGCGGTTGCCATGTGCATTGACGGGCAGAAGAACATGCGCCTGTTCACGAAGGCCGACCTCGCTTCCGGGAACGGTCAGCGCCTCGTGCCTGAAGACGTGGCGTTCCACGTGACCGACGCGCTCAAAACCCAGGTGCCCGCCAAAGGCTTTGAATTCACCGGCGCTGCCGGTAAAGACGCCTGGATGATTCCCGAAGTCCAGAACCACAACGGCCTCTGGGCCGGCTGGAACACAGAGGACATCCGTGAGGGCATGGTCGATGGCGACCATGTCACGATGCGGCTCAACCAGAAGAAATCCGTCCTGCCAGAAGGTGCGCAGGTCGAGCTCTTCCAGGCGGGTCTGTTCGGCACCAAGCGCATCCTGTCCTCATCAGATCCGAAGCACTCCAGCTACGCCCAGTCGCTGGGCGCACACGTTCACGCCAACTGGACCTTCACCAAGCCCGGTGTCTACCGCCTCGTGTTCTCCGCCGAGGCCACCGTTGGGGGAAAGAAAACCGCTGACGAAAAGGAATACGTCTTCGCTGTTGGCCAAGCCGGCATCGACGAACTGAAGAAGCCCGCCGACGATTCGGGCGAGCAGCCGAACCCAGACAACCCCGGCGGCACACAGCCGCCCAGCGGTCCCGGGGGCGGCACCTCGGGCCCCGGAGAGGGCCATGCGCCCAACCAGCCGAATTCTCCGACCGACTCCGGCAACGCCGAACTCGCACCGGACACCGTGAAAGTCACGAAGGACAAAGACTCCTACAAGCTGGGGGACCAGCCGAAGCTGACGGCGAAGGTCAAGGCAAAGACCGATGTTCAGGTCCAGTGGCAGACCAAGCAGCGCGGTGACAGCTGGCGCAGCTACCAGGGTGCTGCTGGGCGCAAGCTCGTCCTGCCGAAGCTGACAGACGACTACCGCGACATGCAGGTCCGCGCACTGGCTGTGGCAAAAACCGGTGCGCAGACTGTCTCAGAGCCGGTGACAATTGACATCGAAGGCGAAGGGCAGAACCAGAAGGCCCCGCAGAAAGACACGGAGTCAAACGGTTCTCCGTCCGCCGGCGGCGCAGCGGCCGCCCCAGCTGCCCCCGGCGCACAGTCTGCAGCGCAGCCGGCCGGATCGGCACCTCAGCCGTGCGTGCCGGACAGCTCAGCCGGTGGTGGCGCTGGTGGCGACGCCGCCGGAAGTGCCGGTGCGTCCGGCGGATCCGCCGCGGGAGGCGCAAGCGGCACTGGTGCCCAGGGCAGCACAGCTCCAAAGGGCCAGCGCGTGCGCGCAGAAGCCGGTCACTTCGACTTCGGAGCGCGACTGAACGGTGGACAGGCCTCCGCACAGATCAAAGACGACCGCACCGCACCGCCGGTGTGGCGCAACCCCGACGACGTTGAATTCATCATCGGCCAGGCCGCAAAGAAGCCCGTTCCGGCCGGCTACGAGTTCCTCGGTTCCGCCGGATCACAGGTCTACATGATTTCGCAGCAGCAGGAAGACCGCGTCCCGTGGCTGGGCTGGAACACCCAGGACCCAGAGATCATGAACCGCGCATCGAAAGTCACGATGACTCTGACCAATGTCAGCGGTCCCGGCCAGATGCACGTCTTCCTCGGCGGCAGCGGACTCGGCGGCGGCAGCGCCACCCGTGTGTTCAGCAAGGCCGGCGACTCCTACCAGGTGCCGGTGGGAACACACCAGCACGGCTTCTGGGCGTTCACAAAGCCCGGCACCTACACCGCCAACATCCGGTTCACCGTGGCGCTGAAGTCCGGCGGCACCACGACCGCCGACGGCACCCTGCACTTCAACGTCGGAGGCGGCGCACAGGCCGGCGGCAGCATCAAAGCCGACCAGCAGCCGGCTGAGGGCCAGCAGCAGGCTGGGGAGCAGCCGACAGGCGGCGCCACGCCGCAGACGGGGGAGCAGACTGCTGACGATTCCGCCTCGCCAGCACAGCAGCCAGCGGGTGATCCGTGCGCGCTGCCCCGAACCGGCGTGAACGGCCTCGGTGTGACCGGCTCTGTCGGTCTTGGCCTGCTGACCGTCGGTGCGGCAGCCGTCTGGATCCAGCGTCGTCGCACCTCCAAGTGAAGGTCCGCCGACTGCTGAGGGTCGCGGCAGCAAGTGCCGCGGCCCTCGCCCTGACCGGCTGTGCAACGGGTCTGCCCAGCAGCACAGAACAGCTGCGCGTGGTCGCCACAACCGGCATCATCGCCGACCTGGCCTCGCATGTTGCAGGTGATGCCGCCCAGGTCCAGCCGCTTGTGCCCAAAGGAGCCGACCCGCACAGCTACGAGCCGACCCTGCGGGACGTGCGCAGCATCGTCTACGCCGACGTCGCCCTGACGAACTACCAGATGCTCGAAGAGCACCGGCTCATCACGACGGTCGATGCAAACCTGCCGAAAACGTCTATCAACGCGGCCGTGGCCGAAAGCGCAGTGAAACACGGGGCCAATGTCATCCCGCTGGTTGAAGACGTCCACCTGGACACCGTGTGGTTGGGGCTGCGAGTGCACGGCACCGCGGATTCTCGAGGTGCCGACCGCAGTTCTGAGGTGCGTTTGAGGATGACGGGGGCTTCCGTGCCGGAAGGAGCTTCAGCGCACACGTTCCTCACGCGCTCACTGGGCCAGACGGACGTGCTGTTCGACACGACTGACGGCTTCGGCCCGGAAGATCTGGTGAGTCTGCCTCCGGCAGCCCACACCCACGTGTCCTGGGCCTTCAGCAAACCGGGGGTCTACCGGCTGCGGTTCTCCGCCGGTTTGGCCACGCGCGCCGAAGACAGCCGCGAACAGCAGCTGGCCAGCGGCGATTTTGCAGTCGTCGTCGGCAAGGACCCCGCGACGATCCCGGAAATGAAAGGCCGCAGGGTTGTCGATGCGGGCCACGCCGACATCACGGTCGATGCCGATGCCGGCAGATTCGCCCTGGCCGTGGACAAAAAGGGCGGGGGACTGGAGTACCTGGACCCGGCCGAAACCGCCGTATCCGTGACCAACAGCGCATGGAGGGACATCCCGCGCGGAGCGTCGTTCCTCGGACCTGCAGGCACACCCACCTACCTGCTGCCACAGGCTGTGCTCGGCAAACACGTCCACGGGGAAATCGACCCGCACATGTGGCTGTCAGCAGACAACGCGATCGCCTACGTCAAGGTCATCCGCGATGTCTTCAGCCGCGCCGATCCCGCAAACGCCGAAACCTACAGGGCGAACGCTGCGAAGTACATCGACCAGCTCGACCAGTTGGACGCCGAAGTGCGCCGTGAGATCGACGCAATACCCAAACACAGGCGGCACATCGTCACAGCGCACGACGCGTACCGGTACTTCGCGGATGCCTACGGGCTTTCAATCGCCGGCTTCGCAAGCCCTTACCCGGGAGCAGAGCCGTCTGCCGCAGACCGGCGCAGACTCGGCGACACCATCCGGAACCTCGACATACCGGCCGTGTTCCTGGAGCCGATGGGCCGCTCACCCGCGCTGACAGATGCGGCCGCCGCGGAAGGCGCCGAAGTCTGCACGCTCTATTCCGACACTTTTGACAATCACGTATCCAGCTACATCGAACTCATGCGCACTAACGCCCGCACTCTGAAAGGCTGCCTCGCACCATGAAAATCGCAAAGAGACTCTCAGGCATCCTCGCCGCCGCCATGACCGCAGCCATCGTCGCCAGCGGAACACCAGCAGCAGCGGCACCAGCCGACGGCGGTCAAGACGGACTGCAGCAGAAAGTCACCAGTGACGAGGCCTTCGGCAGCGAGCAGGTCGTGCGCTCAGAAGGCCACATCGACCTGGGACCGAAGATCACCCAGGACGGACTGGTGTTCGCCGCGCGCGATGACACCGAAAGCACACCCGTGTGGCGGCACCTGGACGACCTCGTCCTCCAAGTCGGTGACACCGCCAAGACACAGATCCCAGAAGGAGACCAGTACGACTTCACCGGCGCCTCGACCGGGGACGACGTGTGGATCATTCCCCAGGTCGAACAGCCCGGCGTGCCGTGGCTGGGCTGGAACACACAGGACCCCGCATTCCTCGACGGCGCGGTTGACAAGGTCACCCTGCGCTTCACCGGCGCACAGGGACCGGGGAAGGTGAGCCTGTTCCTGCAGAACGGTGATTTCGGCGAACCCGATGTTCTGTGGACGGGAGACAAAGCGGCCGACGTCAATGTCGACCTCAACACCCACACGCACGCCAACTGGGTCTTCACGAAGCCCGGCGTCTACCTGGTGACCGTCAGCCTGAGCTCCAAGCGCAGCGACGGCACCACGAGCGAAGACACACAGACCATCCGGCTTGCTGTCGGCGATGACGCCGACCCCAAGGAAGCAGCCCAGGCAGAAGCCACGCAGCCGGCATCAGGCGAACAGGACAGGGCACAGCCGGCGGACAGTGGCGCTCAGGGCACCGACCCGGCGGTTCTCATCGCCATCGGCATCGGCGCTGTTGCAGTTCTCGCCGCTGTTTTCTTCACCGTCATCGCCGTCATCAACCGACGCCGCAGGGCCGCGGGTGGCAGCCGTGAGTGAGCCGCTGCTGACACTGGACCGGGTCACGGCCTCACTGGGCGGGCGGACAATCGTCCGCGGCGCCGACCTTGAGATCCGGGCCGGGGAGTTCACCGCGCTGCTGGGACCCAACGGCGCCGGCAAAACAACCCTGCTGCGCTCCATCCTCGGCACCATCCCGTCTACTGGAACCATCACGGTCAACGGCAAGCCGATCTCCAGGAAGAACCGTCCCGGCTACGTGCCGCAGCACCAGTCCTTCGCGTGGGACTTTCCCGTCACGGTGTCCACCGCCGTCATGACGGGGCTGCCCAGGCGCCTGCTGCGGCCGGTCGAGCACTATCGAGCGGTCGACAGGGCGCTGGCTCACGTCCACCTCGCCGACTTCGCCAACCGGCCCGTCGGTGCGCTCTCGGGTGGGCAGAAACAGCGTGTTCTCGTAGCGCGCGCCCTCGTGGGAGGAGCCGACGTTCTCCTGCTTGACGAACCTTTCACCGGAGTCGACATGCCGACACAGGAGTTCCTCACCGACGTCTTCACTGACCTTGCCCGCAGCGGCACAGCCATCTTCATGTCCACCCACGACCTCCCGGCAGCCCTGCGCACCTGCTCCCACTGGGTGCTGTTCGACGGAACCGTGCGCGCGCACGACGCAACAGAGGACATCCGCAGTCGCGAACTGTGGGCCGACGTCTTCGGCATCGACGCGACTTCCTCCCTTCTGGAGGCAGTGTGACGCCCCTGGACTTCTTTACCGACCTGTTCAACCCGCAGCTTGCATTCCTGCCCCGCGCGCTCGCCATGGCCGTCCTGGCCGCCGCGCTGTGCGGAATCGTCGGCACCTATGTTGTGCTGCGCGGGATGAGCTTCATCGGCGACGCCGTTTCGCACGCCGTCTTCCCAGGGCTCGCCACAGCCTTCGTCATCGGAGCCGACCTCGCGCTCGGCGGAATCATTGCGGGACTGGCCACCTCGCTGGCCGTCGCAGTGGTGTCACAGCTGCGCAGACTGCGGGAAGACTCCGTCATCGGTGTGTTCCTCGTGGCGGCTTTCGGTCTGGGCATCGTCATCATCTCCCGGGCGCCCGGCTACGCGGGATCACTCACCGACTTTCTGTTCGGCTCCCTGACGGGAGTCCCGGTGCACGACCTCGTGGTCGTCGCGGCCGTTGGAGCTTTCATTGCGGTTCTGTTGGCGGTTTTCCACCAGCAGCTCGTCGCCGTCAGCCTCGACCGAGAGTTTGCGGCCGTGCAGGGCATCCGCGTGTTCTGGATCGACATGCTGCTCTACGTGTGCGTGACGCTGGCCGTCGTCTTCTCCATTCAAACGGTCGGCAACATCCTGGTGCTCGGCCTGCTCATCACGCCCGCCGCTGTCGCCCGGATGCTGACAGAGCGCCTGTCCGTCATGTTCGTCCTCGCACCGACCATCGGTGCGGTGTCAGCGTTCATCGGCCTGTGGCTGTCCTGGACTCTTGACACCCCGGTCGGCGGCACCATCGTTCTTGTGCTCACCGCAGTCTTCTGTGCGGCATGGCTGGCAGCTCCGCGCCACGGACTCATCTTCCGGTTGAGGTCCGCATGACGATGTGCCGTCTGGTCGCCGCTGCTGCGTGCGCTCTCGCTGTGCTCGCCCCGGGGACGGCAGCCGCTGCCGAACCGAAAGGCGAAGCGCAGATCCGCGTTGAGGGGAAGACGGGAGGAACCGTCGACTTTCCCGCCGCCGGAAGAGCCGTCATCTCCGATGGCGAACTGAGCTTCGCCGACGCCGATGCGCTGAGAATTCTCGAAAGGCCCGTGCCGCTGACCGCACACTGGAAACACGGAGGGGCCCTCGAGGTGTCCGTCACGGGGCCCGCGGGCGTGTACTGCATTGCTGTTCGCGACGGTGACCGCACCAGCCCCCGTGTAGAAAAAGTCCTTCTGGGTCAGCGATTCGCGCTGGGACCAGAAGGTGATATTGACTGCCCGGATTCCGTCGATCTGCTTCCCTCGGTCGACCAGCCGGGCCAGCCCCCGCACGAGTACCACCCGGACGAGACAGAAGACCAGACGAGCTCCGCCTCGCCAGACGATCAGAGTCAAGGAGAGAACCCCGGTGAGCAACAGCCGACCCCGCAGTTTCGTGCGACGCCCTCTTGGGAAACCGGAACAGCCGACGAAGAACCGGCCCTCCCCGAAGCCCTGCCGGCCTACGCGATGATGTGCGACGGCGATGCCCGCACCATTCGAAGCGGAATTGCCGAAGCAGAAAGCGCCACGGCAATGGGAATTGCCGCAGACGCCAAGCAGCAGGGGGAGTGGCGCACCGGTCTGCCCGGCAGTCCGCAGCTGCAGTTCACGGCCGGCAACGCGGATAAGCAGATTGAGCTGGCCGAAGTCAACGGCCCCGGCAGCGTCTCGCTGCTGACAATCGACCCGGTCGGCGCAGAAGAACTCCTTGCCCAAGAGGGCGAAAGCTTCTCAGTGCCCGCGCAGAGCACGATGATGCCGACGCTGAGCTTCACACAGCCGGGCCAATACACGCTCGGCCTGCGGATCGACGGAAAAGACGCGAAGCTCAACGTGAGTGTGGGCGAACTGCGCTCCGACAAAGGCAGTGCGGTCGACACGGCGCTCGAACGCTGCGAAGGCGCGTACAGCCTGGTGTCAGCCGCCGCTCCTCCGCAGGCAGTCCAGCCACAGCAGCGACAGGCACAGCGCTCGCCTCTGCTGTGGCTGGTGGCAGGCGGTGCCTTCGGCCTCGGAGGGGTTCTGCTTGCCGTGCCCATCGGCATCCTGACGCGGAGGCGCCGATGAAGCACGCGACAGCGGCTGTGTGCGCCCTGCTGGGAATCGCAAGTCTTGTGCTCGGCGGACTTCTGGTGGTTCAGCTGCAGAACGATGACTCCGCGACCCACGCGACTCCACCACCAGTGCCGGAGCGCCCCGAATCACCTGATCTCCCCGCTGATGAACAGCAGAGCGCTCAGCCTCCGCAGCTCGAATCGCCATGGCTCACAGCAACAGCCGAAAAGACCGGGATACCGGCGCGTGCTCTGCAGTCCTATGTCACCGCCGAAGCGTGGGCGGGCAGGGAACACCCCGAATGCGGCTTGGGATGGACGACCTTGGCGGGCATCGGGTTCGTCGAAACAGCCCACGGCACCATCGGCGGGTCCGCCGTCGATGACACCGGGGTGGTAGGTCCGGAGATCTTCGGGCCGAAGCTCGACGGCTCTGTGCGCGGCACGGCTGTCATCACCGACACCGACGGGGGACGGCTCGACGGGGACAATGAGCACGATCGCGCGGTCGGACCCATGCAGTTCCTGCCCAGCGTGTGGGACAAGATGGCAGTTGACGCCAACGGCGACGGCAAAAAAGATCCGCACAGCTATGACGATGCGGCCGTGACAGCCGCGGCCTACCTGTGCGCCGAGCGCAGCATCACGACACCGGAGGAGTGGACGAAGGCGGTTTTCTCCTACAACCCCGATGAGGCCTATGTGAATGCGGTGTGGCAGGCGGCGAACAAAGCCGGCACTGACGCCGCTGCGTAGGCGAAGTGCGCGTGGGTCGGCAGGTGACTCCTACCTTCTGACCCGACGTGGCGCCGACCAGGGGCCACGCCTTTCAGGCGCGCTATGTCCCGAAAGTCAATCTAGCCCCTGTCTGGCCGTCGCTCCCACGAGCCGTGAGTGAAGTCCGGCGTGGGGATAGCCTCGGTCCTTCGCTCGCTGTGGCTCGTGAATGCGAGCAGGTGCGGAACGCTCCCGAGGTGGCTCGATGGGACCAAGCCACCTCGGCCGCCTAGCCGTCGGTGACGAAGACCCCCTCGTGATGACCATCGGTGGCGAGGTCGACGACCCCGTCGTGGGGGTGTAGTGCATCTGCGTGATGCGCGCGTCGGTGCGCCACAGGCGTTCGGCGGCGAGATAGACGCCCTGTCACAGCCAAACGTGTGACACGTCTCAGCTGCCAGCACAACCTTCCGAAGCGGTTTTACCTCGTTTGAGGTATGCAACAGACCAAAGTCGCAATCTAAAGTGCAGACAGGGTGAAGGACAGTTTGATGTCGACACATCCGGCGCTCTATTGGCGTCTACTCGCACACCGGAGAAAAGAATATGAAAACTAGACCCGCTTCATTGATACGCCCGCTCGTCGGCATGACCGCTGTAGGTTTCTTGTGCCTGGGTGGGATCGCGACTCCTGCTCTCGCTGAAGAAGCTGCGATGACTTCCGCGGAGGCGCTCGTCGAGTTCGAGCAGGAGTTGGGCGTAAAGGCCAACGAAGGCGACGAAGAGGCCAAACTGGGCCTGGAGCTTCTCGAGGATCTGGATCCGAGTCTGCGTGTTGAGCTGGGCGAGGTCCTCACTGGTGAGAGCGAGGTATCTCCTTTTGACCCAAGTGAAGAATCCGTCGAAGAATCCACTGAAGATGCCACGGTGTTGACCGACGGGGACGCACAATGGGGATTCGAGTACCACGAGACGGACGAATACGGTCAAGGCTACGAAGCGGAAGACGAGGCAGTGGAGGAGGCAGCAACTGTAGTCAATGCGGCCTTTGTTTCTCTGAACGAACCCCAGATCTACACTGCTGCTGCAGTCGGCCGGTCAGTTTGGGGCACGCAATGGTTCAAGTTCGCTGGCATCAAGTTGACTGAAACGAAGGTCTGGGGGAAATACTCGTCCAACAAGGGTAAAATCACCAAGATCACCGATTATGGGTGCCAGGTCGTCAAGAACATCGTGCCTGGCAAGAATGTGACCGTAAGCAAGCAGAGCAAGGCCTTCACGTCCTCGACGGCAACCTTCAAATGCAAGGTCCGCGTTGAGCGTGGGGTCATCAAGGGGATGAATTGGTCGACCCGCGAGGGCTATCAGACTCTTAAGGCCAACGCCGGCGGCAAAGTAACCTTCAATGGGTGGACCTGAAAGGACTCGTGATCTAGATGAATCCTCTAGTACCAGACGGATACGACATACTCGGGGTTGTCCTGGTGATAGCTATCATCTTGGTCATCACCGGAACCGTAATTTGGATGGTTAGGCGAGCTCGACGTAAGGAACACACATCGGTGTGTGAATCAGAGCCACGAGACGAAGCAGTCGGTCAGAACTAGCGGTTTTCAGGTAGCTCCGCTCCTTGAGTCGGCGTGCAAGGGCCGGACGATAGACGTCACGTTTACCGTCCGGCCCTTGCACGCCGTTGCTCCACGTCTCTGGAATGTGATCATCAGACTTGATTCAGCCTTTATCCGGGCGAGGCGACTTCGGTATTGGAAATTGACTGGGCGATCTCGGCGACTGGCGACGCAGCAGACACAGTCTGCGCACATGTGTTCTCACCCTCAGACGCCCCGAAGACGACTGGCGGCACGACCCTAGTGGGCCAGACTTGGTGGACACGGACACTTAGCCATCGGGCAACGGTCGACCCTGACCATAAAGCTCGGGAATGAACAGTCCATCAGACTGCCCTGTTGCGGCCAGGCCGCGGTGCCTCGAGACAGCGCAACCAGGACACTCCTCCACGTCTCCTTCGGACCCCACATGCTGCAGGTCCGGGCCCACCGTTGCCCCCTGCGCAGACTGCCGTTGGGTATGGCTGTGGGACACCGTCGAGCCCCGGCACCGGAAGCAGGCTCACGGCGGCGATCATTGGTCGTATCGAGCACCCCCCGCGGCACCGTGCTCGAATTACGCAACCTCACGCACAACGTCCTCCCCTCCGGCCCCTGGTAGAGACCGGGCAGTACACACCTACTGCAGCCTCGAACGCGATGAGCCCAATAGCCGTTGCATCCGTCGTCGGGAACAGCGTCGTGGGTTGAGTCGCAGGTGTATCGAACTGTGACCTCCATGACGCTGGTCCGAGCCTCGTTCACCGCTACCGTAAAGACACTGATGATTCTCCTGGAGGCGAAAAAGGACGATATTCGGTGGTGACGAGACAATTCGTCGTGAGACCCTCCCGCGCGGCGACGCCGAAATGGATCAGTTTCATGAGAGGTCCGAGGTTCGTGGACCTGCCCTTCCGAGTGCTATTGCTCCTTATCAGCGTTGCAGGACTCATGCCGGCGGCAATGGAATCGTCGAATCCTCAGTATGTTGCGTTCCAGGTACTCGGGGCGATCCTGATTGTCAGCGTCTGTTTCGTCCCGCTCACTGCTGGCTTGATGGGGTTAGTGCTATTCGTTGTCTTTGGGATCACCTTCCCCGAGTTCGTCAATCCATTTCCGACCGTTGCTGAAGCCGCGATCGCGCTTGTCCTGAGTCAGCTGCGGATCCGTTCGTTTTCCTTACTGACGCTGCTGCTATTCGGGATCGTGGTTGCCCATACGGCAGTGGGAATCTGGGAGGGGGATGGTGAGTCGCTCTTTACGATGGCTTTCGGGTGGCTACTTGCCGTGATCCTCGGACTTGTAGCAGCAGCATTCGAGCAGCGTATCCAGTCTGAGATCTCGATGAGAACAGCACAGGCACGCTCACACGAGAGAAACGTAGAGAGGATGCGGTTGGAACTCGCGCTCGATACGCACGACACTGTCTCTCACGGTCTGGCCGCGGAGGCAGCGATCATTCGTATGCTCGGTGTTGAGGCCCGTATGGAGGATCGCTCCGATTCGAGAGTCACGGAGTTGGCGCTGGTCAATGTACACACGCAGCAGCAGCTTCGTGTGCTGCTGGCCCGACTCACCGGCGATCCTGATGGACGACGGACCATGAGGGCATTCGACGTTGAGATGCTCAAGGCTGCGGAGATGATCGGTTCAGCTACAGAGGCAGGCGGGTTCGATATTGGGATCCGCGTCGAAGCTCTGCCGAGTGACGTGCCTGCAGAGACGCTTGAGACGGCTCAGTTCATTCTCAAGGAGCTCGCTACGAACATGGTCAAACACTCCTCAGCAACGTCCTCATGCGCGATATCTGTCGAGCAGGTTGAGAGGCAGATGGAGATATGGATCGAGTTCGAAGCGTCCAATCCAGCTCTGCAAGCACCTACGCGTACGCCCCGAAGTCTCAGCGCGCGGGTGGAACGTGCAGGAGGGCGTTTGAGCACGTCTCATGACGAGGGGATGTTCGCGATTAAGGTCGCGATTCCCGTAGGGAACGAGGTCGCAATGTAGATACCTCGTATGAGGGATGTCCGAGGAGGTGGAATTGGCGTTCTCTTAGAGCATGAAACTCATCGTCGCCCTCTCGACCGCTGCTGCGCTTCAACTCTCCCCCCTGACCGCCCCAGTCGAACGCGCCCCCGCCACCGTGTCCATCCACTCGGCATCGGCAACTGATGAAATCGACGTCAGCACCACGCGAAATCCCTACAAGTGCGTTATCTGGCGCGTCATCGACAAGAAGAAGTTTCAGAAGTACTGCAAATGAACCTTTCAGGCCGCCACATCCCGGTGCAAGCGCCGAGCGCTCACGGACGCCTTTCGGTGCTCATCGTGGACGACGACCAATGGACCACACGAGCGCTCTCCTACGCGCTTGTCACTGAGCCCGACATGAGTGTGCTCCCGCCAGTTCATAGCGGTGAAGAAGCCGTTGAAAGCTACCGGCAGCACCGTCCAGACGTGGTCCTCATGGACGTCAATATGCCCGACGGGATCAGCGGCGTGGATGCGACCCTTCGCATTCGTAAGCTCGACCCAGACGCGACTGTGATCATCCTCAGCACCGTCTCCCCGGGGCCAGGGCTCGCACGTGCTCTCGAAGCGGGTGCGGCCGCTGCGGTGAATAAGACTTGCTCCGAATCAACTCTGCGCGAAACGGTCCGCGCTGCTGCACGTGGAGACGACCCCAGCATGTTGAAGTTCCTCGCGCGAGACATTGTCATCGCCGGCGACGCCCTACCTGACGCCCCTGCAGTGAGCCCTCAAATTACCGAACGCGAGCATGAAGTGCTCACTCTGATCTGCGAGGGGCGCGGATACGAGGAGATAGCCGAGACCCAGGGCATCTCCGTTTGGACGGCGAAGACACAGGCGAAGCATCTGCGAGAAAAACTTCAGGCGGAGAATCTGGCTCAACTCATCGTCCGCGCCCTTCAGCACCGCTTCTACTCGGCCTAAGAGGCATGGAAGCACCTCAGGGGCGGTCTCAACCAAGGGCATAGGGTAATCGCGAGAAGTGTCCGTCATGTTCGCAGGCCCACCCCGGTATCCGTGTCCTGTGACATCTGAGGGCAATCGATATCTCGGCATAGGTGAAGCCGGCCAGGCTCCATATACCTCGAATGAGGGGTGAGAGCGGTCTTGCGAGGCACCTATGCTCCTATCACCGGACATTCCGGTGCGAAACACACTTCAGAAGGAGCACTAATGCTTCGCAAAAGAAAGTGCCTGGCAGGGTTCTTGCTGGCTGGGAGCCCGGCTCTGGCCGGAGGCCATTCCGGCCGGAGGAGCGGGAGGCGCCGGGGGTAGTCGCGAACGACTCCGGACATGACGAAGCCCAGGTCAGAAACAGTGTCTGACCTGGGCATTTCCGTCGGGCTAGCGGGATTTGAACCCACGACCTCTTGACCCCCAGTCAAGCGCGCTACCAAGCTGCGCCATAGCCCGTGGCGTTGAGCCTCGTACATGCTAGCGCCTTGTCCACGCGAAGGCAAAACGAGAATGGCCGATGTCGTGTTTGAAACAGCAGGTGAGGTGTGCGACTTAAAGTTGATACGATGAGTGCGCGCCATAACTTCAGCTTCGGTGTATGCGGTATCAGCCGGCGGCAGATGCTATCTTCGGAAGCTGAAAGGGCAGGTTTGAGCAGGCCTGAGCAAGGAGAAGACATGTCTGACGCTGCAGCACCGCAGAACCTCAAGTATTCGCGAGACCACGAATGGGTCGACGCGACTGCCGATGCCGCTGCCGTGCGCATCGGAATCACCGATTTCGCTCAGGATCAGCTCGGCGACGTCGTCTTCGTGGACCTGCCCGAAGTCGGCGACAGTATCGAAGCCGGGGAAGATTTCGGCGAGGTCGAATCAACCAAGAGCGTTTCAGACCTCAAAGCCCCTGTTTCCGGAGAAGTCCTGCGCGTCAACGAAGCGCTGGAAGATGAACCCGAAATCATCAACAGCGACCCCTATGGTGAAGGCTGGATGCTGGAAATCGCGCTTTCTGACCCTTCGGAGATCGAAGCGCTCCTCGACGCCGAAGCCTACCGCGCACATGTTGAAAGTGAAGGTGCTTGATGACTCAGCAGCCCTATCCCGGCAACCAGGGAAGAAACTTCGAGTACCAGCCGGAAACCTCACTGCACCAGACGCAGGCGGCTCAGCCGGCGCCGATCAGCGGCATCCTTGACCCGCGCACTGGGGAAATCCGCTCCGTTCCCGATATCGGCCACCTGCAGGAAACCGACGCGCTTCTCGTGGTCGTCTCCGGGCCTGATGCCGGGGCGCAGATCCTTCTCGACACCGACGTTGTGACAGTCGGACGCAACCCCAACGCCGACATCTTCCTGGACGATGTGACGGTCTCACGCAGGCACGCCGAGTTCATCCGCACTCCCTCGGGCTTCGCCCTGCGGGACACAGGTTCTCTCAACGGCACCTACGTCGGCCGTCAGCTCATTGACGAAGTCGAACTGCAGAACGGTGCCGATGTGCAGATCGGCAAGTTCCGCATGATCTTCCAGCAGCGTCCGAGGACTGCGTGACCGAAGTTCAGCTCGAAGTGGTCGGGGTTCGCATTGAACTGCCGGCAAACCAGCCGATCCTGCTTCTCAAAGAAGCAGCTCAGCCACGATTCCTGCCGATCTGGATCGGCTCATCCGAAGCCAATGCAATCGGCATCGCACTCAGGGGGATGGCTCCTCCTCGGCCGCTGTCGCACAACCTCATGGTCAACCTGATCGAAGAGTACGGCGACACACTGGAGTCGGTGCACATCACGGCCATCGATTCGCACACCTACTACGCGGAGCTGCGCACCGGCGGTGGACACACGGTGTCTGCGCGCCCATCGGATGCGGTTGCCATGGCGCTTGTCGCCGAATGCCCCGTCTACACCACAGCGGAGCTGATGGGGCAGGCCGGAATCGAAGGTCCGGAACCTGACGAAGACGAAGTCGCCCAGTTCCGAGAGTTCCTTGACCACGTGTCGCCAGAAGACTTCGAAGGCGAATCCTGACCCGCCTATACTGACAGAATTCCGAATGCCCCGGTCCACGGCGGACCGGGGCGCTGATCGCCCGTGCTGACAGCAGAGAGTGGATGATTGTGAAAAGCGTTAACCCTATGTTTGAGCTGGCCGGCGATGCCCGCGCCTCCGAAGAAACCCTCAAAGGTCTTGACGCCTGGCGCGATCTCAGTCCCAAACAGCAGCCGCAGTACACCGATCCCGAAGAGCTCGAAGCATCGCTGGAACAGCTGCGCCGAGTTCCGCCGCTCATCTTCGCCGGCGAAGCCGACCAGCTGAAGGCTCAGATTGCGGCCGCGTCGCGCGGCGAAGCGTTCCTGCTGGCCGGTGGCGACTGCGCTGAGTCGTTCCAAGACTCCACGGCCGAAAGCATTCGCCGCCGCGTACAGACGATCCTCCAGATGGCCGCAGTTCTTACCTACGGTGCTGCTGTTCCAGTCGTCAAAATGGGTCGCATGGCCGGTCAGTACGCCAAACCCCGGTCCTCCGATGTTGAAACCCGCGACGGCGTGACCCTGCCAAGCTACCGCGGTGACATCGTCAACTCCCACGAGTTCACCGAAGACGCTCGCCGCCCCGACCCGGCCCGTCTGCTCAAGGCCTATCACGCATCCGCATCGACTCTGAACCTCATGCGCGCCTTCACAAAGGGCGGTTTCGCGGATCTTCGGCAGGTGCACCAGTGGAACCGAGGCTTCCTCGGGGCGAATGAGAACTACGTTCGCTACGAAAAGATGGCCGGAGACATCGATCGCGCGCTGCGTTTCATGGACGCATGCGGTGTCGACTTCGACGCCATGCGAACCGTCGAGTTCTACTCGGCTCACGAAGCTCTGCTGCTGGAGTACGAACAGGCGCTGACCCGCATTGATTCGCGCACAGGTGACCCCTACGACGTTTCCGGCCACTTCCTGTGGATCGGTGAGCGCACACGTGATCTTGACGGAGCCCACGTCGACTTCCTTTCGCGCGTGAAGAACCCGATCGGAGTGAAGCTCGGCCCCAACGCAACGGCAGATGACGCTCTGCGCCTGGCAGAAAAGCTCGACCCGGAGGGCGAGCCCGGTCGCCTGACCTTCATCACCCGCATGGGCGCGAATACAGTAGGCGAGCAGCTTCCCAAACTGCTCTCAGCCGTCAAAGACGACCTTCCACAGGTCACCTGGATGTGCGACCCGATGCACGGCAACACCATCACCGCGTCCAATGGATACAAGACCCGCCGCTTTGAGGACGTCATGGGCGAGGTGACCGGATTCTTCCGCGCCCACCAGGAAATCGGCACGGTACCCGGCGGCATTCACGTGGAGCTCACCGGTGATGACGTCACCGAAATCATGGGCGGCGGAGCGAACATCGACGAAGAGGGCCTGCAGCGTCGCTACGAAACCCTCGTCGACCCCCGCCTTAACCACGACCAGTCGCTGGAAATGGCGTTCCAGGTCGCCGAGTACCTCACGGAGGGTGCCGACTGAACAATCTGACCGAAAACAGACCGCCGGGTTGAAGCGCGCAACTTCAACCCGGCGGTTTTCTATGTCCGACGGCCGCAGACTCAGCTTCAGTCCTTCGGCTTGTCGTCTTTCTTGTCTTCGTCCTTCTTCTTGTCGTCCTTTGGAGGCTCCTTGCCCTTGGAGACCTTGAGGATCACCAGAGTGTCGGCGGTGCGCTTCTCGCCGGGACCGGGGTACATCGCCACGATCTTGCCCTTGGGCGTGTGTTCGCTGTAGACATCGTCGCGGGCCACACGGAAGCCCAGGCCCAGCAGCCGCTTATAGGAGGCTTCGTATTCCTGGCCCCGCAGATCGGGAAGGGCAGTCGTCTTCGGCCCGCTGGAGACCGTGATGTCGACCGCGCTTCCCTTCTCGGCCTGGCTGTCCGCCTTGGCACTTTGGGCTACAACGCGGCCTTTCGGCCCCTGATCCTCCACGGTCGAAACCTCGCCCTTCTTCAGCCCGGCGTCAGTAAGCGCCTTTGCGGCTTCGTCCTCGGTCTTGCCGACGACTGTGGGAACAGCGACCGTTTCGGGGCCATCAGAGGTGACGAGGGTGACTGCTTCGCCTTTCTGGAGTTCCTTCCCAGCCGCGGGTCGAGTCTCAATAACCGTCCCCTTGGCAACCTCACCGTGGTGGCTGCTCTCAGCGCTGACGGCAAAACCGGCCTTCTCCAGAGTCTGCCGAGCATCATCCTCGGCAGTGCCGGCCTCAATCTTGGGAACGGCGACCATGACGGCTTCCTGCTCGGCCTGCCCTCCTATGAGGCCGGCTGCCTTGGCTATGCCGAACGAGCTCGCCAGCCCAAGCGCCGCGACAGCGGCGATCAACCCCATGAGCAGGGGGCGGCGACGGCGCGACCTGCGCGGCTCATCGTCGGCTTCGAGTTCTTCTGCTGCCGTCGGCTCGCCTGCCACCGGCGGCAGATCGACCGGGGGAGTGCCGTCGGCAGAAACCGCGGCGGCTGTCAGGGTGCCTGCAAGGTCCGCCGTGGAATCGATCTCGGCGGGTGTTTCGTCTGCCGTGAGCTTGGGAATCTCACCAGTGCCGGGAGCTGATTCGGGAGCTTCGATTCCGATCTGCGCGTCGATGTCAGCAGTTGCGGTCAGAACCGGTTCGGTGGGATCAGCCGCATCCGATGTGCCGCCGAAGTCGAGTTCCTCATCGGTCATTGCCAATCGCGCTTCGCCAAGAGCCTGGCGCATAGAGGACGCGCTTTCGGGGCGGTCGTCCGGATTGGGGCTCGTGGCCCACAGGACAAGAGCGTCAAGCTGGGGGCTCAGACCGGGAACAGCTTCGGACGGTGCTTTTACGCGGTCGTGAACATGACGGTAGGCCACCTGAATCGGAACATCGTCCGTGTAGGGCTGAGACCCCGTGAGCATCTCGTAGAACATGATGCCCAGCGTGTAGAGGTCAGTGCGCTCATCAGCGCCGCTGCGGGTGACAAGCTCCGGCGCTACATAGCCGACCGTTCCGATGAGTGTTTTCGTGGTTGTTGCGTTCGTCACCGCGCGGGCCAGCCCGAAGTCGGCGAGTTTGATCTGCCCGTCGGTGCCCAGCAGCACATTGTCGGGTTTGAGGTCTCGGTGGATCATTCCGGCTTCGTGAACAGCTTCGAGCGCCGCGAGGATGGCGTCGACAACGCTGATCGCCTGCCGGGGTGTGAATCGACCGCGGAACTTCAGCTCCTTGCGCAGGGTGACCGACTCGAGGTATTCCATGGCGAGGTAGACGACGTCGCCGTCGCGGGACTGGTCGTTGACCGCGATGAGGTTGGGGTGGGACAGCTGGGCGGCATTCATCGCCTCGCGTTCGAAGCGCTCGACAAACGAGGGGTCGCTGGCCAGGTGCCCGTGCATGACTTTGACTGCGATCTCGCGTTTGAGTCGCAGGTCGGTGCCCCGGTACACCATCGCCATTCCGCCGCGGGCGACCACGGATTCGATGCGGTACCGGCCGTCGAGGACAACGCCGATCAGCTGATCACGGATCTGTGCCATGCGGCACCTCCGGACTGTGGCTGTAGCGTTCGGTGAGGATGTCGACGGTCCGCACGAACGAGCGGGTGTCAGGGGCCATTCCCGTCCGTTCGATGCTGGCAGCACCCTGGTAGTAGGCGGCAACAGCTGCCGAGCGGTTGTCAGTGGTGGCCAGCAGCCGGCGCAGGATGGCCAGTCCGGCGACGATGTTGTTCTCCGGGTCGAGGATGTCCAGGCGACGGCCGATAAGCGAAGACGCCCACTGTCCGGCCCTCGGTGTCAGCTGCATGATGCCGATTCCGTTGACCGGCGAGACCAAACGGTGGTTCAGGCCGGATTCTTGTGTGGCCACGGCCAGTGCAAGCGGGCCGTCGACGCCGATTTCGCCGGCCAGACGAAGAACGGTCTTGCGCACCCAGGAGCGGGTTGGGGCGGGTCGGCGCATGAGCTGGGCTTTGTTGAGCCGTGCTGCCAAGAGCACGTCTTCCGGGTATTCACGACCGTCGACGGTGTGCGGAATGTTCGGCAGCTTCTCCGGCATCGCAGGTTTGACGCGGGCGCTGGTAGCACCGGAGCCGGACAGCGCCAGCACTTCTCCGACGGTGATGAGGACAGAGCTGCCCATGGCGTTTGCGCGCTGCAGCGCAGCAGTCGAGGTGCCGTGCTGGCGGGCAATGGAAGCGAGAGTGTCGCCGGTCTTGACGGTGTGGCCGGCAGGCGGCGGCGGTACGTTCTTCTCCGGCAGGGACAGAATCTGTCCGGGCATGAGCGTGGTGCGTCCGCGCAGTTCGTTCAGCTCGATCAGTGCCGGCGCTGAAACGCCGTGTTTTTTGGCAACGCTGATGACGGTGTCGCCGGTGCGCACACGGTAGGTGCGGCCGCCGTGGGTCACCGGGACGGCCTCGGTGATGGTTCCCGAGGTGAAACCCGGCGCGGGCGCGCCATTCGGGTCGCGCCTGGTGTCTCGCTGCATAGGACGCTTTCTACGGGGAAGTGTGTCTGTCCCAAGACTAGGTCCACCAGTCGACGGGCACGGCCAGGCCCAGCGGCGTGTCGGATCATCGGAGTCGTCGGCGGCCATATGTCGGCAGATCGAAGTGCCGTAGGCTTGAAGTGTGAAAAGAGCTGAAGAGATCGTTGACGAATGGGTAACAGCGGCGCAGGCGGCTGAGCTTCTCGATGTTCCGGTGACGAAGGTGCACCGAAAGATCGAGGACCGCGCCCTCCTGGGACTGAAGTCAGGGACTCCGCCGACCATGCGAATTCCTGCGCTGTTCATCAAAGACGGTCAGCCCGTGCCTGCTCTGAGGGGAACTCTCGTGCTGCTTGCGGATGCCGGGTTCTCTGACGACGAGGCTATTGCCTGGCTGTACGAGAACGATGACACTCTGCCCGGGCGGGCCATTGACTTCCTCCGTCGCGGTGAGAAATCCGAGATCCGCCGGCGCGCCCAGGCGCTTGCGTTCTAAGACAGCTCAGCTGGAGCGGACGGTCAGGGACTGCGCGTAGCTGCGCAGGACTTTGTGTCCATCCGGGTCCAGGCCCAGTTTCCCGAGTGCATCCAGCGCTGCCTCGGAATCAGCGACTTCTCGTGCTATGAGCTGCTCCATGCGCTCGAGCGCTCCAGAAGAACGGATGAGGTCCGTCATCTGCGCGATGTCGTCAGCGGTTTTGCGCTCAGTTGCCAGGGTGCGGACAAACCAGTCGCGTTCTTCTTCTGACAGCGCTTCGAGGGTGTAGCCGACCAACACTGTCTTCTTTCCTTGGCGCAGGTCATCCCCTGCGGGCTTGCCGGTGATCGCCGGGTCGCCGAATACGCCCAGTTCGTCGTCGCGCAGTTGGAAGGCCCGCCCCAGGGGCAGGGCGAAAGCGCGCAGCGCATCTACGACCTCGTCATCGGCACCGGCAATCGACGCGCCGACGGCGAACGGCTGCTCCACGGAGTACTTCGCTGTTTTGTAGGTGAGAACTTCCCATGCGCGATCAGTGACCTCGGAAGCACTCACGGGTGCGTCCTGGACGTAGATGTCGAGGAACTGGCCGAACATGACATCGCGGCGCAGGTCGTTGCGCGCTGCCAGTGCCGCGGGAGATGCTGCGTCGGGCAGACCCGTCAGGGACCAAAACTCTTCGGACAGTGCCAGGCACAGATCGCCGGCGACTATTGCCGTGGCGATTCCAAAGTGTTCGCTGTCGCCGGCAAAGCCGTCTCTTCTGTGCAGCGCTTCAAACTGCCGATGCACAGACGGTGCACCCCGCCGGGTGTCGGAGGCGTCAATCACGTCGTCGTGGATCAGCGCTGCGGCGTGCAGAAGTTCGACGGCGGCCGCAGCGTTCGCGATGCCGGGGTGGGTGTCGGCGCTGCCGCCAGCGATTTCGAAGCCCCACCAGGCGGCGAGAGCGCGGATGCGCTTGCCGGATGCCGTGAAGTCCAGAATCGGCCGCATGAGGTGTTCAGCTGTCGGCGACAGCGCGGTGAAGCGACTGGCGGTGCGATCGAGGCCCTCGCGCAGAGCAGCATCGACCAGGCGACGGACGTCAGACGGATCTGTAAGGCTCATGCCCTAAGCCTAAACGGGCCGCAGTCTGCGGTGGGCCCGGCCCGAAACCGCAGCCGCGGCTGACTGCGCGTTGCGGGCCGTGGGGCGTCAGCCCGCGTACGATGAGTGGGGGAGGACGTATGAGCAGAAAGCAGCTGGACCGCACCGGCGGTGACCTGACCGGCCTGGGCGACGACGACGCAGGCTGCACGATCCTCCATTTGGACATGGACGCGTTCTTCGTGTCCGTCGAACGGCTGATCGATCCTTCGCTCAACGGCCGTCCCGTTATCGTCGGCGGACGCAGCGGGAGGGGAGTGGTCTCCTCGGCAAGCTATGAGGCGCGCGCCTACGGCGTACATTCGGCTATGCCGATCGGCCGGGCCCTGGCGCTGTGCCCAGGTGCCGTGGTCGTACCGCCCACAAAGGGCGTCTACTCCGAGTACTCACGCCGTGTTTTTGATGTGGTCGGCGACATCACCCCGGATTTCAGCCGTGTCAGCGTCGACGAGGGATACATCGATGTTTCCGGTGCGGTGCGCAGGCTGGGCAGCCCCGCGAAAATCGCCCTGCAGCTGCGGCAGACCATTGCCGAGAAGACCGGCCTGCCGTCCTCCATCGGCCTGTCGAGGGCGATGGTCGTGTCGAAGATCGCCTCGGCACGAGCCAAGCCCAACGGACAGCTGGTGGTCCCGGTGGGCAAAGAGGCGCAGTTCATGGAGTCGATGCCCGTCACGGCGCTGCCCGGAGTCGGGCGGGCCACGCACGAAACCCTGTCTCGCTACGGTATTCGCACGATCGGCGACTTGGCCCGCCAGTCGCCGGTATGGGCGGCGAAGACTCTTGGGTCAGCCGGCCCAGCGCTTATCGGATACGCGCAGGGGCGCGACAGTCGGACAGTTCACGAAAAGGCCAAGGATCATTCGATCAGCGCTGAGAGCACGTTCGACGAAGACATCTACCAGCTGGAGCGCCTGCGAACCGAACTTCTTCGTCTGACCGACAGGGTGACTGCCCGAGTCCGCGCGGAGGGGCTCGCCGCAGGCACGGTCACGCTGAAGTTTCGCTCACCGGATTTCACCACCACCACCCGGGCAGTCACCCTGCCGGCGCCGACCGATGTCACCGGTGAGGTGTACGAGGCGCTCCTCGGGGCTCTCGAGGCGGCCGCGGCTAAGCGGACGGGAGCCAGACTGCTGGGTGTGGCGGCATCGAATCTTCAGTCGGTCGATGTTGTCGGCAGGCAGGAGACCTTAGAAGGCGAGGGGCGGTCAACGCGGGAATCCGATATTGCCGTCGACGAAATCCGCAAGAAGTTCGGCGCGAACGCCATCTCCGCAGCATCGCTTCTGCCACCGGAATAGGAACTTTTTCTCCGCCCATGGAACTCAAAGACTCATGTGGCACTATCATTGGTCATATCGACTTCAGGAAGTTTTGGGCAGGAAGTTCACACTATGGCTCTTTCAGATCACGAACAGCAGCTTCTCGACCAGCTTGAACAGCAGCTGCGAAGCGAAGATCCCGGCTTCGCCCAGAACATTTCACGCCCTGCTGAAGACGCGCCTGGGCTGCGAATCTCACCGCGTCGACTCGTTCTGGGAATCGTCATACTCGTTTCCGGTCTGGCGGCGGCAATCGCCTCGCTGTTCTTCTTCACTATGCCGATGGCCGCTGTAGGCGGTGTTGTCGGCTTCGCCGCCATGGTCTTCGGCGGCTACTACGCAGTGACCCCGGACGAAAACGCCGCGGCGTCTTCCCCCAACAGGGCATCAGCCCCTCGGGGCTCTGCCGCTCCCAAGCGCCGCTCGTCCTTTATGGAGCGCATGGAAGACCGCTGGGACAAACGCCGGGAAGGCTGAATCGCGCGCAAGAGCGCTATCGGAAACAAAAGCGCCGGCGGCGGTGGAGAATTCCACCGCCGCCGGCGCTTTCGGCAGTTCCCGTGCTGGGCAGCCGACCCGGCTGAAACTGCCTGCCCGCAGTCATAGCGGACGCTGTCCTATTTTCGTCTGTGGAACACGCTCGCAGGCAGAACGGTCTTCACTGCACGCTGCAGCCGGGGCAGACGGCCGAAGAGCTCGCTGCGAACATCGAGAGCCAGACCGCGGCTGTCATCTGCCCTGAGGCTGATGTCGGCGTTGCCGTAGCGCTGAGCGTCCGATGCCTGCGCGGCGCTTTCGAGTTCCGCCGCACTTTCGGGAGCGTGCTCAGCCAGAGCGGAGGCGGCAGCCGGTGCCGTCATCGACGAGCGGATGGGAAGCCCGGCATCGGCGGCGGTCGCGGTGATCTCGTCCCACAGTCCGACAGCCCCAGCCCTGAGCCGGCGACGTCGCTGGGCAGAGCGGACGATCACGGGCAGAAGCAGGAACGCAAGGACCACCGCAGCGGCAAGCGTCAGCCACACCCACGGCGGAACGTCAGCGGCGGCGTCAGCGGCTCCGGGGTCTGAAGAATCGGATTCCTCATCCTCTGCACCACCGGCGTCGTCAGTTTCTTCCGGAGTCGGTTCCGGACTTTCGGATGTGGGCTCTTCCGTCGGCTCGGCATCCTCGGACTGCCCACTGGCGGTCGTCCAGGCGGGGATCTCACCAACGGGACCGCCGGGGGTCGGTTCGAAGCGAACCCAGCCGATGTCGTCGAAGAACAGCTCCGGCCAAGCGTGGGCCTGGGCAAAAGTCACCTGGTACTGGCCGTCACCTGTTTCTGTGCCGGCGGTGAAGCCCACACCAATCCGCGTGGGGATGCCCAGCGAGCGGGTCATAGAGGCCATGGCAGCTGAGAACTGGACGCAGTAGCCCTTCTTCTGGCGCATGAAATCCGCCAGTGCTGAACTGGAGGCCTTCGTCGGAGCTTCGAGGGAGTAGGTGAAATCGCCGCTGTGGAAATACGCCTGAATGGCGGCAGCCTTAGCCCACTGCGATTCTGCGTCCTTCGTGAGCTCTCGCGCCTTGTCGGTGATGTCCGCAGGAACGTCGTTCGGCAGCTGAGTGTATTTCTGATCAGCCGAACGCCCCGCATCGGCGCCGGCGTCATCGAGTTCCTTCGCAGTCGGCTGCACGGAAAGGTAGTCAACCGAATAGCTCAGTCCCCGCGATGTCACGCCGCTGCCTACGATCGTGAGCGTCTTCGGGTCGTACAGCCACTGTGGGCCGGCGCTGTGGGTTTGTGTGGGAGCGAAGGGAGCCGGCAGATAGGCCTGGTCGAGATTGCCGATCGAGAACTCGGCGCTCTGCTGAGCGCCTGCTGGGGCGTGCTTCCGTGCATTGGCCAAGCCGCCGTCGGCAGTGCGCGACCTGCTCAGCGGGAACTCAGCTGGCTTCCACACTTCGCCGTCGAACTCACTGACCGAAGTCAGGCGGATGGGTTCGACACCGCCGGGGTCAGTGGTCGTGTAGGTGAACACCGGGTCATCTGACGGGTTCTGCAGATCCTTGCGGAGGGTGAGGAACGGATTGATGATCGTGAGATCTTCAGTGCGCTCACTGGAGTAGTGGGGAGTTGCGGTGATCGCCGGCAGCACGGTGGGCAGACCGATGCCCAACACGAGAGCCAGAGCACCGGCCAGCAGAGCAGTCCCGGGAAACCGGCGCAGGCCGTTTCTGGCCCAGGTGACAACTGTGCCGCGCTGGCGAAGGGCCCCGGCTCCAGGCCTAGTGGCGGCCGTGTGCTTTTCATTGCCGACAGCCGACTCTTCGCTGCCGGGCGCTCTGAACACCGAACTCGCATACTCCGTCAGAAGAACCGTGATGAACGCGGCGCTGATCGCTGCCATGTGGACCGGCTTGGTGTGCACCGAAGCGAAGTACACGGGAAAAGCCCACACCGTCAGCAGCAGAAGTGCCGGCGCCTTCGATACGCGAAGGTCGGACACCAGGCCGTCGACTATTAGGGCCAGGAAGCCGAAGCCCAGAGTGAAGATTGTGATGAGCCCGCCGGTGATGGCCAGCGGAATCTGCTTGGTGGCCACGTCCTCGAAGCCTGCGCTGACCGACGACACGAGCGCCGAAATCGACGACGGGCCCGGAATGAAGCCGAGCGTGAGCGACTCGGGTACGCAGATGAGGAGCACGGCGAAGCTTGCCGCGAGGAACTGAACGAGGACCGCCAGCCCGGACTCGGAGACCTTCCGGACCATGCGGGCCAGCCAGCCGACGAACAGGGTGATGCCGATGACCGAGATGACCGGCACAAGAAGCTCAAGCCCGGAGAACATGGCGGTCGTGGCGTAGGCTGCCAGCGACAGCGCGGCAAACAGAAGAAGGGAGCGGACCATCTGCATCAGCGTCCCCTCCTTGCCGTCAGCGACCACTGAGCAGGCAGAACCGGTTCGTCTGCACCGCTGTAGACGGCAGCCGAATCGGCAGCCCACACGTGGGCGCGCGCGGGAATGTTCACGTTGACGCTGCCGCGGCTGGCACACACGACGACGGTCTCGACGTTCTGCGGAAGGCGCACGCTCCCGGGCACACTGCGACCATCCGCCTGGGCGATCGCCAGCTCGGCGTGCGGCAGGTCCAGCGAGCGGGCTTCAATCTGAATGTCCTCATCTCCGCACAGCAGGCGAACGTCATAGCCGGCGGCGAAGTATGCGCGCACTGCCGCGGCAGCGGCGGCTGCGAGCGTTTCGAACTGTGTGCCGGCCTCGGTCTGGGCGGACGACGGCTGAACGCCTCCGTCGAGGACGACGATCGCGGTGGCGTGTTCCTCTTCTGCTTCTTGGCGGACCGCAAGCTCACCCAGGCGGGCGGTGGTCTTCCAGTGGATGTATCGCAGATCGTCCCCGGGTGCGTATTCGCGAGTGAAGTAGTCGCGGGTTCCCCTCCCGCGTGAGACCCGGTCGCTCGATACGCGCGATAGGTGGGCTGAGAGGGACTGCGGAATCCCGACCGGCGCTTCAGCCGGTGCTGCGGCAACATCGAGTGAGCCGGGAACCGCGCGCAGTGCCGCAGTCAGACCAAAGGGTCCGCTGACAGCTGCCGAGAGCTTCTCGACCCCGGTCATTCCACGGTGAGTGGGAACGAAAACCGCCTGTACATCTGCATATCCCCGCGGCGGCAGGGCGCCGATGTGTGCGTTCTGATCGGTGCCGAATCCGGGTTTTGAGTGCAAGGTCAGATCAAAGGGCAGCAGGGGAGCGGGCAGGCGATTCGCCGCACGCACCGTGACGACGAGCTCGTCGCCGACCCTGGTGATTGCGGTGCCGTCCAGGGGCGGCGCGTCAGCCACCAGCTGTGCACTCAGCTGAGAACTGGTGATCAGAGCCGCCAGCAGGCTGAAGGCGACGAGGCCTATGAACACAATGCCCACGGGAAGAAGGCCCGGGAAGCCGAACCGGTAGGCCGCGATGATGAGCGCTGAGCCGAGGATGATGAAGACCCAGCCGGAGGTGTTGATCCTCATGCCGAAACCGGCACCCTCCTGACGACGTCGGCCACAAGCTGCTCGGCGACATCGGGGGAGTCGGAGTCCTGGGGAATAACGCGGTGGGAAAGGACTGGGACAGCCATAACCTGCACGTCGTGCGGTGTGACATAGCCACGGCCCTCGAGAACGGCATTGGCCTGCGCGGCACGCAGCAGAGCCACCGATCCTCGCGGTGAAACGCCCATGCGGATAGAGGCGTCGCTGCGGGTCTCAACAACCAGGCTCACTATGTAAGTGCGAAGTTCGTCGGTCGCCGGGAGGGCCGCCACCGCCGTGCGAAGGGCCGTGAGCTCTTCTGTGGTGGTTACTGGCGAAAGCCGGTCGAGCGGATCCGGGCCCACGTGGGAGCCGAGCATCGAAACTTCGTCGGCCAACGAGGGATAGCCCACGGAGGTGCGCATGAGGAAGCGGTCGCGCTGGGCTTCCGGAAGTGCGTAGGTGCCCTCCATTTCAATGGGGTTCTGGGTTGCGACAACCATAAACGGATCAGGCATGAGGTACGTGGTCCCGTCGATTGTCGCCTGAGATTCGGCCATGGCTTCCAGAAGGGCTGACTGCGTTTTGGGGGAGGCGCGGTTGATTTCGTCGGCGATGACGATGTTGGAGAAGATCGGCCCGGCTCGAAACTCGAAGTGGCGAGTCTCCTGGTTGAACAGATTGACGCCCAGAACGTCCGAGGGCAGCAGGTCCGGGGTGAACTGGATGCGTCGAACGGTGCCGCCCACAGAGCGGCTGAGCGCTTTGGCCAGCAGGGTTTTGCCTACGCCGGGAACGTCTTCCAGCAGAAGATGACCGCCCGCAAAAAGCGATGTGATTGCCAGGCGGACGGTATCGGCTTTGCCGTCGAGTACCGAACTCACCGCGTGAGTCAGTCGCGAGGCGACTTCTCCGTAGTGCTGAATTGCTTCGGGCGAAGGTGTCGTCATAGGCACCATTCTGCCCCACACCCTGGGCCCACTCCACTTTGCTCCCCACTTTCTCCCACTGGTCACTCCACTTTCCTCCCCACGCGCCCCCACTTTCCTCCTCAGAGGCCTAAGCGGGGCTGTTCTGGTGGGCATTTCGGTGGGGCTGACCGCCGTTGGGCCCAGGTTGGAAGCGTTTTCGGGCCCTGGCGGCCGACTCGCCCCACTTTCTACCACCGCTGTGACCAGGCAAAATACTGGGCCTAGGTCCAATTTTGGGCCCTGGGGAGGACATGGTGGGGGAAAGTGGAGTATAGTGGGGCGCATCGGAGTCATGTGGCTTCGAAAGGGGTGAGACGACATGTTCCTCGGCACGCATAATCAGCGGCTCGATGACAAAGGTCGTCTTCTCCTGCCCGCAAAGTTCCGTGAGGAACTGGCCGGAGGTCTGGTCATCACCCGTGGTCAAGAGCGCTGTCTCACCCTGTTCTCGACCCGGGAGTTCGAAACCGTCCACGAGCAGCTTCGCGCCGCTCCCATGACGAGCAAGGACGCCAGGGACTACCTCCGCGTGTTTCTTTCCGGGGCTTCGGCTGAGCAGCCGGACAAGCAGGGGCGGTTCACCATTCCGCAGATCCTGCGCCGGTACGCATCACTTGACCGCGATGTCGCAGTGATCGGCATGGGAAACCGTGCTGAGATCTGGGATTCAGCTCTGTGGGAGGAGTACCTCGCACAGACCGAGCAGGGATTCGCCGACCGAACCGACGAGGTGATTCCCGGAGTTTTCTGATTGTTGGTCCGAAGACTCCGTCCGACCGAACACAGGGTTTTGGAATACTTCCCCGATTCCAAAGCCAGGAAGTCCTGACACACTTCCCCGGTGCCAGGGCACGGCCGGACGGGGTCTTAGGTTCAACAGCCGCGAAGAATGAGAAGAAGGAGGATGACAATGAGCGTCTACCCGCACGTACCCGTCCTCCTGGACAGGTGCGTTCAGCTGCTGACCGTGGGCATCGAAGCCGTCATCGAAGCCGGGGACACCCCCGTTGTTGCGGACATGACGCTCGGCATGGGCGGTCATTCAGAAGGTGTGCTCGAATCCAGCGACGACGTGCATGTCATCGGCATCGACAGAGATCCCGAAGCTATCGCCATTGCAAGCAGCAGGCTTCAGCGCTTCGGCAAGCGCTTTACGCCGGTGCACGCGCGTGACGACGAACTCGGTGCGATCCTTGCGCAGCGCGGCGTGCGCTTAGCTGGGGTCCTCTTCGATCTCGGTGTGAGCTCACTGCAGCTCGATGACGACGACCGCGGCTTCAGCTATTCGCGCGCAACCGCACTCGATATGCGGATGAACGCAGAAGACGCCCTGACAGCGGCAGACATCCTCAATACCTACCCCCAGGCGGAACTGGCTCGCATCATCTCCGAGTACGGCGAGGAGCGCTGGGCTGACAAGATCGCCTCTGTCATCGTCGAAGACCGCCAGAAACGGCCGTGGGAAACCACCGACCAGCTGGCAGAAATGCTGCAGCGGGTCATTCCCGAACCCAAAGGGCAGTGCAGACGCTCGCACCCAGCCAAACGGACGTTCCAAGCACTGCGCATTGAAGTCAATGCGGAGCTGGACATTCTTCGCTCCGCCCTCCCGCAGGCCCTCGAAGGCCTGCACGTGGGCGGAACCGCGGTCGTCGAGTCCTACCAGTCCCTCGAAGACACCATCGTCAAGAAGCTCTTCCGGGCCGGCACCGTCAGTGCGGCACCTCCGGAATTGCCCGTCGTGCCCGAACACCTGCAGCCCTGGCTGAAAGACCTGACCAGGGGAGCAGACAAAGCCGACGCAGAAGAAATCGAGACCAACCCGCGCGCAGCGAGTGTGCGCCTGAGGGCAGTGCAGAAGACAAAGGAGAAGCCGCAATGAGCCACGCAGTCAAAACGGCCGCTCCCCGAAGTCGCCCGCAGAAGCAAACAGAGCAGAGCAAACCGAAGCTGCGCCTCGTCGTACCGGAAATTGCTGAAGCTCGGTCCTCTTTTTCTCTGCTGTGCGTAGCCACCATCGTGGTGGGGCTGGCACTCATTCTGGTGACGAACATCTTCATCAACCACAGCACCTACCGCGTGCAGGAGCTCAGCACCGAACGCGACAAGCTGACGGATGACCGCGACCGCCTCGCTGAAGACCTCTCGTACCGGATGAGCCCGCAGAACATCGAAGACTCAGCGAAAGCTCAGGGTCTGAAGCCCGCAGCATCCATTAAGTTCATCCGCGAAGATGGCACAATAGTCGATGCCCCACAGGGCGAGGACAAAGCGCCCGACGGCAATGTCCCGGGGCCTCGCAAAGACGCCCGCGACGACATCAAACCGAACCTGAAATCCGACGAGCGGCTGCCGGTAGTCGGCGGCAGCAGCGGAGCGCTCAACCCGCCGAAGCTCCAAGAGCCAAACGAACAGGCCGACAAGTAAGGGAAACTATGAATCCGCGTTCTGGTCGGTCCGCCAAGACCAAGCGGCAGCGCGGATTCATGATCCGCACGCGGCTGGTCGCCTTCTTCTCAGTGCTCGTGCTGATCGGCGTTCTCGGCCGACTCGTGTGGATTCAAGGGCTGGACGCTTCACAGATCGCTTCGCGCGCTCTCGCCGGGCGTCTTGTTACCCAGCCGCTTCCAGCAGACCGCGGCGTCATCATCGGTGCAGACGGGACAGTGCTTGCAGACAACGCCGACCGCTACCAGATAGTCGTCGATCAGGTGAACGTCGCAGCCTACAAAGACGATGACGACAAACCACTCGGCGCTTGGGGTGCGGCGAAGGCAATGGCCCCTGTCCTCGACACCGAAGCCGGCCTGATCTTCCCGAAGCTCAGCGGAGACAAAAGGTGGAATCCCGTAGCCACCGGCATCACCAGCGAAGTCTGGCGGGAGATACAAGAACTCGAAATTCCCGGCATCACAGCCGAGAAATACACCGTCCGCTCCTATCCCTCCGGTGCGGTCGCCGGCAACCTCATCGGGTGGGTCGGCTCTGACGGCGTGCCGCTGGCGGGCCTTGAACTGCAGCACCAAAAACAGCTTCAGGGCAAAGACGGCAGCAGACAGTTCGAAAAGGGGCTGCGCGGCGACATCATCCCGCTGGGCGAAAACGACACCAAGCCGCCGGTAAACGGCACCGGCCTCGAACTGACCATCGACCCCCAGATACAGCTGTTTGCGCAGCGTTCAATCGCTGCTGCAGTGAAAGATCACAAAGCCGAATGGGGCACGGTCGTCGTTGAGGAGATAGGCACGGGCAGGCTTCTGGCAGTTGCCCAGGCGCCCACCGTCGACCCCAACGATCCCGGCGGTGTCGACGGAGCCAACCGAGGAGCACGCGCATTCACCGACCCCGTCGAACCCGGTTCGACCGGAAAGGCCATTACGGCTGCAGCGCTCATCGAAGAGGGACTGGTCACACCGGAAAGCCGCTTCACGGTGCCGGACAAATGGAAAGCGCCCAACGGCGAAGAGTTCCGCGACTCCAGTCCGCACGCAGACGAAAAGCTCACCTTCTCCGGGATCATCGAACAGTCATCCAACACCGGAACACTCATGGCCGGTCAGAAGCTCAGCCCGCAGCAACGCTACGACTACCTCACAAAATTCGGACTCGGCAAGTCCAGCGGAATCGACTTCCCCGGTGCGACAGCCGGCAGCGTCCACCCCATCGACAAATGGGACGGACGCACCGCGTACACCGTCATGTTCGGCCAGGGAGTCTCCGCAACCACGCTGCAGAGCGCTTCAGCGTTCGCCACGCTCGGCAATGGGGGAGTGCGCGTACCCCAGCAGCTCGTAAAGGGAACCGTGAACGACTCCGGCCGGGTTTCGGAGATCCCGCCGAAAGAAGGCACCCGCGTTGTGAGCGATCAGACGGCGGCCTCGGTGATCACCATGCTCGAAGCCGCCGTTGCCGAGGGGACCGGCACATCCGCACAGATCAAGGGCTACCGGGCGGCCGGAAAGACCGGAACAGCCCAGATTGTCGAGACCAGCGACCGGGAGAGCGGCTACACCGCGAACTTCTCCGGTGTGGCTCCAGCAGAAAATCCGAAACTCGCCGTGAGCGTCACACTGCAGCGACCCACCAAGGGATACTACGGTGGTACCTCTGCCGCACCGGTGTTCTCAGAAGTCACCGGATACGCGCTGCGGCAGATGGGCGTTGCCCCATCGACTGAAGAACCGAAACTGATTCCGAAAGAATGGAAATGATGAAGCTGAGCGAACTCCCCGGCGGAGCCGTCGTTCACGGGGATGGGAACATCACCGTCAGCGGTGTGAGTCTGGACTCCAGGACCGTATCGCCAGGCGGACTGTACGCGGCCCTTCCGGGAGCGAACGCGCACGGAGCGCAGTTCGCCCAGCAGGCACTCGACCGCGGCGCCGCAGCGATCCTCACCGATCAGGCCGGACGAGACCTGCTGTCGGAAGCGGTTGGCGACATTCCGGTCCTCTGCCACCCGGCACCTCGGGCGGTCCTCGGTGACATCGCTGCCGCAGTCTACGGAACAGACCCGCAGGCCCCGGCCCTGTTCGGCATCACCGGAACCAACGGCAAAACCACGAGCACCTTCATCCTGGACGCCCTGCTGCAGAAGCTCGGCAAGACAACAGGGCTGATCGGAACGGTAGCCACCGTCATCGCCGGGCAGGAACAGCCGAGCGCCCGAACCACCCCGGAAGCTCCCGACCTGCACCGTCTGTTCAAAGACATGCGCGACCAGGGCGTTGAAGCGTGCTCCATGGAGGTGTCCTCCCACGCGCTGAGCCAGCACCGGGTCGACGGCACGCACTTCACCGTGGCAGGTTTCACCAATCTGTCCCAGGACCACCTGGATTTCCACGGGAGCATGGAAGAGTACTACCGCGCGAAAGCCCTTCTGTTCACACCCGAGTTCGCATCCCGGGGCGTCATCGTGCTGGCAGACGACTGGGCACGCCGACTTGCGCGGGAGTCGCAGATCCCCGCAGCCACCGTCGCCGCCGGTGTCGAAGACTCAGCGGACTACACGATCGGCGATGTCGACGGCCTTGCGTTCACCCTCAGCGGTCCGCACGGCAGCATCCGCGCCCAAAGCCCGCTGCCGGGGGATTTCAACATCAGCAATACCGCGCTGGCGCTTGCCATGCTGCTCGAATCCGGTGTGTCGGCAGAAGAGCTCGCCTCAGCGGCAAAGGACTTCAGCGTTCGCGTTCCCGGCCGGATGGAAGTCGTATCAGAACACGCCCCGCGCGCCATTGTCGACTATTCGCACACTCCCGACGCAATTGAAAAGGCTCTCTCCGGTCTGGCAGGTCAGCCCCTGGTCGTGGTGTGCGGTGCGGGCGGAGAACGCGACCACGGCAAACGTCCCCTCATGGGCCGAGCCGCAGCGGAGAACGCAGACGTCGTCATCATCACCGACGACAACCCCCGCAGTGAAGATCCTGCGACCATTCGCGCCGAAGTCATCAGCGGTGCCCGCGCAGCGGTCTCTGACGGCACCAGCCGGGCTGCCGCCGACGCTGTCGTCGAGTACGCCAGCAGGCGAGAGGCAATTGAGGCGGCGGTGGCGGCAGCGGGCACCAGTGGCACTATCCTGGTTGCCGGCAAGGGTCACGAACCCGGCCAAGACTACGGCGAGACCAAGCTGCCATTTGACGACCGTGAAATAACACGCGCCGCCGTCTCACAGTGCGGTTCTCCCACGGCTAACCGGTAAGGTCTGAAGGGATATGAAGGAATTCACTGCTGAAGAAATCGCCCAGGCCACTGGCGGCGAACTCTACGGAATCTCACCGGACGCGGTTCTCTGCGCCGGTGCCGTCACAGACTCCCGCGAAGTGGGCCCCGGTGACATCTACGTCGCGCGCACGGGGGAGAACCACGACGGCCTCGAATTCGCCGCCGCGGCCGTGCAGGCCGGTGCGGCGCTCGTCATCGCCGAAGCCGTTCCGTCCGTCGACGGCGAGCACCTGCCCTCGTGCGTCGTCGATGACGCAACCGCGGCTCTTGGCCAGCTGGCAAAGGCGAATGTCGAAGCGCTGCGCAGCGTGGGTGAGCTCACGGTTGTGGCGATTACGGGCTCTGCCGGAAAGACCACGGTCAAAGACCTCGCTGCAGCGCTGCTGTCGACAGCCGGAGAGACCGTGTGGCCGCCGAACTCCTACAACAACGAAGTCGGTGTTCCGCTCACCGCGCTGCGTGCCGGTGCCAGCACTCGGTACCTCGTGCTCGAAATGGGCGCACGCAACATCGGCAACCTCGCCTATCTGACTTCGCTCGTGCGCCCGGACATCGCCGTCGAACTCGGAGTCGGTTCGGCGCACGCGGGAGTCTTCGGGTCCATCGAGAACACCGCTCGAGCCAAGGCCGAGCTCGTCGAATCGCTCATCCCCGGCGGAACCGCGGTGCTCAACGGCAATGATCCGCGCGTGCGCTCCATGCAGTCGGTTCTGGCTGAGGGCGTGGACACCCTGTTCTTCGGGACGAATGTCGACGAGGGCGTCTGGGCCTCTGACGTCGACATCCAGCCGTCGGGCCGCACGGCCTTCGACCTGCACCTTCCCGATCATCCAGAACCGCTTCACATCGAACTTGCGCTGCTGGGCGAACACCACGTGTCCAATGCGCTGGCCGCCTCGGCTATTGCGCACCTGTGCGGTGTCGCTCCCAAGGACATTGCAACCATCCTCGCCACATCCGGCGCTGCCAGCCGGTGGCGCATGGAGCTCATTGACTCGCCCAACGGCGTCACCGTCCTCAACGACGCGTACAACGCCAACCCAGACTCGATGCGCGCGGCCCTGAAGACCCTCGCCGCCATGGGCGCGGGGGATGCCGACCACCCGCCTCGTCGGACCTTCGCGGTTCTGGGCGAAATGCTCGAACTCGGAGACGAATCAGCTGAGGCACACTACGAGATCGGCCACCTGGTGGTCCGTCTGAACATCACCCGCACCATTGCCGTCGGCCAGGGAGCTCTGCCCATCTACCAGGCGGCAAACCTCGAAGGCTCCTGGGGCAGTGAAGCGGCCTGGGTGCCCACCGTGACGGAAGCCCGCGAACTTCTGGCATCTGAAGTCGAGCCCGGTGACATTGTTCTGTTCAAGTCCTCCCGTGACGCCGGTCTGCGATACCTGGGAGACGAATTCGCAGGAGTTTCAGTAGCGCAATGATCGCAGTCGTCCTCGCCCCGTGCTTTGCCCTGTTGTTGACCCTGCTGGGCACGCCGCAGTACATCAAGATCCTTGTCAAGAGGAATTACGGACAGTTCGTTCGCGACGACGGTCCGGCATCCCACGCAACCAAGCGGGGCACGCCCACAATGGGCGGTGTCGTCATCATCCTGGCGACCCTCGTGGCCTATTTCCTGGCTCACCTGCTGACGGGCTCCCAGCCGACCATGTCGGGTCTGCTGGTCCTGTGGCTCATGACGGGCCTGGGCATTGTGGGCTTCTTGGATGACTTCATCAAAATCTCCAAGAAGCGCTCCTTGGGCCTGCGACCGGTGCCGAAGATGATCGGGCAGGCATTTGTCGGGGTGACCTTCGCCGTTGTCGCGCTGTTCTTCCCGAACTCCTACGGGGAAACTCCCGCAACCACCGCAATCTCGATTTTCAGGGACACACGCGTCGACCTGGCTTTTGCCGGTTTCGGTCTGGGCCTGGTCCTGTTCATCATCTGGGCGAACCTGGTCGTCACGGCCGTGTCGAACGCAGTGAATCTCACGGACGGCCTCGACGGTCTGGCCGCCGGCGCATCCGCGATCGTGTTCGCCGCCTACGTCCTCATGACCTCGTGGCAGTCCACACAGAACTGCGACCTCATGTCATCTGCTCGGGCCGGCTGCTACGAAGTGCGCGACCCGCGCGACCTTGCCATTGTCGCCGCGGCAATCGCCGCGGCCTGTGTTGGCTTCCTGTGGTGGAATGCCTCGCCCGCGAAGATCTTCATGGGAGACACCGGTTCGCTGGCGATCGGCGGTGCCTTCGGCGGTCTTGCGATCCTGTCGCGCACTGAGCTGCTTCTGGTGGTCCTCGGCGGCCTGTTCGTCATCATCACACTCTCTGTGATCCTGCAGGTGGGCTCGTTCAAGCTGACGGGCAAGAGGATCTTCCGCATGGCTCCGCTGCAGCACCATTTCGAGCTCAAAGGCTGGGCCGAGGTGACGATCGTCATCCGCTTCTGGATTGTGGCTTTGGTCTTCGCGGTCATCGGCGTTTCTCTGTTCTACGGGGAGTGGGTGTCCAACGTTGGCCGATGACGCAGTCATGCCCGCTGGCGATGCAGCCGGTGAGCAGCCGGTGCTCATTCCCGCCATCAGCCCGCCCGGAGCGGAGCCGGTGGACTACCCGAACAAAGACCGCATTCCAGAAGCGATCCACGGCCCGGAATCGTCTCTTGCAGGCATTGTCGTGTGCGTGACAGGGCTTGGGGTATCCGGCTACCCGATGGCTGTCCACCTGGCTGAGCGCGGAGCCGAAGTCATCGTCGTCGACGCCGATGCACAGCGTGACGAATCTGAACACGAGACAATTCTCAGGGTGTTTGACGTCGATATTCGCCGCGGAGCCGAACACGTTGAGAAGCTGCCGCGCACGGCTTCGGGCCGTCTGCCGGACCTGGTGTGCACCTCGCCGGGCTGGCGGCCGGACCAACCGCTGCTGGTCGACGCCGCCGAACACTGTGTTCCGGTGATCGGCGAGGTGGAGCTCGCCTGGCGCGTGCGCGGCGCCAACAGCGCCCCGTGGCTTGTTGTCACCGGCACCAACGGCAAGACAACCACCACCTCGATGCTCGATTCGATGCTCAAAGCACAGGGACTCCAGTCCAGGGCGTGCGGCAATATCGGCGCTCCGCTGCTGGAGGCGGTGCTCGATCCCGGTGCCGAAGTGCTCGCGATTGAGCTGTCGAGTTTCCAGCTGCACTGGCAGTTCTCCATGGCAGCCCATTCGGCCGCGGTGCTCAACCTTGCCGATGACCACCTCGACTGGCACGGCGGCTGGGACGGCTACGTGGCCGATAAGGCGAAGGTCTACTCCAATGTCCAGCTGGCGTGCGTGTACAGCTGCGAAGATTCCGCAACGCGCGAACTCGTCGAGGACGCCGAAGTGATTGAAGGTGCCCGCGCCGTGGGCTTTCGCCTTGACACGCCCGGCGTGGGTGAACTCGGCGTAGTCGGGGACGTTCTCGCCGACCGAGCTTTTGCCCAGCGCCGGCAGACCGCGGCCCAGGAACTCGGCTCACTTGAAGACGTCGCGCAGGCATCTGGAGCGCCCGGTGCGAAACCGGCAGACCACCAGGTGCTCAACGCTTTGGCCGCTGCTGCTTTGGCACGCAGCATCGGCATTGAACCGGCAGCTGTTCGCGACGGTCTGCGCAATCACCGGGTGGGTGACCACCGCAACGCAGTGGTCGCGCAGGCAGACGGTGTGACCTGGGTGGACGACTCTAAGGCCACTAACCCCCATGCCGCTGCCGCATCGCTGGCGGCGTGCGAATCGATTGTGTGGATCGCCGGGGGACTGGCCAAGGGCGCAGATTTCACTGACTTGGTTAAGAGCTTTGCCGACCGGATTCGGACCGCAGTTGTCATCGGCGCAGACTCTGCCGAGCTGATAGGGGCGCTCGAAGCCGCGAATGTCAACTACACGGTAGTTCCGCCGTCGGGTCCTGACGTTGTGGAGGACAGCCGAAGCCGTGGGGCGGATGTTATGCACCGGGCAGTCGCCGCGGCCGGGCAGCACGCCGCTGCAGGCGACACGGTGCTCTTGGCACCGGCTTCGGCCAGCATGGACCAGTTCCTCAACTACGCAACGCGCGGTGAACTGTTCGCCGACGCTGTGCGAGGTGCCCTGTCGTGACCGGAGCAGCCCCTTCCCGACGGCGGGGCTTCCGTGCACAGATCACCGAGCTGTCCGACAGGTGGCAGCGCCTTCTGGCGCGGAAGACGGCCACGTTCTACCTGATCCTCATTCCCGTCACGGCGCTGACCGGCGTCGGTCTGCTCATGGTGCTGTCGGCGTCATCGGTCACGTCCGGGGATGCGAGTGTCTCTTCGGCGTTCTCTGTCTTCCTGCGGCAGGCGATCTATGCGGCCTCGGGCCTGGCTCTTATGTTTGCAGTGTCCTTCACGCCCGTGAAGGCCAGCTTCCGCCTGACCTATGTGGTTCTGATCCTCAGTCTCATCCTGCAGGTGCTGCCGCTGACCCCTCTGGGTGTTTCCATCAACGGCAACCGCAACTGGATTCGCATCGGCCCCGTGCAGATTCAGCCGTCCGAGTTCGTCAAAATCGCTCTGGTGCTGTTCACAGCTCGCTACATGGCGCTCATGGTCCGCAGACCTTTCACCATTAAGAACATGGCGGGCTTTCTGTTCTTCGCCGGTGCTGCGGTTGTCCTGGTCCTCGCGGGTCAGGACCTGGGAACGGTCATGATCCTCTTTCTGGTGTTGGGCACCGCACTGCTCGTCGGGGGGCTTCCCAAACGCTGGATTTTCGGCCTGGCCGCTATAGCAGCCGTGTCCGTCGCGTTCTTCGTCATGACGAGCGAAAACCGCATGACCCGCGTTATGGCCATGCTTTCCGGAAGCAGCGGGGAAGCCGGTGATCCGCTCGGCGCCCACTGGCAGTCCGACCACGGCCTCTACGCCCTTGCATCAGGAGGGTGGCTGGGTGTGGGGCTCGGCGCCAGCCGCGAAAAATGGTCCTGGCTTCCCGAAGCCCACAACGACTTCATCTTCGCGATCATCGGCGAAGAACTCGGACTGCTGGGAGCAGCCGCTGTCATCGGCCTGTTTGCGCTTCTGGGCTTCGGGATCTACCGGCTCATGGTGCAGACCACGAGTGTTTTCGTCCAGACGGCTTCGGCGGCGGTCTTTGCCTGGCTTATCGGTCAGGCCGGGGTCAACATCGCGGTTGTCGCAGGAATTGCGCCGGTGATCGGAGTACCTCTGCCCTTTGTATCCTATGGGGGCTCGTCGATGCTCGCAGCGCTGATAGCCGCGGGTCTTCTGCTGTCCTTTGCCCGTTCAGAAACCGGGGTCGCTGCGGCTTTGGCCGAGCGGCGGTCGCGTTTCTGGGGCTCTTTGACCTTCCTTAAAAGGAGGAGCTGATCATGCTCAACGTTCTCTTCGCCGGCGGCGGCACAACGGGGCATATTGCCCCGATGCTGTCGATTGCCGATGATCTGCGGTTTCAAGATCCCGATTCCGACATCCTCATGCTCGGGACGGACGAAGGCTTGGAAAAGCGGCTCGTGCCCCAGGCCGGCTACCGCCTGGAGACAATTCCGAAGGTGCCGTTCCCGCGGGGACTGAACTCCAAGGCTCTCAGTTTTCCCTTCCAGTTCGCATCATGCATCCGGCAGGTGCGGCATCTGCTCAAGGAGCACAGAACCGACGTTGTCGTCGGAGTGGGCGGCTACGTCTGCCCTCCCGCGTACCTGGCTGCCAAATCGCTCGGCATTCCGATTGTTCTGCACGAAGCTAACGCGGTTCCCGGCATGGCCAACAAGCTCGGTGCCAAATACGCTCACCCATCGCACATCGGCTACACATTCGCCTCAACGCCAATGGCCGGTGACCACGTGGGCATGCCCATGCGCATTGAAATCGCTCAGGTGGACCGCACAGACGCAGGCCACCGAGCTCAGGCTGCGGACCGGCTGGGCATCAACCCCGAACTTCCTACCCTCGTTGTCACGGGAGGGTCATCCGGGGCGCAGAAGATCAACGAAGCATTTGCCGAGACCGCTGCGGAGTTCACCGGCCTTCAGGTTCTGCACATCACGGGAGCGGGCAAAGCCGATGAGCTGCGGGAAGCGGCGAAGGACTGCCCCGACTATCACGTGGTCGAATACGTCGACGGCATGGAGAACGCCTACGCTGCCGCGGATCTCATCGTGTGCCGTTCGGGCGCCGGAACGGTAGCAGAAGTCACAGTCGCTGAAGTTCCAGCGGTCTACGTGCCGCTGGCAATCGGCAACGGAGAACAGAAGCGCAACGCGGCTGATTCGGTCAATGCCGGAGCCTCGAAGCTCATCGACAATGCCGACTTCACTGCTGACAGTGTGCGAAGCACCGTCCTGCCCCTGTTGCGCGACGCCGACCGGCTTGCACAGATGAGCGCCGCCGCTCGGGGGCTGGACTTCCCCGTCAGCGCCGATCGAGCGATGACGGAGAAGATCTTTGCCGCAGCGGGTGCAGAACATCCCGACCGCGGCTATCCGTCCGAACGCCAGACCCGTCGTGAGCGCGACACAAAGGAGAGCTGAATGAAGCCCAACCTCAGCGAGCCCATCCACTTCGTCGGCATCGGCGGAGCGGGGATGTCCGGCATTGCCCGCGTCATGTTGATGCGCGGCTGCTCCGTCACCGGCTCTGACGCCAAAGACTCATCCGTCGTCACGGCTCTGCGCGCACAGGGAGCCAAGATCAACATCGGGCACAGCGCTGAAGCCGTCGACGGTGTGGGGACGGTTGTCGTGTCTTCTGCGATTCGCGAAAGCAACCCTGAACTGGCGGCGGCCCGCAGCAGGGGAATTCCAATCATCCACCGGTCGGAAGCACTGGCGGCACTCATGGAGGGCTACCGCACGGTTGCGATTGCGGGCACTCACGGCAAAACGACCACGACCTCGATGACGACGGTGGCGTTGCAGGCATGTGGTGCCGATCCGTCCTTTGTCATCGGGGGAGTGCTGACGGCTGCGGGCACAAATGCCCACAGCGGAACCGGTGACGCCTTTGTTGCCGAAGCCGATGAGTCAGACGGGTCGTTCCTTCTGTACAGCCCGGAAATCGCAGTTGTCACCAATGTTGAGGCCGATCACCTTGACCACTACGGCAGCTGGGAGAAGGTCCGGGAGGCGTTCGCACAGTTCGCCCACAGGGTCGAAGAGAACGGCGGGGTGCTCATTGCCTGTGCCGACGATGCCGGCAGCCGCGAAATCGCCGACCTGGCGCGAAGCCGAGGAGTCCGCGTAATCGCCTACGGCACCTCGGCAGACGCGGACGTCCGGATTGTCGACGTCGAACACACCCACCAGTCCCAAAGCTTTGTTCTGGAAACCGCGAGCGGCAGGTCAGGCCGGTACGAACTGAGCCTGCCGGGGCTGTACAACGCGCGCAATGCAGCAGCTGCGCTGACGGTCGTGGCAGAACTCGGCCTCGACGTCGACGCGGCCGCGGAGGGGCTGGGGCGCTTCGGCGGCACCAAGCGCCGGTTCGAGCACAAAGGCACTGAAAGGGGCGTGCGGGTGTTTGACGACTATGCCCACCACCCCACGGAGCTGCACAATCTCCTCATCGCCGCCAAGCAGGTTGTCGACCCTGAACGCAGTGTGCGCGTCGTCTTCCAGCCGCACCTGTACAGCCGCACCCAGAATTTCCGTCGCGAGTTCGGTGAGGCTCTGGGCTTGGCAGATGATGTCATCGTCATGGACGTCTACCCCGCACGTGAGGATCCGATTCCGGGCGTGACCGGGGCGATCGTCGCCGCTGAGGTGCCGCTGCCAGAGGAGCAGGTCACTTTTGTCCCGTCATTTGCCGAGGTGGCAGATCTCGTTGCACAGCGATGCCGTCCCGGTGACGTTGTCATCACCGCCGGTGCCGGAGACGTGACAATCGTCGGGCCGGAGATTCTTGACGCACTGCGCAGCCGATGAGCACCTCGAGCCTTGACGAGCGCCGCAGGGAGCACAGGTCCCTGCGGCTGCGGCGGATGCTGCTGGCCTCCGCCGCAGCCGTCGGCGTGCTCGCCTTGGCAGCTGCCGCGTGGTTCAGCCCGCTGCTGGCACTCACGGATGTCAAAGCTGAGGGCCAGAAGCTCGTCAACGCCGATGATGTTGCCTCTTTCGTACTGGATCAGCATGGCGGAACACCGTTGCCGCAGCTGCGATCCCAAGAGCTCAAAGACGAACTCGCCGAAGAGTTTCCGCTTGCGCACAGCTTCGACATCAGCCCGGCGGGTCCGCGCACACTGCGCGTAAAGGTGCACGACCGGCAGCCGGCGTTTGTGGTCAAACGCGCCGAAGGCTGGGAGATCTACGACCCCGAAGCGGTTGTGCTGAGCAAATCCGACAGCAGGCCCAAGGGAGTTCCGCTGTACGTCGGAACGGCCGACCGGACCGGCATCGAAACCGCGTCCCAGCTCGTCAGCAGTCTGGGGGAGAACGCCGAGCACACCGCGGCCGTTGCTGTTAAGAGCCCCACGCAGACGGCCGTGGTCATACGGCACAGCAAGGACTACTCGGCCGTTGTGATCCTGGGCGAGCCGATTGACGTCGAGGCGAAGATCGCAACTGCGCGAACGGTCATGCAAGACGAACCGGCGGCCATCGACGTGCAGAGCACGGCAGTCCCGGCTGCCACGGACGAAGTGCCGGCGTGGGCGCGCGTGCCGCAGGACGCATATTCGCAGGGTTGACCGGCTAAGACACACCGCGCAGGTGGTTGCACACACATACCGCCTTTAATACCGTTCTGACGAAGACCATTATCGGCATCGACCGCTGAAAGAGGAATCGACTTGGCTGAATACCCCAATTCCGGAGCTGAGATCAAAGTTGCCGGTACCGGCGGTGGTGGTGTCAACGCCGTACAGCGTATGATCGACGCCGGTCTGCGCGGAGTAGAGTTCATCGCGATCAACACCGATGCCCAGGCCCTCGTCCTGTCCGAAGCAGACACCAAAATCGAAATCGGCCGTGAACTCACTCGCGGCCTCGGCGCCGGTGCCGATCCCGAAATCGGCAAACGCGCCGCCGAAGACTCGGAAGACGCCATCAAGGAGGCGCTCGAGGGTGCAGACATGGTCTTCGTCACCGCTGGCGAAGGCGGCGGCACCGGAACGGGTGCCGCTCCCGTCGTTGCGCGCATTGCGCGCAGCCTGGGTGCGCTGACGATCGGGGTTGTCACACGGCCCTTCACCTTTGAGGGGCGCCGCCGTTCGGAACAGGCAGAAGCCGGAATTGCCACGCTGCGCGAAGAAGTCGACACCCTCATCGTCATTCCGAATGACCGACTGCTGTCGATTTCCGACAAAAACGTCACAATCGTCGAAGCCTTCAACGCAGCAGACGAAGTCCTGCGCTCCGGTGTTCAGGGGATCACTGACCTCATTTCGACTCCCGGCTACATCAACCTCGACTTCGCTGACGTCAAGTCGGTTATGCAGGACGCAGGAACGGCACTCATGGGAATCGGCTCTGCCGTAGGAGAAGACCGTGCGATTCAAGCGTCGGAAGCTGCGATCTCGTCGCCGCTTCTGGAAGCCAGCATTGACGGTGCACACGGCGTGCTCATGCTCGTCCAGGGAGGCGAAGACCTCGGGCTGTTCGAAGTCAACGAAGCCGCCCGCCTGGTTCAGGAAGCGGCTCACCCGGAAGCGAACATCATCTTCGGCAATGTCATCGATTCAGCTCTCGGCGACGAAGTCCGCGTGACGGTCATCGCCGCAGGCTTTGACCCAACGCCCAAGGCTGAACGCGAAAGCCAGCCGCTGACTGCGGCAACTCCCGCAGCACAGACAGCTGCCGCACCGCAGGCGGCTGCGGCCACGCAGGCTGCGCGCGAAGACAGCCCGGCCCCGGAAGCCCCGGAGGTCGAAGCTGAACAGAAGAGCGATATCCCACAGGAACTGCCGGATGAGCGCGATGACTTCGGCGGCGACTCGCTCGACATTCCCTCCTTCCTGAAGTAGCGCCGTGCTGCAGGCCAGACACGTTCACAGCGGTTTGGCGGGGAAAGCTCACGTGGCTTTCACCGACCGTTGGGGCGGCTACAGCTTCGGGAGCTTCAATTCGCTCAACCTGGGCCGTTCGGTGGGAGACGACGACACGCTTGTTGATGCGAACCGCTCCGCCCTCGCTGCCGTTCTGTCTCTTTCGGCTGACAAGATCAGCTTTGTCAGCCAGGTTCACGGTGCCGATGTGCACCACGTGCAGACCGATGACGACATAGGCCTCGGACCGCAGGCGGACGCACAGATTACTGGCCGGCCCGGTGTTGGCCTGGCAATCCTCACCGCCGACTGCGTTCCGGTTGCACTCACTGCGCCGGATACCGGTCATGTGGGTGTTGTGCACGCCGGGCGTCGCGGAATGCTCGCCGGTGCTGCAGTTCAGGCGGCCGAAGAAATGCGTGCGGCCGGTGCGAAAAGAATCTCCGCATACATCGGTCCGTCCATCTGCCCGCGGTGCTATGAAGTCCCTGAAAGTATGCGGGAAGAAGCCATGGAGATTTGCCCGGTGTCCGGAGCGGTGTCTGCGGTCGGAACGGCTGCTGTTGACGTGTCCGGCGGTGTGGCTCACCAGTTGGCGAAGGCCGGTGTCGAAATCGCAGAGTTTTCGCGGACGTGCACATACGAATCTGCCGATCTCTTCTCTTATCGACGCGAGCAGATCACGGGGCGCACCGCAGTAGTGGCTTGGTTTGAACCAAGCGGCGACACGCCCTAGCAGGTCGGGATCTTTCCGCCTTTCGTGCTGTAGTTTCGTTAAGAGAGCTTCCCCCGGACGGCACCAGGAGGTCCCGTGTCTACTCTTAAGAAGATCGGCAACTACTTCGGCTTCGGCGAAGAAGGCTACGAGGACGGCTACGCGCCAGAAGAAGTGCGTGCTGAACAGCCAGAAGAGGTGCCGGAAACACCAACCATCGTTCCGAGTGAGCCTGAACCTGCGCCGGCGCAGGTCACTCCCATCCGCGCCTCCGTGCGCCCGGTAGAAACGGCGGCCCCCTCGACCATGTCTCGCATTCAGACTATTCATCCCCGTTCGTACAACGATGCCAAAATCATCGGAACCACTTTCCGTGAAGGCGTGCCGATCATCATGAACCTCTCCGCCATGGACGAAGCAAACTCCAAGCGGCTCGTCGACTTCTCCGCGGGTCTGATCTTCGGCCTGCGCGGATCCATCGAAAAGGTCACGAACTCGGTGTTTCTTCTCACACCTGAGAACATTGAAGTGACTGCAGAGGCAGACGGCGAAGAAGACTCCCAGGCAAGCTTCTTCAACCAGAGCTGAGCGAACCGACCGGGTACTCTAAGGGGGCGGCGGGACAACCATCCGTCGTCTTCTTCCTTCGAAAGGGCTGAGAGTGGGCTATCCATTCATCATCGTCGGCATGGTGCTCAACCTGTACGTGTACGTGCTCATCGCCCGTGTGATCCTCGATCTCATCCAGGTTTTCAGCCGAGACTGGCGACCTCAGGGCTTCATGCTCGCGGCGGCTGAAATCATCTACACGCTGACCGATCCGCCGGTGAAGGCGGTGCGCAAGGTGATTCCCCCGCTGCGCTTGGGCGGAATCGCCCTTGACCTCGGCTTCATCGTCGTTTTCATAGCGGTGCAGGTTGTGGCCGGGATCCTAATACGATTCGGTTACAGCATGCTGTGAGCGTGCTTTTCCGCACTCAGTTGTTTCTCAGAATCCGACACTTTCGATAGCACGAGTTGGCATTCGAAAAGACAAAACGCCCCGCTGTGGTCTAAAGTGTTATCTAAATCGTTCATCGATGTAGCAACTGTAATCTCGATAAAAGGTGGGCTCATGGCGCTTACGCCTGAAGACGTAGTTAACAAGCGGTTCCAGCACGTTAAGTTCCGTGAAGGTTACGACCAGGACGAGGTCGACGACTTCCTCGACGAGGTCGTTGTCGAGCTGCGCCGTCTGTACACCGAAAACGACGACCTCCGTCAGAAGCTTTCGGCTGCTGAAGCCAAGGTCGAAGATCTCGAGTCGAAGAAGGCGTCCTCGCCTGCCCCGGCTGGAACCTCCAAGGCCGACAACGCTCCGGTGGACCTTTCCGCGACCGCTCCGTTCAATCCCAAACAACTCGGTGGTTCCGCTCCTATTGGAGCTCCCTCCGCCGTATCGAGCTCGTCCGGCTCTTCCGCCGCACGCAGCTCGCGCAGCGGAGACCAGGACGCTCACGGCCTGATCGCCCTTGCCCAGCGCGTCCACGACGAACACGTTGCTGAAGGTGAGCGCACCCGCGACAGAATCATCGGCGAAGCCGAAAAGAAGTCCCACGAAATCCTTTCGGCTGCCGAAAAGAAGCGCGACGACACACTCAGCCAGCTGGAGGGCCAGAAGGCTTCGCTCGAACGCGAAATCGACGGTCTGCAGAACTTCGAGCGCCAGTACCGCACCCGCCTCAAGAGCTACCTGTCGGATCAGCTGCGCGACCTCGAAAGCTCGGGCACGCTCGCACCGGAAACCCTTTCGGGCAACAAGGTGGGCGGAAACCCGAACTCGCTCTGATATCCCATATGACAGAGGCGGCCATCAGAAGATGGCCGCCTCTGCTTGTATCCAGTCCATTCGACCAGCTTCCAGGAGAACAGTGACTCGACGCTCCGCACGCCTGCTGCTGGCAGGCATCGCAGCTTTGGCCTTTGCCCTCGACCAAGCGACTAAGGCTATCGCCGTCACAGCTCTCGAAGGCCAGCCGCGGATAGCTGTGTTCGGCGACCTTGCCGGCTTTGTCTTCCTGCGCAATCCCGGGGCGGCGTTCGGGCTCGGGGCCTCAAGCACGTGGATCTTCACCGCAATTGCCGTTGCCGTGTTCTTTGCGATTTTGGTGGCTGCTCGCCGTCTGAGCTCACCGCTGTGGGCATTGGGGCTGGGACTCCTTCAAGGCGGTCTGCTGGGAAACCTCTTCGACCGCCTGTTTCGACCGCCGGGCGTCTTCCACGGCGCGGTTGTCGACTTCATCGACCTGCACTTCTTTGTGTGCAATGTAGCCGATATAGCGATCACGGCTGCAGCGGTCATCCTCATGCTGGCGGCCCTGAAAGGCACTCCGCTTGACGCTTCGCAGGCTCAATCGCAGGAGAACCATGACTGAGCGCTCATTCCTCATCCCCGAAGGCCTTGACGGCGAACGCATCGACGCTGCGCTGTCGAGGCTTCTGGGGCTCTCGCGGTCAAAAGCCGCCCAGATTGCCGCTGAAGGGGGCGTCCACATTGACGGGACCCGGGCTCAGAAGTCGTCGCGCGTAGCCGGCGGGGCACGGGTCGACGTCGTCATGCCCGAACCTGAACAGCCGCTGCGCATCGTCGCCGACCCCGTGCCCGGCATGAAGATCCTCTATGAAGATCCTGCCATCATCGTGGTCGATAAGCCGATCGGCGTTGCAGCCCACGCGGCAGCGGGGTGGTCGGGTCCTACTGTCATCGGGGGGCTTGCCGCGGCCGGCCATAGAATCGCCACGAGCGGAGCTGCCGAGCGCCAGGGAATCGTGCATCGGCTGGACGTCGGCACATCGGGAGTCATGGTTGTCGCCAAAGGTGAGCATGCCTACTCCGTTCTCAAACGGGCATTCAAACAGCGGGAAGTCGACAAGACCTACCACGCACTTGTTCAGGGACTGCCGGATCCGGTGGTGGGAACAATCGAAGCGTCTATCGGACGGCACCCGCGGCGCGACGGCCTCTACGCCGTGCGCTCCGAAGGCAAACACGCCGTCACCCATTACACCCTGCTGGAAGCATTCCGATCGGCCAGCCTGCTCGAAGTCGATTTGGAAACCGGCCGCACGCACCAGATTCGCGTGCACATGTCCGCCACGAAGCACCCGTGCTGCGGAGATCTTCCCTACGGGGCTGATCCCGTATTGGCCGACCGGCTCGGGCTTGAGCGGCAATGGCTGCACGCCGTGCGGCTGGGGTTCGTGCACCCCGAGTCCGGTGAGTACGTAGAATTCGAATCTCAGTACCCGGCTGATTTGCAGAACGCGCTCGACCACCTGCGCGCTGCTGCCGGCGAGTAAGGAGAGCAGATCCGTGGCTGACAGCTTTTCGCACCTGCACGTTCACACCGAATACTCGATGCTCGACGGGGCCGCCCGCCTCGGCGACCTCATGCAGGCCGTCAAAGCCAGTGGAATGGATTCGATTGCAATCACCGACCACGGGTACTTGTTCGGTGCCTTCGACTTCTACTCTCAGGCCGTGGCCAACGGAATCAAGCCGATCATCGGCTTGGAAGCATATGTGACACCGGGAACCTCCCGGCATGACAAAACCCGAGTGAAGTGGCGGGCCGACGAATCCCAGCGCGGTGACGACGTATCCGGTGGAGGCGCGTACACCCATATGACGATGTGGGCTCGCGACAACCGGGGAATGTCGAACCTGTTCAAAGCCGCCTCCCTGGCTTCTCTTGACTCCGTTTTCGGCAAATGGCCCCGCTTGGACCGGGAACTGCTTGCGCAGCATTCGGAAGGCATTGTCGCCACAACCGGCTGCCCGTCGGGCGAAGTGCAGACGCGCCTGCGCCTCGGCCAGTTCGACGAAGCCCTTGCAGCCGCCGGAGAGTTTCAGGAAATCTTCGGCAAAGAGAACTTCTTCTGCGAAATCATGGACCACGGGCTCAGCATTGAAAAGCGCGTGTCCAAAGACCTGTTGGAAATCGCCAAGCGCCTCGACCTGCCGCTTGTGGCAACCAACGACCTCCACTACACCCACGAATCGGACGCCAAAGCTCACGAAGCGCTCCTGGCCATCCAATCGGGATCGAAGCTCATCGAACCGACCTACGACCAGGGCGGTTCGCGCTTTGCCTTCTCCGGCACCGGCTATTACCTGAAGTCCGCCGCGGAAATGCGGGCCCTTTTCAAAGAAATGCCGGAAGCCTGCGACAATACTCTGCGCATTGCCGAAATGTGCGATGTGTCCTTTGACACGAATGCAAACTTCATGCCGAAGTTCCCCACCCCCGACGGCGAAGACGAAGAGTCCTGGCTGTACAAGGAAGTCGATAAGGGGCTGCACTACCGCTTCCCCGACGGGATACCCGACGATGTGCGCAAGCAGGCTGACTACGAACTGGACATCATCGCCAATATGGGCTTCCCGGGCTACTTCCTCGTGGTCGCCGACTTCATCAACTGGGCGAAGGACAACGGCATTCGCGTGGGCCCCGGCCGCGGTTCCGGCGCTGGGTCGATGGTCGCCTACGCCCTGCGCATCACCGACCTCAATCCGCTAGAGCACGGTCTGATCTTCGAGCGCTTCCTTAATCCCGACCGCGTTTCGATGCCCGACTTCGATGTCGACTTCGACGACCGTCGACGCGGTGAGGTCATTGAATACGTGACCCGCAAATACGGCTCCGAATACGTTTCGATGATCGTGACGTTCGGAACCATCAAAACCAAACAGGCGCTGAAAGACTCCGCCCGGGTGCTCGGCAAGCCGTTCTCGCTGGGGGAGCGGCTGACAAAGGAACTGCCGCCGGCGGTCATGGCCAAGGACATTCCCCTGGCCGATATCGAAAACCCCAAGGCGGCTCGCTACGGGGAGGCCGGGGACTTCCGCACCTTCATCGAAAACGATCCGGAAGCACGCGAAGTCTTCGACACCGCGTTGGGCCTGGAAGGCCTGAAACGGCAGTGGGGAGTGCACGCCGCGGGTGTCATCATGTCCTCGGCGCCGATTATCAACGTCATCCCGATCATGCGCCGCATCCAAGACGGCCAGGTCATCACGCAGTTCGACTATCCGACGGCCGAAGGCCTCGGGCTGATCAAGATGGACTTCTTGGGGCTGCGGAACCTGACGATCATCTCCGACGCGATTGAGAACATCAAGGTCAACCGCGACTTCGACCTCGATCTGGAAACCCTCGAACTGGAAGACCAAGCGACCTATGAGCTGCTGGCCCGCGGTGACACGCTCGGGGTGTTCCAGCTCGACGGCGGGGGACTGCAGGGTCTTCTGAGGCTGATGAGGCCGGACAACTTCGAAGACATTTCGGCAACCCTGGCGCTCTACCGACCGGGGCCGATGGGCGCTGACTCGCACACAAACTACGCCAAGCGCAAAAACGGCCTGCAGCCGATCACACCCATCCACCCGGAGCTTGCCGAACCGCTGGCGGAGATTCTCGACACAACCTACGGCCTGATCATCTACCAGGAACAGGTCATGGCGATCGCGCAGAAGGTCGCAGGCTATTCCCTCGGCCAGGCCGATATTCTACGCCGCGCAATGGGCAAAAAGAAAAAGGCTGAACTGGATGCCCAACAGGAGGGCTTCTTCGGGGGTATGAAGGAGCGCGGCTATTCAAAGGAAGCCGCTCAGGCGCTTTGGGACATTCTGCTGCCATTCTCAGACTACGCGTTCAACAAGGCACACTCCGCCGCCTACGGCCTGGTGTCCTACTGGACGGCCTACCTCAAAGCGCACTATCCGGCTGAATACATGGCGGCCCTCCTGACCTCGGTTGCCGACAACAAGGACAAACTGGCCCTCTACCTCAACGAGTGTCGAAAGATGCACATCACCGTGCTGCCGCCGGACGTCAACGAATCGCAGCTGAACTTCACCCCGGTCGGCGATGATATTCGCTTCGGCATGGGTGCGGTGCGCAATGTGGGCGACAACGTTGTCGACGGGATTGTCAGCGCCCGCGCCGAAAAAGGCGATTTCGGGTCGTTCTCAGACTTTCTGGAGAAAGTGCCCTCACACGTGTGCAACAAGCGCACGGTGGAATCGCTCATCAAATCCGGTGCCTTTGATTCGCTGGGCGAAACTCGGCGCGCCCTGGTGGAAATCCACGAAGAGGCCGTCGACTCGGTCATCGGCGTCAAACGGCAGGAGGCTGTCGGCCAGTTCGATCTGTTTGCCGGTTTGGGCGAAGGCGAGGGGGCGGAGTTCTCAGTTCCCGTGCCCGATAGACCCGAATGGGACAAGAAGGAAAAGCTCGCCTTTGAACGCGAAATGATCGGCCTGTACGTGTCCGATCACCCGCTCAACGGGCTGGAGGGAGTGTTGGCAAGTGAAGCCGACACATCGATTGTTCAGCTGCTCGACCCTGAAAGCCACGTGCGCGATGGTTCGAGTGTGACAGTGTGCGGCATCATCACGCAGGTGCAGCGCAAAGTATCGAAGAACTCCGGCAAGCCCTATGCCATCGTCACGGTGGAGGACCTTGAGGCGAGCCTGGAAATCATGTTCTTCGGCGATGTCTACGAGCCGGTTGCCTCGCTGCTGGCAATCGACCTGGTGGTGACGATCACCGGCCGAGTCCGTCAGTCGGATGACAGGCCGACGTCACTCATGGCTCAGTCGATGACGATTCCAGACGTCACCGATCCCGAAGACCGCCCGCTGGTGCTCAGCGTTGCCCACTCGATGCTGAGCGAACAGCTGGTCACCCAGCTAGGCGACATCCTGCGGTCAAACCGCGGAGCCACCGAGGTCCGGCTTGCCGTCAAACAGCCGGGACGGACAACCCTCATGCGTTTGGACAGTTCGTGCAGTGTGACCAGCGGCCCCAGCCTTTTCGGTGACCTCAAAGCCCTCTTGGGCCCGCGCTGTCTGCAGGGCTGACCTGCCCGCGCCGGGGCACGGCCTTGTCGGACGGGCGGGTGCAGCACAGTCTGCTCCGCTGGGCTCCGTAGACTAACGGTGTGACTGAACTTCTTCGCCGCATCGATCTGCGCAACACCGACATGGACCGCCGTACCCTCCGCACCGCGGTGCCGCGAGCACACGCGGGCTTTTCCCACGCCGCGGGTGCGGCCGCCGAGGTGCTTGCCGATGTGCGTGAGCGCGGGCGTGAAGCAGTTGTTGACCTCACCCATCGTTTTGACGGTGTGAAGCTGGAGAACCTACGTGTTCCCGAGGCCGAACTGAAGAAGGCCTACGACCAACTTCCGGCGGACGTCGAAGAGGCTCTGGGAGAAGCGCGCACGCGTCTGGCCCGCGTGTCAGAAGGACAGCTGCCGTCGGACAGCACCCAGACCTTTGCCCACGGCGGCACCGTCACCAGCAGGTGGCAGCCGGTTGAGCGGGTGGGTCTCTATGTTCCCGGCGGTCTGGCCGCCTATCCGTCAACAGTCCTGATGAACGCGGTGCCCGCTTTGACCGCGGGCGTGAAGTCGATGGCCATTGCCTCACCGCCCGGCCCGGACGGTCTGCCAAACCGCACGGTTATGGCGGCCGCTCATCTGCTTGGGGTTTCCGAAGTGTGGGCGATGGGCGGCGCACAGGCAATCGGTGCTTTCGCCTACGGATTCTCCGATGGCGAAGACCTCGAGCCGGTGGACCTCATCACGGGTCCGGGCAATGCTTTTGTGGCTGCCGCCAAGGCAGAAGTCCGGGATGTTGTGGGCATTGACGCTGTTGCCGGTCCCACCGAGATCATTGTGGTGGCGCTGAGCGGTTCGCGCCCCGAGTTTGCAGCCGCAGACCTGCTGAGTCAAGCTGAGCACGATCCTCTCGCCGCGTCTGTTCTGGTGACCGACAGCGAAGACATTGCCGATGCAGTTGATCTGGCCCTGGCTGAACAGACAGCGCAGACTCCGCACCGCGAGCGCGTTGAGCAGGCACTCAGAGGCGAACAGTCCGGCACCATTCTGGTTTCCTCACAGGACGATGCGATCGCCGTAGCGAATGCCTATGCGGGCGAGCACGTTGAAGTCCACGGAGACAACGCCGAAGAAGCAGCCCGCGGGATCGTCAACGGCGGTTCGGTGTTCATCGGCGACTATTCGCCCGTGGCACTGGGGGACTACTGTTCCGGTTCGAACCATGTGCTTCCCACCGTCGGTTCGGCTGCTTTTGCTTCCGCTTTGGGCACTATGTCGTTTATGAAGGGCAGTCAGGTGATCAGCTACTCGAAAGAAGCGCTGAAGGCCGTCGCCGGTCACATCAGTGCGTTCAGCGCAGTGGAAGACCTTCCCGCGCACGGCGCTGCCGTGCAGATTCGCATGGAGGACTGATGCACTGTCCTTTCTGTCGCAACGCAGATTCGCGCGTTGTGGATTCGCGCACTGCCGAAGACGGCGCGTCGATCCGCAGACGCAGGCAGTGCACCGCCTGCGGGCGCCGCTTCACCACGATGGAAGCCACCAGCCTGTCGGTCATCAAACGTTCGGGCGTGACCGAGGAGTTCTCTCGCTCCAAAGTGATCTCGGGCGTGCGCAAGGCCTGCCAAGGGCGTCCTGTTGAAGAAGACGATCTGGCCAAGCTCGCCCAGACCGTCGAAGAAGCCATTCGCGCTCGCGGTGTAGCCGAAATCGATGCGGACGAAGTGGGGCTGACCATTCTGGCTCCGCTGCGTGAGCTCGATCAGGTGGCATACCTGCGGTTTGCCAGTGTGTACCAGGGCTTTGAAAGCCTTGAAGACTTTGAAGACGCTATTGAATCGCTGCGTGCAGAACGCGACGAACGGACAGCGGGCAAAGAACTCTGATGGCGATTTGCACACTGGGCAGCCCCTGTGCTTAAAATAAAGGCACACACTTAAGTGTGGTCGCAACAGGCGGCATCGGAGGGGAAGCCGGTGCCGCCTGTTTCTATTCTCCTTGCATTCAGACAGCGCCTGACCAGCCTCTACAAAAGCAGGGCCGGTGCGCAGACTGTGTGGGAAGTTGGCGTACCCAACAGCTTCAGGCCCATGTGCGTCCACCGTCTTTCAACGGCGGATTCAGACCAGCCCGCCAGGGCAGCGGTCATAGCCAGAAGGTCGAGGTATTCGCTGTAGAGGCGCGACGAGATCGCAGCCCCGGCACAGTTGAGGGCGCGCAGTATCCGGCCGTCGAGGATCATGGGCTTGTCGGCTGTTTCCAAAGACCATTCCGGTTGAGAGAAATAGGCGAGCTTGGTGAAAGTCGAAGGTCCGACGAACGGCACCGCACTGTGCCACAGCGCAAAGGATTCGGCGGCTGTGAGCCCGCGCCCGCGATCGATCAGATCGGCAAGAACTTCGCCGAAACCGCTTACTGCCGGTGCACGGCACGCCCGGTAGACGCTGCGTGCCTGTGTGCCGCTGCCGTAGGCGGCTGTCGCGGCGAAGAACTTCACAGCGTCTTCGGCTGTGCTGGCCCTGCGGCCGAGCGCAAACAGCTGACCGCGTGTAATGCGCGCTCTGCTGTTCCAGCCGTCGGAGTGCAGCACAGTGGGCAGAGGGCAGTCCTGCGGCCACCACCGGGCGAAGTGCTGAGGACAGAATTCAATGGCGTCGGTGGATTCGCTGCCGTGGGGAGAACCCAGTTCGCGGCAGAGTTCCACAGGTGATGGAAATGACATGATGGCCTCGTTTCTGCTGCTCGTGCCAACACTCTTGCAGAAGGCACTGACACAGCGAGACCACAGCGGTCTGCACCGGCTGGTTCTGCCCGCTGTTCCTACAGCCAGGCGGTGACGAGCGAATCCCGACTTTCAAATACTCCGAGGCGCGCTGTGGCACGCGTGAGTGCCACGTAGAGATCGCCGACGGCAGCCGAATCGCCCGCAGCTGCGAAATCCGCCGGTTCGACGAGGGCAACCGCATCGAATTCCAGGCCCTTCGCTTGGTGGGGCTGCAGCAGTGCGACGGGAAAGTCAATGCCGGACGTGCCGATGCCGAACTGGGAGCCGTCGGCGTCCAAAGTCCGTGCCGCTTCGCGCAGCTGGGCTGCCGTGCCGATGACCGCGGCCCGGCCCCCTCCGAGCTCACGCAGCTGTTCAGCCGCCCAAACAGCGGCAGTTGAGGGCACCTCGTCAGAAGACAGTCGAGCAACCGTGGGCGCAGCGTCACCATCGCGAACCGGTGTCGGCACTTCGAGGTTGGGGAAGTGCGTGCGCAGAAGCGCATTTGCCGGTTCCAGAATTGCCGCGGGAGTGCGATAGGACACTGTCAGTTCGGTCAGTGACAGGCGCGATCCCACGTGGGGAGCGAGAACACCCTCCCACGTGCGCGCCGTGTCCGTCAGACTGGCCTGGGCGAGGTCGCCGACGATCGTGGCAGATTTGCTCGGCACTCGCCTGAACAGCAGCCGCAGCTGCATGGGGCTGAGCTCTTGGGCTTCGTCGACTACCAGATGCCCGTACGTCCACTCACGGTCTTCGGCTGCCCGTTCCGCCAGGGGACGGTGATCGCCGCCGTCGGCAAAGCGCTGGGCAAGCAGTTCGGCTGACACGAAGTCCGAAGTGCCCATCATGTCGTTGACCGCCTGCGCGTATTCCGTTTCTGCACCTGCACGCGGGCGAGCGGCAGCTGAGCCCAGCAGCTCCTCGAGCTCGTCGAGCAGCGGAATGTCCTCCACCGTTATGGGCTCGTCTTTGCCGCGGCGCAGGCGAGCCATTTCCTCATACGACAGCAGTCCGTCGGCAGCGGCTACGAGCTTCGCCGGCTTCGTGTACAGATCGCTCAGCACGCGGCCGGCACTGACGGGCAGCCAACACAGGTTGATGGCCCGGCGCACATCCGCTGACATGCGCAGATCGGCCATGTGGTGGCCGCGCGGATCATCCATCCCCGACAGGGGTGAACTCTGCAGAAGCTGTTCGACGAGCTCGTCGAGGATCTGCTGGGCAAAGGCGTCGCGTGCTTCGTTGTGAGGCTTGCCCGAACGCTGGGCCCGCTTGATGGCCTGGCGCACGGACTTGCGCTTGAGGGTGACGCGCTGAAAGCCGACGGCGAGTTCTTGGTCTTCTGCCGGAACCCTCTCGTAGCCGCGGACAGCCCTTTTGATGACATCGACCATCCGCAGACTGCCCTTGACCGCGGCGGTCTTCGGGCCGTCATGCAGTTGGGCTTCAAAGCCCGGCAGCAGTTGGCCCGGGGTGAGAAGAACAGCGCCGGTTTCGCCGAGGCTCGGCAGCACCTTTTCAATGTATTTGAGGAACACGGGTGTGGGGCCGACGATGAGCACGCCGGAACCGGCGATCTTGGTGCGCTGCCGGTACAGAAGGTAGGCGGCCCGGTGCAGGGCGACAGCGGTCTTGCCGGTGCCGGGGCCGCCTTGGACGACCACCGTTTCGTCCGCCGGGCGGCGAATGATCTGGTCCTGCTCAGCCTGAATTGTGGCCACGATGTCGCCCATGCGCCCCGTGCGGTGGCTTTCGAGCGCGGCCATGAGTGCCCCCTCGCCGTGCAGGTCATCGCGTTCGGCGGCTGTTAGTCCGTCGATGTCGAGGACGTCGTCTTCCAGTCCGATGACGGCGCGCCCGCGGGTGGCGATGTGCCTCCTGCGGATGACACCTGCGGGGTTGGCCGCGGTAGCCCGGTAGAACGGTTCGGAGGCCGGTGCTCGCCAGTCCATGAGCAGCTGGCTCTGGTCGGAGTCGGAAATGCCGATCCGCCCGATGTAGGTGGTCTTGTTCTCAGCCATGTCGAGCCGCCCGAAGCACAGGCCGGTTTCGGCTTCGCGCAGCCGCAGCAGCTGGTCTTCGTACATGGTGGCGAAGGCATCGCGTTCGGAGCGGTTCTGGTGGTTGCCGCCGACCTTGGATGCGCGAACGGTGCTGAGTTTGCTGCGCGCTTCTTCGCGCAGGCTGTCCAGGCGATCGTAGACGCGAGAGACATATGTCTGCTCCCGCTGGATTTCGCTGTTTTCCTGCACCCTTCTCCCTCCGATCGGCATTCAATTATGCCGTGGCTTCGCCCGCGTACGCGCACTGGGGGTAGTGGGTTTCAGCGGCCGGTGAAAGCTGTCAGCTGTGTTCCCTCCAAGACGCGGGCAATTGCCGGCCCTCCGCGCAGTGCGCGGGCCACAGTGCCGGGTTCGGGCGGGGTGTGTGCGGCTATTGCGACGGCGTTGCCGTAGCGGCGACCGCGCATATTGCCCGGATCGATTGCCATGCCGACATAGGCAAATGACTGCTGCAGCAGCCGCAGTTCGTCTTTGAGCCGCTCATGAGGTGGAGCTGCCGCAATGTTGACCAGGAAGGTCCCGCTGGGCGCCAGAACGTGTGCGCACTGGTCGAAGAAATCCCGTGTCGCCAAAGGCGGGGGAGTTATGCTCCCGGCAAAGGCGTCGCGGACGAGCACGTCGAGGCTGCTGGGGCGGAACGACCGGATTTCGAGTGCGCCGTCACCTGCGCGAAGAGCCAGCCGCGGCTTCTTCGGCAGATCAAACCACTCGCGGACGTATTTCAGCAGGGTCGCGTCGATGTCGATGGCGGTCTGCCTCGATCCGGGGCAGTGGGCATCAATCCAGCGGGGAAGACTGCACCCGCCTGCACCGATGTGGACCGCCCGGAGGGGTGTTCCGCGGCCGTCGGCGTCATCGTGGCGCACGCGGATGATTCTGGACATCCAATCGAGGTATTCGAAATCCAATCGCAGGGGGTCAGAGAGCGCGATGCAGGACGAAGGCACCCCGTTGATCCACAGGACAAAGGAATCGGGTTCGCCGGCGACGGGCTCGAGGACAGCCGTGCCCGTATCGATGTGAACTTCGCGCTCGCGCTCAGCGGTTCGTCGTTGTCTGCCCATGCTGCCAGTCTAGGAAGGACCTCACTCGGGTTCTCCGGCTTGTGCACAACCAGGCTGCTTTCCACAGTCCACGAGAGCGTGTTGGCAGCTCGGACGTTCCGGGAAAACACTTCTCGCATGAAGAAGATCACCATCAGAACACCAGAAGACATTGTTGAAACCGCGGTTGACACGCTGGGCTACAGGCCGGAGAACTCACTGGTCCTGCTGGGCATTATGGACCCCGGTGCCGGTGAAGGCCCCGGCTTGGGCGTACTCCGCATCGACTACAGCACAGCAGTCGCCATGGGCTTCGCCGATGGGGCTGCCGGCGATGTGCTGGACCTCGTTCGAGGTCTCGGTGACGTGAAAACCGTGCTCCCGGCCGTTTTCTGCTCCGACCTCCACGACATTCTGGGCTTCGCCGGGCCTATAGAAGCACAGTCGTGGAAGGTGCACCGGGATGGCATCTACGCGGTGTGCGATCAGCTTGCTGACTCCGGCTTCGACGTGGGGCGTCCCGTCTGGGCTGCCGCCGATCTCTGCGGGGATTTCGCCTCGCCACGGAACGTGCACCGGTGCAGGCGAGAAAAGACTCGGCCGGCGGGCTTGGCAGAAGCGGCAGCGCTGCCCACGCCGGATTCTGAAATCGTACGGGCGAAAGAACTCCTCGGAACGCCGGCCGCAGCGTTCGCGGCTCTGGCCGATTCCCTGGCACAAGCCGAACACCTGCACATGGGTGGTGCCTCGCCAAACGTGTGTGCGGGTGCGCTGTCGCCGCAAGCACTCAATGCCGCCGATGCCATGCTCGCCAATCCGCGGCGGCGCGATCTGCTTATGCTCCTCATGGCGTTTCAAAACCCCGGTCTGCAGCCTGCCGAACTGCCAGAAGAATGTGATGAGCACACGGAGAGGATGCTGCTTGAAGAGTTTGTCCGGCCTGAGTACATGAACGAGTGTGTAGGCTACAGCGAAGCTCTTCCCGATATGAGTCGGCTTGAGCTGGGGTGTGAACTCATGAAGACAATTGCGGCTTATGCCGCGAGCGGAGCGCTGCCGGATGCACTCGCAGTTCTTGCCTGGTTGGAATGGGTGAGGGGGCGCCTGTCGTTCTCGGACTACTACGCTTCGGCGGCTCTTCACCTGGATCCGGAACACTCCCTGGCTCGACTTCAGGCAGCGGCGGCCGAACAGGCAGTGCTTCCCGGATGGCTGCGATAAGAGGCACGTGGTGGGGCCGATTGGGTCTGAGCGGAATACCGTGAGAAGATAAAGCGTTGACCCGGCAGGTCTCACTAACCGGTCGCCGCATGTGCAAGAAGCGGCAAGCCGAATGTGAAGACTTGACTTGGGTCTTACTAGTGCCATGAAGACTCAGGGCACCGCAGACGCAGTGAAAGGTGAACCGTGCCGACCGCATCCAAGGACTCCACGAAGACCAGCGCAGACGACTCGGCTGCAAAGAAGACGACGGCGAAGAAGCCCGCGTCCAAGACCACCGCTGAAAAGAGCACCGCAACGACAGCGAAGTCGAAGGCGACGGGAACAAAGGCTGCCGCCGCGAAGTCCACCGCTGCGAAGAAGACAGCCGCAAAGTCGACGACAGCGGCTAAGTCGAGCACTGCCAAGAAGTCTGCGACTGCTGCGAAGAAGACAACCGCCGCCAAGTCCACCGCGGCCGCCAAAACGAGTGCTGCGAAGAAGACGACGACTGCTAAGTCCACGACCGCTGCGAAGAAGACGACGTCCGCGAAGTCCACCGCTGCGAAGTCTACGACGACGAAGAAGACAACCGCGGCTAAGTCGAGCACCGCCAAGAAGTCTGCAACTGCGGCCAAATCCACCACGACGAAGAAGGCCACGGCAGCCAAATCCGCCGCGGCTAAGAAATCCGCGGCAGCGGAAGCTGTAGAAGTCGAAGAAGCTCCTAAGAAGACAACCGCGAAGAAGACAGCCGCCAAGAAGCCGGCTGCAGCGGCTGCGGCAGAAAGGCCGACCCGCAAGAAGAAGGACGACGACCTCGTAGAGGACGTCGAAAGCCCGGAGAATCCCGAGAGCCCGGAGGAACCGGAAGAAGCCGACGACGCCGAATCGACGGAAACCCGCAACGCCGAAGAAGAGAAGAAAGACGAGGAAGTCAAAGAAGCAGGCGGCTTCGTCGTGTCGGATGCTGATGACGACGACCAGCCCACAGTGCAGGTCGTCAGCGCGGGCGCAACAGCCGACCCGGTCAAGGACTACCTCAAACAGATCGGCCGTGTGGCACTGCTCAACGCAGCGGAGGAAGTCGATCTGGCCAAGCGCATTGAAGCAGGCATGTACGCCGAGCACCTGCTCAACAGCGGAGAAGTCAAAGAAGCTCGCGACCAGCGCGACTACAAGTGGATCATCCACGACGGCCGCATTGCGAAGAACCACCTGCTCGAAGCCAACCTCCGCCTGGTTGTTTCGCTGGCCAAACGCTACACCGGCCGCGGCATGCTCTTCCTCGACCTCATCCAGGAAGGCAACCTCGGTCTGATCCGCGCGGTTGAGAAGTTCGACTACACGAAGGGCTTCAAGTTCTCGACCTACGCCACGTGGTGGATCCGCCAGGCGATCACCCGTGCCATGGCCGACCAGGCGCGCACCATCCGCATCCCCGTGCACATGGTCGAAGTCATCAACAAGCTCGCCCGCGTGCAGCGTCAGATGCTGCAGGACCTGGGTCGCGAACCCACCCCGGAAGAGCTCGCCAAGGAACTCGACATGACGCCCGAACGAGTCGTCGAAGTGCAGAAGTACGGCCGCGAACCCATTTCACTGCACACCCCGCTGGGCGAAGACGGCGATTCTGAGTTCGGTGACCTCATTGAAGATTCCGAAGCTGTCGTGCCGGCGGACTCTGTGAGCTTCACCCTGCTGCAGGAACAGCTCCATTCGGTTCTCGACACCCTGTCAGAACGCGAAGCCGGTGTTGTCTCCATGCGATTCGGGCTCAACGACGGCCAGCCGAAGACGCTTGACGAAATCGGCAAGGTCTACGGCGTGACCCGTGAGCGCATCCGCCAGATCGAATCGAAGACCATGGCCAAACTGCGCCATCCCTCGCGCTCTCAGGTGCTGCGCGACTACCTTGACTGATCTGCAGCCCTGCCGCTGAAACATGAGGCTCGGCCCCGTCAGACGGGGCCGAGCCTCATGTTTTGGCGAAAAACGGCAGGTTGAAAGCCAGCGACCGCACGGGCTTTACAGCCAGTTCGGCTCGATGACTCCGAAAGCCGCGTTGTGGGGGTCGATGAACTTTGCGATCTGCCCGCGCGGAGTGTCGGTCGGCTCGACCAGCAGCGCACCCCCGAGCGCAGGCACTTTCTGCGCAAAAACATCAACGTCTTCGACCATGTAGAACGCTTCCCAGTGAGATGGGATCTGCGTTCCGGAAAGGTCGACGACCGCGGCGGTCAAGTCAACATCGCCCGCCATTGTGAACACGTCGGCTTCTTCTTGAATAGTCGACGGGCCGGTGCTCCTGGCCCAGCCGAACACCTCGGAATAGAAATCTGCCTTGCCAGGGGAGTGGGTGTGCAGTTCGAAGTAGACGGCCGCACCGATTTCGCCCACTGTTCCCAAGCCGCGGGAATCGTCAAAAGTCAGCGCACCGAATGCTGTGCCGCCGGAGTCTGAGACGAGCGCTACCGATGCGGCGCCGTCGAATTCGGGCACGACAGTCATCGCCTGACCGCCGCCGGCATCGACGGCGGTGAGGAAAGTGTCGAGAGATTCGGCGCGAAAATACACAGACCAGAATCCGGGCTGGCCTGCTGGAGCCTGCGGCGGCTGAGGGCTGATGCCGGCTGCCGCGCGTCCCCGAAGCAGCGCCTGCGAGCCAAGACCCAAGGGGCCTGCGCCGCTGAACTCCCAGTCGAAGATTTCGCTGTAGAACTCTGTTGAAACATCCGACTGCGGAGAGCTGAGCTCCAACCAGACGGGCTGAGCAGAATGAGCAGTGTAGTCAGTCACTCCGTCATTGTCGCAGGTTCATTCCGATTGGTCAGCCGCGACCCTTGAAGTAGTCCGCAAGGCCCGCGACGAGACCATCTGCGTAGCGTTTGCGTCCGGAGTCGGTCTTCATGATCTTCGATTCTTCCGGGTTGCGCATTTCGCCAAGCTCCATCAGCACGGCCGGGACGGTGGCGTGATTGAGACCGCCGAGGTCTTTGCGCTCCATAACGGTGTTTTTGCCGTAGCTGGGGTTAGCGCGGAAGTCCGCGCCCTTCAGGCCCTTGACGAGGCTGCCGGCGAGCTTCTTCGACTCGGCGTGCTTGCGGTCCGGGGCGATGACGGCGCCGAAGCCGAAGGGCTTTGTGCTGTCGGAGCCGTTGGCGTGGATGCTGACGAGCACGTCCGCTTCGGCGGCGAACTTGCCCCGCTCATCAACGCAGGGCCCGATGCCCTTGTCGTCTTTGCGCGACATGATGACGCGCGCACCGCTGTCCTCGAGCGCGGTGCGCAGGTGTTCGGCCACCTTCCAGGCGAACTCGTGTTCCGGGAAGCCGTCTGATGTGGTGGTTCCGGTGGTGTTGCACGCTTTTGTGCCGCCTCGCCCGTCATCGACCTGTCGGGAGATCTTGGAGGCGTTCTTCATATTGCCGCCGTTGTGGCCGGGGTCGACCGCGATCGTGGTCCCCGCCAGTGCTTGGGCGTCTTCGTCTGGTGTCGGGCTCGACTGCGCTCTGTTAGAGCCTGCCGGTGCTGACGAGGTGTCGGAACCGGGCGTGCTGCCGGCACAGCCGGTCAGAAGCACAGCGCAGAGTGCGGCTGCAAGAGCGGGGGAGCGCAGAAGCATAGGAACATTGAAGCACACACCGAACGTGACAGCGCGGCGGGCAAATCCGCAGGCTTTTGCATGCGGCACCCTACAATGGCAGGGCACTGAAGGGAAAGGACGTGGAAGTGGCAGCCAAGGCAGAGTACGGCGCACAGCAGCTCCAGGTGTTGGAGGGGCTCGATGCGGTCCGCAAGCGGCCCGGTATGTACATCGGCTCCACTGATTCGCGCGGTCTCATGCACTGCCTGTGGGAGATCATCGACAATTCCGTTGACGAGGCTCTGGCCGGCTACGGCGACGAGATCACCGTGACTCTCTACCCGGACGGCTCGGTTGCAGTGGACGACCGGGCTCGCGGCATTCCCGTCGACGTCGAACCGAAATCGGGTCTGACCGGTGTTGAGCTGGTCATGACGAAGCTGCACGCCGGCGGAAAATTCGGTGGCGGTTCCTATGCGGCAGTCGGCGGTCTGCACGGAGTCGGCGGTGCTGTCGTCAATGCGCTGTCGGAGCGAATGGACGTCGAAGTCACACGCGCCTCTAAAGTTCACCGTCTGTCATTCCGCCGCGGTCGGCCCGGACGTTTTGCCGATGACGGCGCTGCCAGCCCGGAGAATCCGTTCACCGAGAACAAACCCGGCGAAAAGCTCGAGATCATAGGCAAGGCAAAAAGGGGTGTGACCGGTACGCGGGTTCGCTATTGGGCTGATCCGCAGATCTTCCTCAAGGACGCTGACTTCGAATACGACAAACTCGTTGACCGTGCACGGCAGACGGCGTTCCTCGTTCCGGGGCTGAAGATCACGATTGTCGATGAACGCGGTGTCGCGCGCGACGAAGCCGGGGAGGTCATAGAACACCGAAAGGAGGAGTTCCGCTATGACGGCGGGATCTCCGCTTTCGCAGAGCACCTTGCTCTGGACCCTGCGGTCACTGATGTGTGGCGATTCAGCGGCAAGGGCGACTTCACGGAAACCGTCCCGGTTCTTGATGAGACGGGACATATGGTGTCAACCGATGTTGACCGCGAAGTCGACGTTGACATAGCCGTGCGCTGGGGGACCGGTTTCGACACCCGGATCAAGAGCTTCGTCAACATCATCTCCACCCCGAAGGGCGGCACTCACCAGACGGGTTTTGAAGCCGGTCTGGTGAAGACAGTCCGCAAGGCCGTCGAAGCCAATGCCCGCAAGCTCAAGGTCGGCAAGGACAAACTCGACAAGGACGATGTCTTAGCCGGGCTGACGGCCGTCGTGACAGTCAAACTGGCCGAACCGCAGTTTGAGGGACAGACAAAAGAGGTTCTGGGCACACCCGCGGTGCGTCAGATCGTGAGCAAAGTCGTAGAAGAAGGGCTGACCGACCGGCTTACGGCAAGCAAGCGGCAGGAGAAAGCGCAGGCCAATGCGCTTCTGGAAAAGGTCGTTGCGGAAATGAAATCGCGCATCTCCGCGCGTACTCACCGTGATAATCAGCGCCGCAAGAACGCGCTGGAGTCCTCGGCTCTTCCCGCCAAGCTCTACGACTGCCGCAACAGTGACCCTGCCGCCACAGAGCTGTTCATCGTCGAGGGTGATTCGGCAATGGGAACGGCCAAGGCTGCGCGGAACTCTGAGCATCAGGCGCTGTTTCCCATTCGCGGAAAGATCCTCAACGTGCAGAAGGCGAGTGTCTCGGACATGCTGGCGAACGCTGAATGTGCAGCGCTGACTCAGGTCATCGGGGCCGGTTCGGGCCGCAGCTTTGACCTGGAGGCCGCTCGGTACGGCAAGGTCATCATCATGACCGATGCCGATGTTGATGGGGCTCACATCCGCACGCTGCTGCTGACGCTGTTCTTCCGCTACATGCGCCCTCTCGTTCAGGCCGGCCGGGTGTTCGCCGCGGTGCCTCCGCTGCACCGGATTGAGGTTGTCAATCGGGGCAAGGCCAATGATGTCATCTACACCTACTCCGAAGCAGAGCTTCACCGGGAACTGAAAAAGCTTGACCGGCGCGGCAAGACATACAAGTCCCCGCAGCGCTACAAGGGTCTGGGCGAAATGGATGCCGACCAGCTGGCGGAGACGACAATGGATCCTGCGCACCGGCTGCTGCGACGGGTGACCATGGACGATGCCGGTGCGGCAGAGACCACGTTCCATCTGCTCATGGGCTCCGAGGTTGCACCACGGCGCGAATTCATCGTCTCCGGCGCTGACGTCATGGATTCGGAGAAGATTGACGCCTGAGCAGCACGGCTGTCTGAATTCTGAGACACCCGTGACCATGCATGTTCAGCGTGCTCACAGAGCGACCCCCGGCGGTAGGCTGAGCTTCGCAAAATCACTGACCGGTTCGTCGTGGATACCTGGCGGACCAAACCGAATAGGAGGCGATTGTGGATCCGGTGCTCATCGGCAGGTGGCAATTCGGCATCACCACGGTCTATCACTTCTGGATGGTTCCCCTGACCCTCGGTTTGGGTCTGCTGGTTGCAATACTCCAGACGATGTACACCCGTACCGGTGACGAAAAATGGCTGCGCGCAACCAAGTTCTGGGGCAAGCTGTTCCTCGTCAACTTCATCATGGGTGTTGCCACCGGCATCGTCCAGGAATTCCAATTCGGCATGGCCTGGTCGGAGTACTCGAAGTTCGTCGGCGACGTCTTCGGTGCGCCTCTGGCCATGGAAGCGCTCATCGCCTTCTTCCTCGAGTCGACATTCCTCGGCCTGTGGATCTTCGGCTGGGGGCGCCTGTCCAAACGAGCCCACCTGACGGTCCTGTGGTGCGCTGTCATCGGCGCATGGATCTCGGCGTATTTCATCATCGTCGCCAATTCCTGGATGCAGCACCCGGTCGGCGTTGAAATGGTCGACGGCCGCCCCGTCATGACCGACATCTGGGCTGTTCTCACGAACAACACGGCAATCGCCGCATACACTCACACTCTTGCCGGTGCGCTGGCCTGCGGTGCGGCTTTTATGCTGGGCATCGCCTGGTACCACCTGTACCGGCGCCGCAAGGACGGCATCGACACGGTCGATGAGAAGGGCCGTGTCGTCGTGGGCGAAGACCTCGCTGTTCCCGGCCGCGACAAGAAAGACCACGCCGTGTGGATCAAGTCGCTGCGGATCGGCGGCTGGGCTGCCGTCATCGCCTTTGTTGCGGTTGCCATCACCGGTGACATCCAGGCCAAGCTCATGTACGAGCAGCAGCCCATGAAAATGGCGTCGGCGGAAGCCGCCTGCACCGACGGCACCTCGTTTTCGGTGCTGACTATCGGAATTCCCGACTCGAACCACTGCGATGACACGAAGACCCTCATCGAGGTTCCGGGCCTGCTGTCGTTCCTCGTCCACACGAACTTCACCGACGAAGTCCCCGGCGTGCAGACGCTGCTTCCGGAATACGAAGAGAAGTTCGGCGGAGTCATCCCGGATGACCCCATGTACCGCGACTACGCGGGGCAGAAGGTCGACTACCAGCCGCTGATGATCGTCACCTACTGGGGCTTCCGCTTCATGATCGGCTTCGGCTCACTCGGGGCGCTCTTTGCGGCGTACGCTCTGTTCGCCACTCGAAAGGGAACCGTGCCCAGCTCGAAGTTCCTCGCACATCTGTCGCTGTGGGGCATTGCGGCACCGTTCATCGCCAACTCAGCAGGCTGGGTGTTCACCGAAATGGGCCGACAGCCCTTCGTCGTAGCACCGAACATGGGCGAGGACGGCGTTGACGGGGTCATGCTCTACACAGCAGCGGCGATCTCGCCGTCCGTGTCAGCCGGTGCCATGCTGTTCAGCCTGGTTGCCCTGACCCTGCTCTACGGCGGTCTGATGGTCGTCGAATTCATCCTCATCATCAAGTACGCCCGCGGCGGTGTCGCGGCTGCTATGCCCGAACTCGAAACTTCGGGCCGCAAGCCGAGCGCCGAACACGAAGACGACGACGTCCTGTCGTTCGCCTACTAAGGAGACGCTGTGGAAGCCCTTTCAACTCTGTGGTTCATCCTCATCGCCGTCCTGTGGACGGGGTACCTCATCCTCGACGGCTTCGACCTGGGCGCGGCCATGATGATGAAGACCTTTGCCAAGAGCGAAAAAGAACAGCGTGTTCTGCTCAATTCCTTCGGCCCGGTCTGGGACGGCAACCAGGTGTGGCTGTTGACCGCCGGCGGTGCGACGTTCGCCGCGTTCCCGCTGTGGTACGCCTCGCTGTTCTCCGCCCTGTATGTGCCGCTGACGCTCGCGCTGCTCGCACTGATCCTGCGCGCTGTCTCGATTGAGTATCGCGGCAAAGTCAACTCGCAGCGCTGGCGCAACACCTGGACTTGGTTCCTGTCGCTCGGATCGGCCGTTGCAGCTTTCTGCGTCGGCGCGATGCTGGCGCTGACGACCACCGGCATGCCGATCAATGACAACGGCGACAACGTGGGTGGGGCGTTTGCGTGGGTCAACGTCTACGCGATCGTGGGCGGCCTGGCCATTCTCGGCTTCGCCTACCTTCAGGGTCTGCTGTTCACGGCCCTGAAGACGCACGGCGAAATGCGGGTCCGGGCTCGGGCGCACGCCAAGAAGCTCCTGCCGCTGCTGGTGCTGTTCGCCGCGGTGTGGGTGCTCATCGTCCAGTTCAAGTTCGGCAATATCGCCGGCGCTGTAATCATCGGCGCCGCGGTGATCGCGGCTGTTCTTACGTGGGTGAGCATCGGGGAGAACACCGAACTGCGCGCTTTCCTGTTCAACGGCATCTTCCTCGCAGCCGGTGTGGCAAGCCTGTTTGTCAACATCTATCCGCGAGTGCTGCCGTCGACGCTCGACGACGCCCACTCGCTGACCGTCACTTCGGCTTCTTCGTCGGATTACACGCTCGGCGTGATGCTCATCGTCACGGTGATCTTCCTGCCGATCGTTCTGGGCTACACCGTGTACTCCTATCGCGTGTTTGCCCGCCGGATTCACGAAAAGCACCTGCCTCCGGCACACAGCGTGCCGGTGGCGATAGCAAGTCACCACGCGTGAGTTCACCGTGGGCTCCAGCGTCCGCCGTCCCCTCGGGCCGGCGGGCGCTTGGGGTTCTTGTGGGTGTGGCCGCGGCCAAGGCGCTGGGACTTGTGCTCATCGCCGAGGCCGCTGCCCGCGGCGTCACCGGGGTTATGGCAGGCGGCGATGTTTCGCTCGCTGTTCTTCTGGGCGTCCTGGGCGCTGTGGTGCGCGGGGCTGCCGTGTGGGCGCAGCGGGCCGCCGGGGCGCGTGCCGCTGTGGGCGTCAAGACGGCTCTGCGCCGGAAGCTCATCGGTCGTTCTCTGAGTTCCGGCGGTCGGGATCTTGATATTGACGATGGCGCTCTCGTTGTGACCGCTACTCGCTCTCTGGACGATCTCGACGACTATTTCACGGGTGTTCTTCCCTCCCTGACGGCGTCTGCGGTCATTCCGTTTGCGGTTATCGTTCGCATTGTCTTCGCTGATTGGGTTTCGGCGCTCGTGCTGGTCATCACCCTGCCGCTCGTGCCGGTGTTCATGATCCTCATCGGCCGCTATACAGAGGAGCGCGTCGGGCAGGCGCTGAAGTCTCTTGACCGTCTGTCGGACAATTTGGTTGAACTGGCGCGCGGCCTTCCGGTGCTGGTCGGCTTGGGGAGGGTGCGCGCGCAGACGGAGGCGCTTGTGCGCATCAGCGAAAGCTACCGGCGCACCACCATGCAGACGCTGAAGGTTGCTTTTCTTTCCGCCTTGGCTCTCGAGCTCATTTCAACCCTCTCGGTTGCTCTCGTGGCCGTTTTCATCGGTGTGCGCTTAGTCAATGGCACGCTGGAGCTCAGTGCTGGTCTGTTCGCTCTGGTGCTGGCTCCCGAGGTGTTCTTGCCTCTGCGTCAGCTGGGGGCGGCATTTCACTCCACTGAAAACGGCTTGGCAGTGTTCGACAGGATTCGGAGTCTGCTTGCCACTCCAGCATCTGTCGTATTCGGCTCTCGCGGTGACGATGCTGATGTTCCGGCACGGCCAATCCGCTTTGCCGAGGTGTCGGCTGCTTACGGGGACTGTGCTGCTCTGCCGCCGGTCTCCGGTGAGATCGGCTCCGGCCTGACTGTGCTGACCGGGGTTTCCGGTGCCGGGAAGTCAACATTCCTGGGCGTACTGGTCGGCATTGTGCGACCGGGGGAGGGCACCTCGGTCACGGGCAGCCTCGCGGGAGTTCCGGACTCGATTGCGTTTGCCTCGCAGAGTCCGCGCTTCTTCGCTTCGACGGTGGGCGAGGAGCTGCGCCTGTTCGGCGGTGATGATGTTGACACCGCCGCCCTGAAAGAGCGCGCGGCTCTCCATGTGGATGATTCTGCCGCCGTCGACGCTCTCAGCCCCGGGGAAGGACGCAGACTGTCTTTGGCCCGCGCCTTTGCCCGGGTGGACTCAGGCGCCCAGCTGTTGATCGTCGACGAACCGACGGCCCACCTCGACGGCTCATCGGCAGCCCGCATCCGGCAGGAGCTGCAGACAATCAGCGAGGTCTGCGCGGTCATCGCAGCAAGCCACGATCCCGCGCTGATGGCAGTGGGAACGCGCCTGCACATCGGCGAAGCGGCTCAAGGCTTCAGCGCGGCCTCTCCCGCAGTCGAACCGGTCCAGTCGCAGCGGCACACAGACCTTGACCGCAGTGCAGAAGATATCCGCTCTGCTTCGACGTGGCAGCTGCTCAGACGCGCTGCTGATGCGGTTGGCTTTGCCACGGTGCGCTTTTGGCTGGGGGTTCTGTCGGCCGTGGGCGCTGTGGCAGCCGGAACGGCACTGACGGCAGTTTCCGCATGGCTCATTGTTCATGCGTCCTTTCAGCCGCCCATCATGTATCTGCTCGTGGCGATCGTCGGGGTCCGGTTCTTCGGCCTGAGTCGTTCGGTGCTCACCTACGCCCACCAGCTCAACCTGCACCAGGCGATTCTGGGCAGGCTTGCCGTTGTGCGCCGACATCTGTGGCAGACCTTTGCGCGCGAGGGAACAGCCAACCGCGCTGTCGCCCGCAGCGATGTCGCTCTGCGCAGGCTTGTTTCTGATGTCGATGACATCCGCGACTCAGCGCCGCGGGTTGTGGTTCCGCCGATTGTTGCACTCATCATCGGTGCGGCCGCCGTCGTGGTCTTCTGGATATTCCTGCCCGCCGCGGCGCTGGCCCTGGGCGCAGTTCTCGTGCTTGCCCTCATTGCGGGCCCAGCCGCTGCGCTCATTGCAGAGCGCAGGGCCGGTGTGCAGCGTCTGGAGCACCGCGCTCGTGTGCTCGGCAAGCTCACCCGACTGCTTGCTGCGAAGACGGATCTCATCGCCAACGGCAAAGCCCGTGAAGTGGCTGATCAGGTGATTGCCGAAGACGAGCGGGTGGGCGCCCTTGAGAAGCAGATCCTGCTGTCGTCAGGGCTCGGCGAGGCGATTGTGACTTTCCTGCTGTCAGCCTCGAGTGCGCTGATGCTCATCATCGCCGGTCCCGCGGTTGTCACCGGCACAATCTCGCCGGAAGCCCTGGCGATTCTCGTGCTCGTGCCCCTTGCCCTTATTGACGCCTACCTCGATTCCCTCCGGGCGGTTCAGCAGTGGCCGGCACTGGCATCTGTGCTGCAGCGTGTGCCGGAGCTCGGTGATGGGGAAGAGGGTGAGGGCCGAATGCCCCACCCCGTGGGCTCGGTCAGCAGTGCGCAGCTGCGCGGTATTCGCGCCTCCTGGCCCACCGGACCGGTGATTCTCAGCGGAGTCGACGCCGATATTGCCCGCGGCAGCTGGACAACGATCACCGGGCCGTCCGGTTCGGGCAAAACGACGCTCGTGTCCGTCATACTGCGGTTCCTCGACCCTGAAACGGGAACGTACACGGCAGACGGGGTGAATCTGCTCGAAGCCGGGCCGGAAGACTTGGCAGGCACAATCGCCTGGTGTCCGCAGGAAGCCCACGTCTTCAATTCGAGCCTGCGCGCGAATCTGCTCATTGCCCGCGACCGCAACGACCGGCCAAGTGATGACGAGCTGCTTGAGACGCTGCGCCGAGTGGGACTGGACGATCTCGTGCGCGAACGCGGCCTGGACGCGGTCATCGGCGCCGGCGGCGAATTCCTCTCCGGCGGTCAGCGCGGCCGACTCGCAATCGCCCGCACCCTGCTGACCGGTGCTGATGTGATTGTCATTGACGAACCGACCGCACACCTCGACATCGAAACCGCAGAAGCGCTCATGGGCGACCTGCGGGCAACCCTGACCGATCGCGCTGTCGTCATGGTGACCCACGAACAGCGGTGGGTCGAAGCTGAGGATCTGCGCGTGCGGCTGTAGCCTCGCAGCAGAAACAAGCCTGCAGACAGCAGTGAACGCCGCGAGCACCCGGCCTGCGGCGTTCACTGCTGAAAGGTGTTGTCAAGCTCAGTCGCGCTTCGTGCCGAACATGATCTCGTCCCAGCTGGGGACTGAAGACCGCCCGCGCCTAGCCTCTTTGTGATCGTGCCCGGCAGCCGAGGCTGGGTCTCCTCCTTCAAAAACACCCGGCTCGTCCAGCAGCGACGGCTGCGCGTCACCGGGTTCCTCTTCCTGGGGGTTCACGGCGAGCACGGAGTCGTCATCGGCTTCTTCCGGCCGTGACAGGGCCGTGTGCGCGCCGTCGGGTTCGGTTTCGGGCATTGTCGGCACCGAGCGCAGGCCGGTGGGCGTCTGCGCCGCATCGGCTTCCTGTGTGCGGGCGCGGCGTCGGCGCAGACTTTCGAGAATTCTGCCGGTTTCCGCCTGGTGATCGGCGGACTTCGGGGTTCGATCTTGATCTTCGAAGTTGAAAACACGTTCGTCGGGGCTGCCGAAGTTGGGAATCGGGCCGGAATCAGCAGGCCCCGCTTCGGACAGCCAGCGCGCATCGTCATCGACCGCGTGGACATTGCGCTCACGGTATTCCCAGCGCGCGGTCTTCTGCGTGCCTCGGACTTTGAACGCCAGTTCGACGTTCCACACGCCCTCGTCAGACCTCCACGCGTCCCACTCGAGGTTGTCGGTGTCAGCGCCGCGCTTCTCCAGACGCTCCGTGACGACCTCCCGCAGCGGGCGGGGAGTGTGATCACGGCTGCCGTCTTCGTAGACGGGACTCTGGCCGGCACTGTGGGCGATGTGGCGGCGCTCAGCCAGAACAGGCTGCTCAAAGGCCCTGATATGGTCGAGGTCTCCGCCGGTGGCATCTGCGACTTCCTCTGCGGTCATACCGGAGCGGATCATCGCCTGAATGGCTTTGGGCCTCAGCTGACCACGGCCGTAGGTGCGGGTCGCCTGCTCGGTGCGCAGGCGGCGTACAGCGGCAAGAAGTTCGTCGTCGACGGGGAGCCGATATTCGCCTCCCTGTGCATCGCGCAGAACGAGCGCACCGGACGCATCGGCTGCGTGAAAAGACAGTTCCGTCACTCGAATCACACCTTCCTTAAGCCGTTCCATGGTTTCACGGTGCGCCGCCGAATGGACTGATCAGCCGCGGCGAGTCGCCAAGCCGCGGCAACCCGCCAAGCGCTGAAAGCGCCACGGTAGACTCAGCACATGACCTCATCTTCGGTTTCTCCCTTCGATTCGATCGTCCTCATGTCCTTCGGCGGACCCAACAAGGCTGACGAAGTCGTTCCGTTCCTCAAGAACGTCACGGCCGGCCGCGGCATCCCCGAAGAGCGTCTCGAAGAGGTGGGTGAGCACTACTACGCCTTCGGCGGCAAATCGCCTATCAACGAACAGAACATCGCCCTGCTCGAAGCTCTGCAGAAGGAAGTCCGCGCCCGCGGAATAGACGCTCCCGTGGTGTGGGGCAACCGCAACTGGGATCCGTACCTTCAAGACGTCCTGCGTGAGCGCGCCCAGGCGGGAGACTCCCGGTTCATCGCCGTGACGACATCGGCCTACTCCAGCTACTCATCGGATCGCCAGTACCGCGAAGACTTCGCCAAGGCCAGCCAAACGCTCGCCGACGAAGGGACCGATGTCGAGATCGACAAGATCCGTCAGTACTACAACCACCCGGGGTTTGCTGACACCCAGGTGAAGATTGTGCGCGAGGCCCTCGCCGAGTTCGCACAGAAAGTCGGCGGCCTCGATCCGGACAAGCATCGACTTCTGTACGTCACGCACTCAATTCCCGACACCATGCAGGCGGCTTCGGAAGTCCGCACGATCGGCTATGAAGCTCAGCACCGGCAGCTCATGGACTATGTCGCATCACAGCTGGGAGGTGAACAGCCGCTTCCGCAGGAGCTCGTGTTCTGTTCGGAATCCGGTCCCGCCCACATTCCGTGGTCGCAGCCGGACATCAACGACCGCATGGACGAACTCGCCGAAGACGGTGTGACCGGCGTTGTCGTGGTTCCGATCGGCTTTGTGTCGGACCACATGGAGGTCGTCTACGACCTCGACACAGAAGCGAAGGAAACTGCTGAAAAGCACGGGCTCGCATTTGTTCGAGCCGCAACCGTCGGCACTGATCCGGTGTTCGTCAGCGGTCTCGTCGATCTCATTCTGGAACGTGCGGCGCAGGTTCGCGGTGAGGAGGTCAGCGCACCGGCCGTAACGGAAGAAGGTCCGCTGATCTGCGGTTCCGGTGCCTGTGCCGTCGACTGCTGCCGAGGTCGGGTCGACAAGCCGACTATGCCGAACTGGGCTGGATGATCACGGCCCGGGCATATTCGCGGCGCTGAGAGTTCACGCCTGCGTGCGAGCGCCGAAAAAGGGGCGGCCAGGGCCGCCCCTTTCGCCTTCGAGGACGTCAGTCCTCTGGTTCGTCTATAACCGGTATCGTGCCGGTCTCTGCAGCGAGGACCTTCTTCAGCTCTGACGTGTCGAGATCGTTTTCGCCGGCGATGTTCACAGTATCGCTCAGCTCTTCGATCAGGGCCTGTTCGCGGAACTCGTCGCCAGCTTCCCTGGCTTGTGCGAGCTGTTCGCGCAGAAGCCCGACTTTGTTGTCGAGCCCTTCAGCAAAACCTGACATGGGGCCTCCCTTCTCAAACACAAGCATCATCGGCATTCTGCATGAACTCAACATGAACGCGATGCTGTGTGAGCTCCAAACTATCAAAGTGGGGAAAAATAACAGGAACCACCTGCGCGGCAGTTGCGCAAAAGCGAATGAGGGTGCATTATTCGGGATGACCTGCACATGAGCCGGGTCATTCACAGACCTCAACCAGACGCCGCCGGAGTGTGACCAGTACAAATGGCAACCGACTACGACGCCCCGCGAAAGCAGGATGACGAGATCAGCGCTGACTCCATCGAGGAGCTCAAAGCGCAGCGCAATCAGGCGCAGGCCAGCCAGGTAGATGAAGACGAAACGGCGGCAGCCGAAGATTTCGAGCTGCCGGGGGCTGACCTTTCAAACGAAGAGCTGTCAGTTCGTGTTCTTCCGCGCCAGAACGACGAATTCACCTGCATGGAGTGCTTCTTGGTTCGCCACCGTTCGCAGTTGGCAGAAGACAATGACGGCGTTCTGATCTGCTCGGACTGCGCAGGCTGAGCACACCCGTACGCTGACAGCAATGCAGACGACAGCGGGGCTGAGAACAGATCTGTTCTCAGCCCCGCTGTCGTCTGCCTGGCTTTCGGATGCTCAGGAGCTCAGCGCTCGTGCCAAAGCCGCGGGCCGTTTGGTTGACACAACCCAGTACGGTGTCGGGTCTGCGGGGTCGTTGATGTGCACCCTGACGGCCTGTTTGACCCACGGGCGGATCATAAGAAAAGCACGGGCATCAAGCTGCGGTCCGCGGGCCTGGAAGGCGGCGTCGGAGTCCAGCGGCTCGACTTCGGTGATGTAGCTTCGCTCAATATGAGCTCGACCCGCGTAGAAGTGCGTGTCGGTCACGAGGATTTTCGCTCCCATTGACACCAGCCAGAAGGCGGCGAGTGCGAACACGACGGCGGGCACGACTATTGCTCCGATGTGCCACACGGGGTAGACCATGGCGGCGGTCATCGACGAAAGGAACAGCGCTACAAACCACCACGTGATCGTGGGCGAGAGCTTCTCGACATAGGCGACGCCGTGCGTCGCAGACGCGGGGGAGTTCATGCGCACCATTGTCCCATGTGCCTGCTGCGCGGTTCGTCAGGCCGCTTCCCGAGGTGGCATCGGCAGGCGCTAAGCACTAGAGTCCTGCCCGTGGTTGCCAATATCGTTCCCGTCCAGCTCAAGGTTCTTGATCCGGGCCTTCCTCTGCCCGGCTATGAGCACTCCGGTGATGCCGGCTGCGATCTGATCGCCGCCGAAGACTTCGTGCTGCAGCCGGGGGAGCGCCGCCGCGTGCCGACTGGCATTGCCCTGGCGATCCCGGAAGGATATGCGGGATTCATTCACCCCCGGTCGGGACTGTCATCCAAAGCGGGCGTGACTGTCATCAATGCGCCGGGAACTGTCGATGCGGGCTACCGCGGCGAAATCCAGGTGCCGCTGGTCAACCTCGACCCCGATACGTCCGCAGCGATTTCGCGCGGCGACCGGATTGCCCAGCTCGTCATCCAAGAGGTCTGCCGGGCAGAGTTCGAAATTGTCGATACCCTGTCATCAACCGACCGGGGCAGCTCCGGTTTCGGATCGACCGGCGGATTCACCCACAACGAGGAGCAGTAGATGTCATTCTTCAGCCGTTTTCGCAAGGCCAAGCCGACAGACGAACAGATTGAAGAGCCGGTCAGCAGGAGGAGCGCCGCCGCTGACGAAGCGGCTGAAGCCGATGCCGATGACGACTTCAAAGCGAAAGAAGGACCGCGCGACCGCGCCCAGAACGGCCCGTGGGACTCATCCGAAAAGGCCTCGGACGTCGACCGCCTGGACCTCGGTGCCCTCAAAATCCCCGTGTACGACCAGATGCAGGTGCAGTTGGAGCAGACGGAGGACACGCGCGAAGTCGTCGCAGTGACACTGGCACACAAAGGCGGAAACCTGCAGCTGCAGGCCTTTGCCGCTTCTAAGGCGGAGGGACTGTGGAGTGACGTGCGCTCACTGACAGCGGACAACATCAAGCAGGCCGGCGGCGTGGCGGCCGAGCGCTACACCAACTTCGGCATGGAGCTGCACGCAAAAGTGCCGGTCAACCACGAAGGAGAAGACGCGTCCTCTCTGCGCCCGGTGCACTTCATCGGCATTGACGGGCCTCGCTGGTTCCTCCGGGCAGCTCTGACGAACGCCGCAGTAGAGGAAAGCCCAGCGCGCGAAGAGCTTCGCGCGGTTCTGCGCGGCGTCATCGTCGATCGCGGTGAAGAAGCGCGGCCTCCGCGTGAGCTTCTGATGCTCACCCCGCCGAACGCGCAGCCTCAGGCGGAAGAATCAGACGGCGGCGATCCGCTCAATCCGGGTCCGACAATTGCCGAAGTCCGCTGACTGCGCGGCCCGTTCGGCTCGTGTCGCCGAACTGTCGCGCTTGACCCGGACCTGTGTGCCGATCAGCGAGATCGCCGACCGCGACACCGCGTCCGTGGCGGGAACAATCCGATCAATCACCCGGTCGGCGCACGGAGCGAACCCGACGTTCGACTGCATTGTCTCTGACGACACCGGCGAGGTGCGCGTGCGATTCCTGGGTGTGCGGGAAGTCTCAGGGCTGCTGCCGGGCCGCCCAGTGGCAGTGCACGGCAAGTTCTGCCTGCTGGGCGGCGAAATGGTCACCCTCAGCCCTGCCTACACCCTGTTGCGCAGGGTGCCGCTGAGCGCAGTTCGCTGATCAGCGAGTCATAGCCGTCAGCTGCGAATGCAGCTCCGGCAGGGTTAAGAAGTACAGTTCGTCGCCGGCGATGAGCGAATCATCGGCGTCGGGAGCAAAGGCGCGGCCCTGCCGGACAAGGGCGACGAGCACAGTGTCCGCCGGCCACGAAGTGTCGCCGACGCGCTGACCGGCGATGGCGGCGGTTTCGTGCAGCGTCACCTCGACCAGCGAAGCACCGCCGCGCTGCAGGTTCATCAGCTGCACCAGGCCGCCGACCTCAACTGCCTCCTCTACCAGCGCTGTGAGCAGACGAGGGGTGGAGACGGCAACATCGACGCCCCAGCTGTCGTCGAACAGCCATTCGTTGCGAGGGTTGTTGACTCGGCTGACAGTGCGGGGGACACCGAACTCGGTTTTGGCCAGCAGGCTGAGAACCAGGTTCGTCTTGTCATCACCGGTCGCTGCGACGACGACATCGGCGTAGTCGAGATTGGCCTCGGCCAGACCGTCGGGTTCACAGGCATCCGACAGAAGCCACTGAGCGCCGGGTACGAGATCTCTGCGAATGGCGTTCTTGTCCTTGTCGATGAGCAGGACGGTGTGTCCGTTCTCCAAAAGCTCACGGGCGACCGAATTGCCCACCGAACCGGCTCCGGCGATGACGACCTTCATGGTGATTCCTCTCAGTCCTGCTGTCTGTACGGCTGTGCCGGGGGTGCGTCCAAAATCCGCTCAATGTCGTCGAGGTCGTCCATCCGCGACATGATGTGCACCAGGTCGCCCTCCTGGAGGAGTGTGTCCCTCTGCGGAAGAATGCCCTCTCCCGAACGGGTGATGAATCCCACGCGGCCCGGCACGGCCTCTTCGATTTCGAGAACGGAGTGCGATACCCACGCCGGGTGGACATGCACTTCTGACAGGCCGATCTGCCCGGAAGGATCGCGGTACTCGTTGACGGACCCCTGGGGGATCAGCCGGCGCATCATCTGCTCGGCCGTCCACCGGACTGTCGCCACGGTCGGCACGCCCAGCCGTTCGAAGATCTGTGCTCGTTTGGGGTCGTAGATGCGCGCGGCGATGTTCTTCACGCCGAAGGTTTCGCGGGCGACGCGCGCGGCCAAGATATTCGAATTGTCGCCAGAGGACACCGCGGCGAAGGCATAGGCGCCGTCCACTCTGGCGCGTTTGAGGACATCGCGGTCAAAGCCGACGCCGGTGATGGTCGAACCGGCGAAGTCCGGTCCGAGCTTGAGGAATGCATCGGGATCCTGGTCGATGACAGCGACCGTGTGTCCGCGACGGTCGAGCGTTCTGGCCAAGAGCGCGCCGACGCGCCCGCAGCCCATAATCACAAAGTGCACGGCCTTCGCCTTCTTCGCATTTGACTACCATGGGGGCCGTGGCAAGCAGTTTTACCTATGCGCTCAAGCGCGCAGTCGTTGGACGGCCGTTTCGCAGTGACCACTTTAGACGCGAAGCGCTCCCAAAGCGCCTCGCAATGCCGGTTTTCGCTTCGGACATGCTGTCGTCGGTTACCTACGCACCGGACGAGATACTGCTTGCCCTGTCGACATCGGGGATCGTGGCGATCACCATTTCGCCGTGGATCGGCCTTGCCGTCGGCGCTGTCACCCTCATCATGGTGCTGTGCTTCCGGCTGACGCTGCGCGCCTATCCGGCAGGCGGCGACTACTCGGTTGTAGCCCAGAACCTCGGAGCGCGTCCGGCTCGCCTCGTGGCCGCCGCCCTGCTTGTTGACTTCGTCCTCACACTGTCGGTGTCGATGGCGGTGTTCTCCGGCTTCGTCGCTCAGCTCATACCGCCGCTGCGCAGCTACACGGTGCTCATTGCGCTTGCTGGGGTGGTCACGGTGTCGCTGTTCGGCCTGCGCGGCTGGAAGGGGGGCCGGACCCTCATGGCGGTGCCGACGTACACGTTCATTGCGCTTGTCTTCATCATGCTGGCCGTGGGCTTCGGGCGGATGTTGGCGGGCGATCTTCCGCAGGCTGAAACCGCCGGGTTCACTCTGGAGCCGCTGGCCGGTGTGGATACCGCGATGCAGGGTCTGGCAGCGGTTTTCATTGTGCTGCGGGCCTTTTCTTCCGGGGCCGTGGCTGTCGCCGGCATCGAAACGGTGGCGTCTGCAGCTGCGAAGTTCCGCCAGCCGCGCGGGCGCAACGCCGGCAATACGCTGCTCATCACCGGAGCGCTGTCGGCGACGATGCTCGTGGGGCTCATGTGGCTGGCCTCGGCGCTGGGCATCAAATACGCGGTCGATCCGGAGGCACAGCTTTTTGTGGACGGTCACAGCGTTGGGCCGGACTACGTGCAGCACCCCGTGGTGGGGCAGATGGCCGAAGCCGTCTTCTCCTTTTCGCCGATTCTCACCGCAGTTGTCATCGTTGTGTCTGCGCTCATCCTCCTGGTGGCGGCGAACACTGCGATTGAGGGATTTCCCGTTCTGGCTTCGCGCTTGGCTCGCGACGAGCTGCTTCCCAAGCAGATGGCCACCCGCGGGGACCGCATGACGTTCTCCAACGGCATTCTGGTGCTGGCGTGCGCATCCGTGCTCATCATCCTGATCACGGACGCTCAGCCCACGAAGCTCATCGAGCTGTATCTGGTGGGCGTGTTCCTGTCGTTCTCTCTGGGGCAGCTGGCCATGGTCCGCCACTGGAATCACATTCTTCGGCGCACCGTTTCCGGACCGAAGCGCACCAAAATGCTCATTGCGCGTGTTGTCGGGCTCATCGGAGCGATTCTGGGGCTGACGGTGCTCGTGGTGGTCATCATCACGAAGTTCGTCGGCGGGGTGTGGATGGCGCTCGTGGCGATGCTCGTGCTCTACGCCGTCATGGGCGGCATCTTCCGCCACTATTCGACTGTCAACCGGGATCTGCGCGTCGATCCGGAAGACACCGATGTGCGCCGTCTTCCAGCAGGCACCCGCGCGGTCGTCATCGTCACGAGCATCAACAAGCCCGCTCTGCGCTCGGTTGCCTATGCCCGCGCCAGTCGTCCCACTCAGCTGGAGGCTCTTACGGTTGCGGTCAATGCCGATGCGGTCGATGAAATCCAAAAGCAGTGGGACGCGATGGAGCTGACAGTTCCGCTGACTATCATCGATTCGCCGTTTCGCGAACTCATCCGTCCGATCATGCGGCACGTGACGACGCTGCGCCGGCGCCACCCCCAGGACCTCATCATCGTCTACATTCCCCAGTTCATCGTGGGCCGCTGGTGGGAGTCGCTGCTGCACAATCAGACGGTTCTGCGGCTGAAGTCCTTCCTGGCCTTTCTGCCCGGTGTCGTCGTTGCGACCGTGCCGTGGCGTTTGGAGTCCTTCAACCGCAACCAGGTTGTGCTGGAGAGTGCGGAGGGCAAGATCGAACTGTCTGACATCAGGATGAAGAAATGACCAGCCAGCGTCCAGTGGTCGGTGACCGCCGTGTTCTCGTGCCCGATGCGCCTGCCGCCGGAGCAGCGGCCGCTGCCCGCACCGAAGATGGGGTCGTCTTCGTCGACGGTGCGCTGCCCGGCGAAACCGTCGAGGTGGAGCTGACTCAGGTGAAGAAGCGCTTTGCTCGCGCTCGGGTCGTCTCGGTTCTCGAGCCTTCGGCTCATCGCGTTCCCGACAGGCTGGCCGCCTGCGGTGCCGCAGGAGTTGGCGGGACGGAGTTCGCCGCTGTCGATCTTGCGTATTCGCGCAGGCTCAAAGCCGAAGCCGCTCGGCAGCAGCTGGAAAGGATCGGCGGCATCGAATGGGACCTGCGGGTCAGCCCGCTGCCGCGCGAAGCGGATGGGGGCTCCGGAATGGATTGGCGCACCCGGGTTCAGCTTGCTGTGGGGTCAGACGGCCAGCCTGGTCTGCGAGCCGGGGGATCGCACCGGGTTGTTCCCGTATCCCGCATTCCGCTGGCTGTCCCAGAGCTCAATGACCTGGGCCTGCACCTGCAGACCCTGCCGGGTCTGTCACGGCTGGAGCTCGTCGCTTCGGCTTCAGGCGGTGCGATCATCGCCGTGGGAGCACCGAAAGGCGCTGTGCTCAGCCGACTCAAAGAGATCGCTGCCGCACAGCCTGGCGGCTGGTCTGTTCTGCTGCGCACAGAGGGCAAGCGCAATCGCGGCCGCCCAGCACCCCCGCAGATTCTTGCAGGTACTGGGCGGGTGCGCGAAGAGGTCCGCGGCCAGCGCTTCGGGCTGGCCGCCGATGGCTTCTGGCAGGTGCACGTCGAAGCAGCAGATGTCCTTTCGGCACAAGTCCTCGAATTGGCGGACAGCCCCGATAGGGCACTTGATCTCTACTGCGGTGCGGGACTGTTCTCGGTGTTCCTCGCTTTGTCGGGGGCCAAGGTCACCGGGATCGAAGGATCGCAGGCGGCGATTCAGTCCGCCAGAGCCAATGCGGAGGGCCTGCCGGCGAAGTTCGAAGTCGGGCGCATTGAAAAGCTGGGCATGCTGCCGGCAGCGGACACCGTCGTGCTCGACCCGCCGCGAGCGGGTGCCGGAGAAGACGTCGTCAACATGATCGGCGCCTCGGCGGCGGAAAAGGTCGTCTATGTCAGCTGTGACGCCGGGACCTTCGCGCGTGACGCACGCGGTCTTCTCGACTGCGGATTTGAGCTTGTGCGCCTGGAGGGGTGGGACGCGTTCCCGCTGACGAAGCACACCGAGTTCACCGCCGTATTCTCCCGCTGAGACCAGGCGCGACAGCCCCGCCCCGGTGGTGGAGAACACTGTGGCGATGCGATAAGATTTATCTTGACGTCAAGATACTTTGCACAACGTTAATGTTGCCTAATTCGAGTCCGGATGAAGCTGGGCCGGGCGCAGAGTATCGAGAGCGAACGAACAGGAGAGTCACTTGAGCAACGTCGACAGTTTCAAGTCCAAGGGCACTCTTGAGGTCGGAGACAAGTCCTACGAGATCTACCGCCTCAGCGCGGTCGATGGTGCGGACAAGCTTCCGTTCAGCCTCAAGGTCCTGCTGGAGAACCTGCTCCGCACCGAAGACGGTGCCAACATCACCGAGGACCACATCAAGGCGCTCGCCTCGTGGGATCCCAAGGCCGAGCCGAGCGTTGAAATCCAGTTCACGCCGGCGCGCGTCGTCATGCAGGACTTCACCGGTGTTCCCTGCATCGTCGACCTCGCGACCATGCGCGAAGCCGTTAAAGAACTCGGCGGCAACCCCGATGACATCAACCCGTTGGCTCCCGCAGAGCTCGTCATCGACCACTCGGTCCAGATCGACTCCTTCGGCACCGCAGACGCCATCGAGCGCAACATGGACATCGAATACCAGCGCAACGGTGAGCGCTACCAGTTCCTGCGCTGGGGCCAGACCGCATTCGATGACTTTAAGGTCGTTCCCCCGGGCATGGGCATCGTCCACCAGGTCAACATCGAATACCTGGCACGCGTCGTCATGGCCCGCGAAGTCGGCGGCGTGACCCGCGCATACCCCGACACGCTGGTCGGCACCGACTCCCACACCACCATGGTCAACGGCCTCGGCGTCCTCGGCTGGGGTGTGGGCGGCATTGAAGCCGAAGCGGCAATGCTCGGCCAGCCGGTGTCCATGCTCATCCCGCGCGTCGTCGGCTTCAAACTCAAGGGCGAAATCCCCTCGGGCGTGACCGCAACCGACGTCGTCCTGACGATCACCGACATGCTCCGTCAGCACGGTGTCGTCGGCAAGTTCGTCGAGTTCTACGGCGAAGGCGTCGGAGCCGTTCCGCTGGCCAACCGCGCCACGATCGGCAACATGAGCCCCGAATTCGGTTCGACGGCAGCCATGTTCCCCATCGACGACGTCACGATCGACTACCTCAAGCTCACCGGCCGTTCGGAAGAGCAGATCAACCTGGTCGAAAAGTACGCCAAGGAACAGGGCCTGTGGCACGACCCGTCGAACGAAGTCGAGTACTCCGAATACCTCGAACTCGACCTGTCGACCGTCGTTCCGTCGATCTCCGGTCCCAAGCGTCCGCAGGACCGCATCGAGCTGGCTGATGCCAAGGCTCAGTTCGCCAAGGACATCCACAACTACGCTCAGCCTGGTGAAGAGCAGAAGTCCGTCGACGTTTCGATGGGAGACGGCCGCGAGTTCGAACTCAAGAACGGTGCGGTTGCCATCGCGTCGATCACCTCGTGCACCAACACCTCGAACCCGTCGGTCATGATGGCTGCCGGTCTGCTGGCGCGCAACGCCCGCAAGAAGGGTCTGAACTCCAAGCCGTGGGTCAAGACCTCGATCGCCCCCGGTTCGAAGGTCGTCACCGACTACTACACGAAGGCCGGCCTCATCGAAGACCTCGAGGCGCTGAACTTCTTCATCGTCGGCTACGGCTGCACCACCTGCATCGGCAACTCCGGCCCGCTGGAATCCGAGATCTCCCAGGCCATCCAGGACAACGACCTTTCGGTCACCGCAGTCCTGTCGGGCAACCGCAACTTCGAAGGCCGCATCAGCCCGGACGTCAAGATGAACTACCTGGCTTCGCCGCCTCTGGTCATCGCATACGCCTTGGCTGGAACCATGGACTTCGATTTCGAAAACCAGCCGCTGGGCCAGGACCAGGATGGAAACGACGTATTCCTCAAGGACATCTGGCCTTCGCCGGAAGAAGTCGAAAGCGTCATCGACTCTTCGATTTCGACCGAGGCCTACAAGTCCGAGTACGGCACCATCTTCGACGGCGACGAGCGCTGGCAGAAGCTCGACACTCCGTCCGGTTCCGTCTTCGAATGGGATGACGAATCGACCTACGTCCGCAAGCCCCCGTACTTCGAGGGCATGGAACTCGAACCGGCACCGGTCAAGGACATCGAAGGTGCCCGCGTGCTCGCCAAGCTCGGCGACTCGGTCACCACCGACCACATTTCGCCGGCAGGTTCCTTCAAGGCCGACACCCCGGCCGGCAAATACCTCACCGAGCACGGTGTCGAGCGCAAGGACTTCAACTCCTACGGTTCGCGCCGCGGCAACCACGAAGTGATGATCCGCGGTACGTTTGCCAACATCCGTCTGCAGAACCTGCTGCTCGACGGTGTTCAGGGCGGATTCACCCGCGACTTCACCCAGGAGGGCGGTCCGCAGACCACCATCTACGACGCCGCTGTGAACTACCAGGCAGCCGGCACTCCGCTGGTCGTCCTCGGCGGTAAGGAATACGGCTCCGGCTCTTCGCGTGACTGGGCTGCAAAGGGCACCAAGCTGCTCGGCGTTGCAGCTGTCATCGCTGAGAGCTTCGAGCGCATCCACCGTTCGAACCTCATCGGCATGGGTGTTCTGCCCATGCAGTTCCCGGCGGGTGAAAGTGCTGACACGCTGGGTCTGGACGGTACCGAAACCTTCGCAATCTCCGGTGTTGAACAGCTCAACGAAGGTGTCACGCCGAAGACGCTCAAGGTCACCGCGACCAAGGAAAACGGCGAAACCGTCGAATTCGATGCGGTCCTGCGCATCGACACACCCGGTGAAGCCGACTACTACCGCAACGGCGGCATCCTGCAGTACGTGCTTCGCTCGCTCGTGAAGTGACGCACTGAAGATTCGCTGAGGCCGTAAGGCAGCGCTGAAGCGGGCCGGATCAATTGATCCGGCCCGCTTTTCTGTGTCCGCTTGTCAGTGAGAGAAGATCTGCACTGCGGCCGTCGCTGCCCAGTGGATCCCGATGATTGCAGCGATCCACAGGAGTGTGACCTTCGCTTCGTATTCGAAAGTCGCCAGAAGACGCCGAACGCGAGGAAAGACGCGCGGACCCCATATGGCGATGGCAGTGAGAATCGCGAGCGCCGGTGCGATCATGATGAAGCAGTAGCCGGCAAGAATTGCCAAGCGGACTGGCCACGGTTGGCTCATATTGCCCATGATTCCTATGGCGGCCAGATAGGGCACCATTGTGGCAGCCTCCGCGGCCGCGGCGCTGAGACCCAGCACAATCACCGCCCACGGCGAAGGCGATTTCGGTGCGGGCTGGTCGGCTATTTCCTCTGGGCTGCGCTTCTTCGGGTTTTTCGCAAAAATTCCGAAAACTGCCAGTCCGGCGCCGATCACGAGGCGTGCCCAGAGTGCGGGTGGCGTGTGCAGAATGTCGGTCAGCGCGTCCAGCAGCGTTTCCATGCCGAAGAGCAGCGCAGCGCCGAGAGCGAAATAGGCGCTGCAGACGGTGAGGAAGTACAGCGCCTGTGGTCTGAGTTCGACGCGGTGCTGGCGAATGGCAAGGGCTACGGGAATGACGAGGGTTCCCAGGCTGAGGCTGTCTAAGAGTGCGAGGCCGATGAGCGAAAGCAGATCCACGGGTGTTCTCCAGCAGTCTTCGAGAAACGGATCAATACATGTGTATCACATAGTCGATACAAGTGTATTGATAAGGTGCTGGAGTGACTGGATCTGCTTCTTTGACTGATGCTCAGGCTGCTATCGCGGACGCGGCGATTACAGTGATCGCCGAGCGCGGCTTTGATGTTGTCAGTGTCCGCTCGGCCGCTGCCGCAGCCGGGATGTCTCCGGGAGCGGTGCAGTATCACTTTCCCAGCCGCCAACGGCTGCTCCAGGCTGCTTTTCAGCGTTCCGTGCAGCGCCAGGACGCGCGAGTGCTCGCTGCTGATCGGGACGTGAGCAGCAAGCGCAGCCCTCTGCGTGAGCTGCTGCCGATAGGCCCGGAACAGAGGGAAGACGCGCTGGCGTGGGTCGCCTTCGGGGCGGCAGCCTCAACCCGGCCGTGGCTGGCTGAACTGTATCGGCGGGAACTCGACAGCTTCCGGGAGAAGCTGGAAGAGGCGTTCGCCTCGGGTGTTGAGTCCGGCGAGCTCCGTGCGGATCTTGATGTGTCGCTCGCGGCGCGTTTGGTCACCGCGCTCGTCAACGGCCTGACCCTTGACTACATCAACAGCCCCGGCACGGAGCCGGCCGAACTCGACGCCATGTTGGAAAGCGGACTGGTTCGGATCTTGGCCTGATCAGTGGCTGAGGTCAGAGCCCGAGGTTTCCTTCATGGTGGCAATTGTGACGCACGAGGCGATCAGCAGAAACACCGAGTATGCGCCGAATATCCAAGCGCTGCCGACGGCTGTGAGAATCATGCCCGCGGTGCCGCCGAAGGCTGCAATCGCCACGGCGTAGGGGATGCCGAACCCAGCTGTGCGCTGAGCGGTGGGGAACATCTCGGCGTAGGTGGCCGGCGCGTGCGAAAGGAACCCTGCCAGCAGAATCAGCTGCGTGCACACAGCGGCAACCAGCAGTGGGAACGATCCCGTGGAGATCACGCCGATCGCCGGAAAGTACAGAAGCGCGCTTCCGCCCAGGCCGATGAGCATGGTGGGTTTGCGGCCCCACTTGTCTGACAGCCAGCCCCACACCGGCAGCGCGAAGCAGAAGACGATGTTCCCGATAAGACCTGCAACGAAGCCCTGCTGTTCCGTAAACCCGAAGGACTTGTGCGAAATTGAGGCAATGGTGACCGACCAGATGTAGTAGGACACCGTCAGCCCGGCCGTCATGCCGATGACGCGCAGGCCGATAGGCCAGTTCTTGAGCACTTCGATGAAGACGTTCTTCGACAGTTCGGGTGTGGGCTGTTCCTGTACCTTTCGGCGCTGCTCTTCGAAGACTTCGGATTCTTCCATGTAGCGGCGAATCCACAGTGCCACAACTCCGAGGACGGCGCCGAGAGCAAAGGGGATGCGCCAACCCCAGGCGCTCATCGCCTCCGGTGACAGTGTTGCCTGCAGGGTCAGGCCCAGTGCCAGGCCGAGCAGCTGGCCGCAGGTGCCGGACACGTAGATGCTCGAAGAGTACAGGCCGCGATGTTCACGAGGTGCCTGTTCGGCAAGGTAGGTCTGCGCGGCTGGGAGCTCACCGCCGTGGGCCAGACCCTGAATGAGTCGGGCCACAAGGAGCAGAGCCGAGGCAAGCCAGCCGATTTGTTCGTAGCTTGGGCAGACCGCTATGAGCAGGGATCCGCCGGAGGCTGCGATCACTGAGAGGGTGAGCGCGTGCTTGCGTCCGATCCTGTCGCCGATCCATCCGAAGACAACACCGCCGAAGGGCCTTGCGACGAAGCCGACTGCGAAGACCGCCATGGTCTCCAAAAAGGCCGACTGCGGGTTTGCGCTGTCGAACAGCTGGCTTGACAGGTATACGGCGAAGCTGGCGTAGACGTTCCAGTCGTACCACTCGAGAGCATTGCCCACGCTCGTGCCGATGATGGTCTTGGCGTTCGTCTGAGAACGTCTGTTTGCAGATGATGCTGGTGTGCTCACGGGCACCTACCTCGAGTCGGCAATACGGATGTGGAACAGGCTACGCCCATTGAGCGCCGAAGGTGGGCGGTTTCTGTCATTTTTCTGCAGACGGTTAGACTGAAGCGTTGAAACCTACACGCACTGGAGGACCACGCGGTGACTTTCCTTGAGGGGCTCGGCGGCCCTGATGATCTGCGGAAACTCAGCGACGCCGAATGTGACGTTCTGGCCAAAGAGATCCGTGACGAACTGATTTCGAAAGTCTCTGCCGTCGGCGGGCATTTGGGCCCCAATCTGGGCGTTGTCGAACTCACCATGGCCATTCACCGCGTGTTCGAATCTCCGCGCGACACCGTGCTGTTCGATGTGGGACACCAGTCCTACGTCCACAAGCTGCTCACCGGCAGGCGCGCCGGTTTCGATACGCTGCGCCAGTGGGGCGGTATGTCCGGCTATCCCTCGCGGGAAGAGAGCCAGCACGACGTCATTGAGAACTCGCACGCTTCGGCCGCGCTGTCCTGGGCTGATGGCATTGCCAAGGCGAATCAGCTGCGGGGCAATAACGATCGGCACGTTGTCACCGTCGTCGGCGACGGTGCACTGACGGGCGGTCTGGCCTGGGAAGCGCTCAACACGATTGCGGCGGACGAATCGACCCCGCCGCGGAAGATGGTCATCGTCGTCAACGACAACGGGCGCTCCTACGCTCCGACTGTCGGCGGCTTCGCGTCACACCTGGACTCACTGCGCACGTCATCCAGCTACGAAAAGATTCTGTCCTGGGGCAAAGAGCGGCTGCAGGAGGGCGGCATTCCCGGCCGCTACGCCTACTCGGCTATGCACGGGGTGAAAAAGGGCCTGAAGGACATGGTGACCACTCCGTCATCGCAGGCCGGTATGTTCGACGAGCTGGGCATTAAGTACATCGGCCCGGTTGACGGTCACGATCTCGAAGCCCTCCAGCGGGCGCTGACTTTGGCCAAGCAGTACGATGCCGGTCCTGTCATCGTGCACGCGCTCACACAGAAGGGCCACGGCTACGCGCCGGCCTACAACGACGATGCGGACCAGTTTCACGCCGTCGGCGTCATCGACCCGTCGACGGGCAAGGCCAAGCCGACTGTCGGCACATCGTGGACCGAGGTGTTCGGCAAAGAGATTGTGGAGATTGCCCGCAAACGAGAGGACGTCGTCGCCATCACCGCCGCAATGCTGCAGCCGGTTGGTCTAAAAGAGTTCGCTGACGAATTTCCCGACCGCGTTTTCGACGTGGGGATTGCCGAACAGCACGCCGTTGCCTCAGCTGCCGGACTGTCCTACGGGGGACTGCATCCCGTGGTCTGCCTGTATGCCACGTTCCTCAACCGAGCATTCGATCAGGTGCTCATGGACGTTGCGCTCCACAAGCAGGGTGTGACCTTTGTTCTCGACCGTGCCGGAGTGACCGGGCCGGACGGGGCAAGCCACCACGGCGTGTGGGATATGGCGATGCTGCGGATCGTGCCCGGCCTGCAGCTGGCTGCGCCCCGGGATGCCACGCGTTTGGTTGAAGAGCTGCGTGAAGCCGTCCAGGTGGATGATGCCCCGACTGTTGTGCGGTTCTCCCGCGGCAAGGTCGGACGCGAGTTCGAAGCGCTGCGCCGCACCGAGGACGGGGTTGACGTGCTGGCCGATGTGCCCGATGACTGCAGTCCGGATGTTCTCATCGTGTCGGTGGGAGCGCTTGCAGACCGGGCTTTGGCAGTGCGTGAAGAACTTGCCTCGCGCGGCATCGGCGCCATGGTCGTCGATCCCCGCTGGGTGCTGCCGGTCCCGCCGTCTGTCATCGAGCGAGGCGCTGAATTCAGCCTTGTGGCGGTGATTGAGGACGGCATTAAGATCGGCGGAATCGGATCGCAGATCCGACAGGAGCTGCGGGAGGACCGTTCGCGCACGGGCGTCGTCGAACTCGGCGTGCCGGATGAGTTCCTGCCGCAGGGAACGCGGGAAGAAGTTCTGTCCCACGCCGGTATGGACGTACAGGACATGGTGGACGACATTCTGCGCATGCTTCCGACTTCTCAGCGCCACCTGCGCGAAGCCCGCTGACGTAAGCCGGCTCTGAAGCCCACCGAGCTCTGAGCTGATAGGCGGCAGAGTGCTGTGGGGGCGTGTTGGGGAGCCTAGCCGCTGACGCCGCGGTGTTTGTCGATCACGCGGCACAGCGCGGGCGCGGCTTCGGCAATCTGCCATTCGCGGACGCTGCGCTGTCGCAGAAACTCCTCGAGTGCGTCGATATCCGCCGGGTGCTTGCCGCCGAGAGCGGCGCGCGCTGAGAGCTCACGGACCACAGCCGGGGCAATGAGCAGATCGTGTGGAACATTGAGTTCTTCGGACCGCGCGTTGACGGCGCTCTTCATGTGCGACAGAAGTTCCTTTGCGACGTCCCGCTGTTCCCGCGTCATTCGCGGGGTGGACTTGTGCGGATCGCGCACCGTCGGCATCATGTCCTCGGGCAGTCTGTTGCATGCCTGTACTGCGCTGAAGAGCTCGCGCGCGTCCGCGGGTGTTGGCCGTCCGCGACCGGGCAGGCGCAGAAGCTCCTTGGAGGAGCGGATCTGGGCCCCGGCTGCCTGCACCATGGTCCGATCCGCGATGATCCGGCCCGGAGCCACATCGCGCTGTTCGGCAAGGTCATCGCGAACCGCCCACATGGCGCGAACGCGCCCCAGACCGCGACGGCTTTTGACAGCGCCCAGGCCGTGGACGCGTCGCCACGGCTCCGGGTAGACCTTCGGGGTGAACTTCGCGGCGTGTGCGAATTCCTGCTGCGCTATTTCCCATTTGTCGGCTTCGCGCAGCTTCTGTTCGAGGATGTCGCGCAGCTGGATGAGCAGTTCGACGTCGAGAGCGGCGTAGGCCAGCCAGTCGTGGGGCAGTGGGCGCTGTGACCAGTCGACGTAGGAGTGTTCCTTTGCCAGACGGACACCGAGATGGGCGCCGATGAGAGAGGCCAGACCGAACTTCGGTTCGCTGAGCAGGCGGGCGGCGATTTCGGTGTCGAAAACACGCGTGGGGACCATGCCTGCCTCTGCCAGACACGGAAGGTCTTGGGAGGACGCGTGGAGTACCCACTCGACGTCTTCTATTGCCCGGCCGACCGCTTCGAGGCTGCCGAGTGCTTCGGGATCCAGCAGGAGGATGCCTGCGCCGGCGCGTTTGAGCTGGATGAGGAAAGCGCGGCTGCCGTAGCGGATTCCCGATGCGCGTTCGGCATCGACTGCGACAGGACCGCTGCCGGCTTCGAGCGCGGCAACGGCGTCGGCGAGCGCTTTCGGGGTGCTGATGACCTCTGGTACCCCTGACGAGGGTTCGCTCAGCAGAGGAAGGTCGGGGTCGACGTCTGATGAGCTCATCGCCTGCGTCCCGGGAAGGGACTGACTCCTTCGGGCATAGGCGGAAGGCCCGCCGCGGTTGTGATGAGCTCTATCCAGGCTTCAATGTGCTGGGTGATGTCTGCGGGGTCTTCCAGTATGGGGCTCCACGATGCACGCAGCTCAAGGTCGACTGTCGTGGGGCGCTGCGCGAGTGTTCCGAAGCTTTCGGAGATGACTTTGGTGGTTGTGCCGCCGACTTCGGCGACATTGCAGTCGCGTCCGTCAAGCGCGTCTGTCAGCCAGGTCCAGGCGACCTGCCCGAGCATGGGTTCGGCTGCCAGTTCGTCTTCGAGTTCGGCTCGGATGTACGACACGAGGCGAAACTCTCCCTGCCATTCCACCGGGGCCTCGGGGTCGTAGAGGACGACGATTCTGCCGGTGGCGAGGTCGTCAACGGCGTCGTCTTCGAGGAACGTGCCCTCGGCTGTGACCTGGGCGGAGAAGGCGACAGCCCACGGTGCCAGACGGCCGGGAGCGGCGATTTCCTCGATGTGCACCTGCGGTGTTGACCGCACGGTTCGGAGGGCCTCGGCGAGTGTCGCGAAGGCCTTGGGCGTGCGGTTGATGGGAACGGGCTGGACCACGCATTCAACCGTAGACAGCTCGGCGGGACTGGCGAAGCTCCCACGCCGGGCGGATGGAATACTCAGGGCCCAAAGTGCCTTCAACAGTCGGAAGGAGAAGACAGTGCCCGTTGAACCGGAAGACTTCAAAAGCGCTTTTGCCGATCACCCTGCCGGGGTGTGCATCGTCACCGCAGACAGCGGTGACGGTCCGTTTGGACTCACGGCGTCCTCAGTTGCCAGTGTGTCGCTCGACCCGCCTTCGCTCCTGTTCTCCGTGACAAAGGCCAGGGGAGCGGCCGGACACGTTCTCGACTCCGCCCGCTTTGCAGTCAACATGCTCCACGCGGGCCATTCTGAGCTGGCCGTGCAGTTTGCGATGCCCGGCGGTGAGCGCTTCTCACCGGGTCAGAACTGGACCTACATGGACGACGGTGTGCCGGTGCTGGGCGATGCGCATTCCGTTTTCGTCTGCTCCCACTACGGTCGGCTGCCCGTTGGCGAATCGACGGTGGTCGTGGCCGAAGTCGAAGACATTGTGCGCAGACCCCAGGGCAGCCCCATGGTCTACCACAGGCGCCGTTTCCTCGATCTTGGCGACCTTCTGGACGATATGCCCACGACAGCCCTGTGAACCGGCTCTGACCGGTGTCCTGGCGAGGCCCAGCATCTGAGACGATAGGCGTATGGCTACAACTTTCGAACGGGCGGCGACCGGTCGTCCCGTATCGCGCACACCCGTCTGGTTCATGCGGCAGGCAGGCAGGTCTTTGCCTGAATACCTCAAACTGCGTGAGGGCACGTCGATGCTCGAATCGTGCCGCCGCCCCGATATGGTCACCGAAATCACGATGCAGCCGGTCCGCCGTCACGGCGTTGACGCTGCGATCTTCTTCTCCGACATCGTCGTTCCCCTGCAGGCAGCCGGTGTCGGCGTGGAGATCAAACCCGGTGTTGGGCCGGTTATGGATCAGCCCATTCGCCGCGCTGAGGACATTGACGCGCTGCCTGAGCTGACTGCGGACGATATTCCCGACATTGCGGAATCGGTGCGCGGAATTGTTGAGCAGCTTCCCGAAGACACTCCGCTCATCGGCTTCGCCGGAGCGCCGTTTACGCTGGCCAGCTACCTCATTGAGGGCGGGCCGTCGAAGAACCACGAAAAGACGAAGGCCATGATGGTCGGCGCTCCCGAGCTGTTTGACCGTCTGCTGAGCAGACTCGACGTGATGTCGGAGCTGTTCATCCGCACCCAGGTCGAAGCCGGTGCGAGTGCTTTTCAGGTTTTCGATTCCTGGGCCGGTTACCTGTGCGAGGCCGACTACCGTCGCTATGTTCTGCCGCACACACAGCGTCTTTTCTCCGGCCTTTCTGATCTTGATGTTCCCAGCATCCACTTCGGGGTGCAGACCGGCGAGCTGCTCAGTGCCATGTCGGAAGCCGGTTCGACCGTGGTCGGCGTTGACTTCCGCGTTGACTTGGCCGAGGGGATCAAGCGGCTTCAGCCTCACCAGGCGGTGCAGGGCAATCTGGATCCCGCCATGCTGTTTGCACCGTGGGAGGCTCTGCGGGAGCGCATTGAGGCGATTGTCCGCAAGGGTCTCGAAGCTCCCGGCTTTGTGTTCAATTTGGGTCACGGTGTGTTGCCCAATACCGATCCCGAGGTGCCGGGCCGGGTTGTCCGGGAAGTGCACCGGATCTCCGAGCAGGTGCTGGCTGAGAAGTCATGACCGAACGTAGGGCAGTCGTCATTGGGGCCGGAATCTCCGGCCTGACCGCCGCCTATGAGTATCTGCGGTTGCGCCCGGGCAGTTCTGTCACGGTGTACGAGGCGTCTGACCGCGTGGGCGGTCTGCTGAAGTCCTCGACACTCGGCGGGGCTGTTGAATCGGCTGACGTGGGTGCCGAGGCGAGCCTCTATCTGCGGCCTGAAACCCGCGGACTTGCTGAGGATCTGGGTCTGGAAGCCGTGTATCCGTCGCGGGAGCACTCCTCGCAGCTGTTTGTAGGCGGGCGCATGCAGGCCATGCCCAAGGGCACCCTGATGGGTGTGCCGGGGGACCCTCGTGCGCTGAAGGGAATTCTCAGCAGCGAACAGATCGCCAGGGCCGAAGACGAACAGCTCACTCCCGCAGGCAGCGGCGATGTGTCGATCGGCGATTTCGTAGCCGCTCGACTGGGTGAGGCTGTTGTCGACACGGTGCTCGACCCCCTCATCGGCGGCGTCTATTCGGGCCGCTGTCGTGACCTGTCGATGCAGGCGACGGTTCCGGCCCTGTTGGATGCCTACCGCACAGGCGCCTCGGTCCTCGAAACGGTCAGGACCACGCTGGCCGCCCGCACTGCGGCTGCCGGGGCGAATGTTCCCGGCACGCAGGAAAAGGCTGCGCCGCCGGTGTTCATGACCCTGCGTGGCGGAATCAGCGTTCTGGTCTCGGCCCTGGCTGATGAAGTGCGCAGCTGCGGAGGGCAGATTGTGACGTCTGCGCGGGCTGTGTCCGCGCAGAGGGGCGACGATGGCTGGCGGGTGCTGTTCGCCGACGGCGGGCAGGCCCTGGCCGATGACGTCATCATCGCCGTGCCCGCCTATGCGGCAGCAGAGATTCTGCGCGCCGCGGCGCCGCAGGCTGCGCAGCTGCTGGCAGATGTTCCCTACGCCAGCTGTGCCGTCATCACCGCGGTCATCGACCTTGCCGAGCCGTTAAGCGGCAGCGGCTTCCTCATCCCGCCCACCGAGAATCGCTTCATCAAGGCTTCAACCTACGCGTCAAACAAATGGCCCTGGCTGGATGCTGTTCTGCCCGACGGCCGTGCCGTTGTGCGCATGAGCGTTGGCCGTTACGGTGATGCTCCCGACGCGTGGGCGCAGTTGGACGACGCTGAACTTGCCAGCCGCGCGTGGGACGACTGGCTGAGCATCACCGGCAGGAACGACATCGCCGCGCACCTGGAGGTCCAGCGGTGGCAGGACAGTCTGCCCCAGTTCACTCCGGGACATTTCGACCGCGTGGCGGACATCGACCGTGCGACATCTGAGACCCCCGGTCTGGCGCTTGTCGGAAACGTGTACGAAGGTGTAGGACTGCCGGCGTGCATATCCCGAGCGCAGAACGAAATCCATCGCATAGGCGAGAAAGGCTGAAAATGCGCGAATACCAAGAACCCTCACAGGAACAGATCGACCAGGCCAACGACGAAATCCGCTACCTGGGCTATTCCGTCTTCGCCGCCGGCGGTGACCTTCCCGAAGGCGACCGCCAGCAGCTTGCCGCAGAGGTCATTCAGCAGCTTGACGAACTCAAAGCGGAAGGGCTGACAGTCCGCGGCACCTATGACGTTTCGGCCCTGCGAGCCGACGCCGACATCATGTTCTGGTGGATCGCACCGAAGGTCGAGACCCTCCAAAAGGCCTACTCGATTGTGCGCCGCTCAACACTCGGTGCGATTCTCGAGCCCGTGTGGTCGGTTGTCGGCCTGCACCGACCCGCAGAGTTCAACCGTCGCCACATCCCGGCGTTCATGACGGACGAAACTCCGCTTGACTACCTGTGCGTGTACCCGTTCGTGCGCAGCTACGACTGGTACATCCTCAATGCCGAAGACCGTTCGAAGATGCTGCGCGATCACGGTATGGCCGCAGCCGGATACAAGGACATCAAGGCGCACACCGTGTCGGCCTTTGCGCTGGGCGACTACGAGTTCCTGCTGGGCTTCGAAGCCGACCAGCTGCACCGCCTGGTCGACATGATGCGCGACCTGCGCGCCACCGAGGCTCGCCTGCACGTGCGCGAAGAGATTCCGTTCTTCACGGGACCGCGCCGCGAACTGGCTGACATCATCGCCGGCTGGCGCTGATCTTCCCCTGCCGCGAAGCAGCGTCAAGCGAAAAGCGCTGACTGACAGACTGAGGCCGCCGGAATATCCGGCGGCCTCAGTCGTGTGAGCTCAAACAACCGGCCCTGCCTGCGCTCCAAGCGGACAGACAGCGAGCGCCGCCCAGTCAGGGCTCTATGAGCTCCAAGCAGATGGAGTTGATGCAGAACCGCGCATCGGTCGGAGTGGGGAAGCCCTCACCGTAGAAGACGTGGCCCAGGTGGCTGTCGCATGCTGTACACCGCACCTCGGTGCGCACCATGCCCATCGATTCATCTCGGATATAGCGCACGCGGTCTTCAGCCAGCGGCGCGTAGAACGCCGGCCAGCCGCACTGAGCGTCGAACTTCGTCTCCGAGGTGAAGAGCTCCGCCCCACACGCCCGACACAGGTAGCGACCTTCGCGGAACACCCCGTCGTACTCACCGGAAAAGGGACGCTCCGTCCCGCCCTGACGGAGCACGGCAAACTCCTCCGGGCTGAGAATGTTGCGCCAATCCTGTTCAGTCCTGTCTGCGGCTTCAGCCATGTCAGCTCCTGTTCTTTGTGCGCCGGTGATGACTCAACTGTAGAAAACCTGTGTCTAGTGCAAAGAATTCCGGTCACGGTGGCACAGCCGCCCAGGCCGCCCCTAGACTGTCCGGCAGGAGGTAACCAGGTGGCACAGGCTATCCAGTCCAAGACAGCGAGAGCGCTGGCAGCGGGGCTTGGCATCGGCATCGGAATCGGTGCCCTCGCCTCTGTTGCCTCATCCGGGCTCGCGGTCTACTTCGCAAGAAAGATCGTCACTCCCGGCAAGGCCAAAAACGACGTTCGGATCCTGCACGTCGAGGGCTTTGACAACGACATGCTCATCCACCTGGAGGCCACCCCCGACACTCTGGTTGCCGGAACCTACGGCCTGTACTTTGCAAACGGCTCTGCCGAAGGCTTTGCCCGCATCGGCGAACTCGTGGAATACGATCCCGAGTCCGCAACCGTCAGCCGGCGGGTCGAGAAGGTGCTGTACGGCGACATTCGCCACGCTTCCGTCGGACGGTGGACCGGAACCGTCCACATGGGGCCAGAAGACCTCGACCTTCCCTGCGAGAACATCGTCATCAGCTCTGACGTCGGGGCACTGCCCGCCTGGCTTCTGCCCACCACCGCAGCCCAGCCGTCGGACACCTGGGCGATCCTCATCCACGGCCGAGGCGGAACTCGACGGGAAACACTGCGTGCAGCCGCCGTTCTGGACAGGGTGGGAATTCCGTCAATCGCCATGTCGTACCGCAATGACCCGGAAACTGAGCGCCACCAGACCTACGGTTTGGGCGACACGGAATGGATCGACGTCGATCGGGCGATCGACTTCGCCCTTGCCAACAGGGCGCGCCGGATTGTGCTGTTCGGATGGTCGATGGGAGCGGCGATTGCCTTCCAGACCGCATCGCGGGGCCGCCACGCCGACAGCATCGTCGCCATGGTGCTCGACGGTCCGGTGGTCGACTGGTACGACGTTCTTGACCACCAGGCCCGCCTGAACCTCCTGCCCACGCCGATTGCCAGGCTGACCCTGCAGATGATCACCCGGCCGTGGGCGCGCAAGCTCACCGGGCTTGAGACACCTCTCGACCTTGACCGCATGGACTGGGTCAAACGCGCAGCCGACCTCACGGTCCCAACACTGCTCATCCACTCCGAAGACGACGAATTCGTGCCGGTGGGGCCGTCGCGGGCGCTTGCCGGCTTCCGTCGTGACCTTGTGACGATGCCGCGCTATACGAAAGCCCGGCACACCAAGGAATGGAACGTGGATCGGCTTGCGTGGGAAGACGACGTGATGCGCTTCCTACGAGGTTTGGAAACCCAGGCGCAACATGAGGGTGCTGTCGCCTTCGACGGCTGACAGCAGGCGCAGACGGGCAGGCCCGTCCAGTTCGACCCGGCCGAGGATTCCGGGGCCGGCCCCGCCCACGAGCAGCGGGCTGACGGTCACGCACATTTCGTCGATGGCCCCCGCTGCCGCCCATTCCCCCAGGAGCGAAGGTCCGCCTTCGCACAGTGCGCGCTTGAACCCACGCTGCGCAAGGGCTTCCAGCACGGTGTGCGGGTCGGGACTGTCAACGCGGATCACCTCGCACAGGCTGCTGCGCAGGCGGCCGAGCACGTCATCGTCGTCAGTGGTCGTGAACACGATGATGCTGCCGCTGCCGGCAGATGTCAGGTGGTCGACGTCGAGGTTCCCTGAACCGGTGATGATCGCAAGCGTCGGAGCAGGGTCCTGCCCTCGAGTTCGGCGATCCTCAGCAAAGCGCTGGCGAGCCGGAAGGCGCGTATAGCCCTCTTCGCGCACAGTGGAGGCTCCGACGATGACAACATCGGCAAGTGCGCGCAGAACGGCGAAGACGCGCTTGTCCGCGGGACTGGAGATTGTTCCTGACAGTCCGTCCGCACCGGCGATCCTGCCGTCGAGGCTTTGGACCATGTTCGACTGCACACGGGGACGGTCTGGCGGAATGTCTGTTGAATCGTACAGCGCGGTGAGTGCCGCCTCCCGCGGATCGGGAGCAAACTGCGCAGGTGACGGGAAGATCTGATGCAGGTGCTGTGAGGCTGCCACGAAGGTGCCCTACCGTGCGAGGAAATCTGCGCTGCCCATGGCGATCATGGGGTTCTTGCTCGGGTCGAGTTCTTTGAGGATGGCCCCCATGTCCTTGCGGTCGACGGTCACACAGCCGTGGGTGGCCTTGCCGTGATCGACGTGCAACCAGATGCCGCCGCCGGGGGCTTTGCCCTGTGGGCGCGTGCGGTCGGTCGGCGGGACTCCGGTTTTGCGGTTGTAGTCAATTGCAAGTACGTAGTCGTAGACCAGTTTGTAGTCGTCCCCGTACACAGACTGAGCGCTGGCGCGCAGGTTCGTGTCCCGCGTGTAGGGCATTTTCGTTCCCGGGTCCGGCAGGTAGCCTCCGGCGTCGCTGAGGGTGAAGACTCCGGCCGGGGTCGACATGTCGCCTTCTTTGCGCTTTTCCTTCCATCCGGCCTCACCGTTGTGGCCGGTGAAGGACAGCTTCTGCTTCCAGCCATCGGAGGTGCGCTCATACAGTGCGGTGGTTACGGTGGAGCTTTTTGTCTCTGGGCTGGAGGACACGATCACCTGGTGGGTGTCGTGTGGGATTTGGGCGGAGGTCCTAGGGCCCAGGTGAGGAATCGAACCGCGGGCCTGCGTGCTGTCGCCGCTGCGGATGTCGAGGACGGGGGCTGAAAAATCGCCCGGTGTGCGCAGAGTGGGTGCTGTGAGCCGTTCGTCTTCGGCGAGCGCTGCTGAAGTTCTGTCTGCAGAGGCCAGCGCGAGCACAAGTGCGCCGGCAACAGCGCCGGCGGCTGGGTATATCCACCACGGTCTCGCGGATGATGGGTTCGATCGCGCGCTGTCCATGTTCACCAGTATCTCATTCTCTGCAGGAAATGCGCTGTATAGGGCGTGTCAATGTGCTTGATGCAGTCAGCGCAGGCGAGGTTTTCGGAAGTGTTCCGTTAGACTGCACGGCATGAGCAAACCGTCCGACGTTGGTTCCACAGGCACACCGCCGAACGGCGACCCGCGCTACTCATCCGACAACAGTGTTGGGTCCGGGGGCCTATACCGCGAGATCTTTGACAGCGAAGCCGATTCGACGCGGCAGTTCGACCATGACGAATTCAGCGGAAGCGGTCGGGACTACTCGTCGGAGGGGGATCGGGTCATCCCGCCTCCGCCGCCGTTTGCCCCGCCGAGGTCCGCTTCGTCGATGCCTCCGGCTCCACCGGCTCCTCCCTCTCGGCCGCCTGTCCGCACACAGTCGGGCGCCGATGCGTTTCCGCCGCCTCCGCCGCCGTCTTCTGCTCCGACGACGGCTCCGTCGCCGAGTACGCCGCAGGCGCAGTACGGTGCCGCGCAGTCGGTCTCTCCGCAGGGTCTGCACGCGGGCTATGCGCCGGCGGGCTACACCGCCGTCGCCTCGGGGCACGTGCCGCACCAGCAGGAGGAGCCCAAGAAGAACAAGTCGAAACCGCCGTGGGCTGTGGTCACGTTCACCACCGTGCTGGCGCTTTTCCTCGTAGGTGCGGGTCTGTATATCTTCTTCGACATGCGGTCCTCTGACGGCCAGGTGGAATCGACCAAGCCGCCGACAGCCGGGGACCCATCGGGTGCTTCCGATTCTGACGACAGCTCGTCAGACTTTGATTCTTCCGAAGCTGAGGCGTTCATCACCCCGTCGGGCAATATCTCCTGCGTCATCTACAAAGACCGTGCGCGCTGCACAGTGAGCAGCTTCGAGTATTCGCCCGGTGAACAGCCAGACGACTGCTCCGGCGGCGTCGAATGGGGCAGCGTTGCTGAAGTGACTGAGTCATCCGCGGGCTTTACGTGCAAGAGCGTCGGCGAAGCTCCAAGCCCGAAAGAGCTGGGCTATGGCAAAACCATCAAAGCCCACGGCTTTGAGTGCTCATCGCAGCGAGACGGTGTGCGCTGCACGGGTCCTGGCGGCAGCTTCCACGTTCGCAAAGGCGACTTCAACTTCAAGTGACGAGCTCTGTGTCTCAAACGCTAAGACGGAGATTCGAGACTCAGTGAGGCGAGAGTAGGGTCACAGTATGCGTCTGCTTCTCCTTAGCTGCCGCGGCGAGTCCTGAACAAGGCCGGACCCTCGTCGCGGAGTCAGTGCTGTTCGGTCGACTGAAGACCACATGAGGAGATCACATGACCAATCTGCAGAAGCCAAGCCCCATGCCGTTCACGAAGTACAAGTCCTTCTTCGATCGCATTGAACTGGACATGTCCGACCGCACTTGGCCGGACCAGCGCCTGACTCGCGCACCGCGTTGGCTTTCAACCGACCTGCGCGATGGCAACCAGGCGCTCATCGACCCCATGACGGTCGAACGCAAAATCAAGATGTTCGAACTGCTCGTGAAAATCGGCTTCAAGGAAATCGAAGTCGGCTTCCCCTCGGCCAGTCAGCCGGACTTCGACTTCGTGCGGCACATCATCGAAAAGGATCTGATCCCAGATGATGTGCGCATCTCCGTGCTGACCCAGGCGCGCGAAGATCTCATCGAGCGCACAGCCGAAGCGCTCATCGGAGCGGACAAGGCCACCATCCACATGTACAACGCCACTGCGCCGGTCTTCCGCTCCGTTGTCTTCGGCTTTGACGGGGACGGCCGCGCACAGACGAAGGACATTGCCCTGCGCGGCACCCAGGCCGTCATGAAAGCCGCTGAATCGGTGCTTCCGAACACTGACTTCGGCTATCAGTACTCGCCGGAGATCTTCGTTGACACGGAGCCCGATTTCGCTCTCGACGTTGTCGGCGGTGTGCTCGACATGTGGCAGCCCGAAGAGGGCCGCGACACCGTCGTCAATCTGCCGGCAACAGTTGAGCGCGGCACCCCGAACACCTACGCCGACCAGATCGAGTGGTTCTGCCGCCACATCCCATACCGTGACCAGGTGGCCGTGTCGCTGCACCCGCACAATGATCGCGGCACGGGTGTGGCCGCAGCAGAGCTGGGGCTGATGGCCGGGGCTGACCGCATTGAGGGGTGTCTGTTCGGCAACGGTGAGCGCACCGGCAACCTCGACCTCGTGACAGTTGCCATGAACCTCTACACCCAGGGGGTTGATCCCGAACTCGACTTCTCCGACATCAATGAGGTCATCCACACGGTCGAGTACTGCAACCAGATCGGGGTGCACGAGCGTCACCCGTACGGCGGGGATCTCGTGTTCACGTCCTTCTCCGGTTCGCATCAGGACGCCATCAACAAGGCTTTCGCGCAGCGCGAACGTCGAGCGCGCGAAACGAGCACGCCGATCGACCTCATGGAATGGGACATGCCCTACCTGCCGGTCGACCCCAAGGACCTCGGCCGCAGCTACGAAGCGATCATCCGCGTCAATTCGCAGTCGGGCAAGGGCGGAGTCACATACCTGCTCAAGAGCGAATACGGTCTGGACCTGCCGCGCCGCATGCAGGTGGAGTTCTCCAAGGTCATCAAGAACGTCACGGCATCAGGCGGCGAACTCACAGCAGAGGCAATCTGGTCAGCCTTCAGCGATGAATACCTGCCGACGGACAATGCGTGGGGCCGCTTCCGCATTCGGGGTCTGCGCACCGAGTCCCTGGGCGATGATTCAGCCGGACGCCACTCCGAAAAGGTCGAGGTGGCGCTGAGCATCGACGGTCAGGAACGGGAGTTCGAAGGTCAGGGAACGGGGCCGCTGAATGCTCTGGTCAACATTCTCAACGACAACTTCGATCTCGATATGCGGGTTCAGGACTATTCCGAGCACGCGATCGGCGCCGGTGCGGACGTCGCGGCCGCTGCCTATGTCGAAGTCATGATCGGGGACCGGATCATGTGGGGTGCGGGCATGCACTCGAACCTCGCCAAGGCGTCCCTCAAGGCCGTCATCTCCGCGGTCAACCGCTACCTGCGCGACAACAGCGGCGACTGACGCAGTTACGGTCACATGTCACGAGGCGGTGCCCAGGCACCGCCTCGTGGTGTGTGGGGGACAATGGGCCGGTGAGGAAGTATCGTGACGCGGGTGTGGTTCTGGGCACCCATAAACTCGGCGAAGCCGACCGGATCGTCACGGTTCTCACTCGTCACAGCGGTGTTGTCCGCGCTGTTGCCAAGGGGGTTCGCAGGACCACCAGCCGTTTCGGTTCGCGCTTGGAGCCGCTCATGATGATCGACCTGCAGGCCAACCGCGGCAGGAATCTGGACGTTGTCACCCAGGTGGAGCTCATTGAGCCGTTTGCCCAGGGGCTCATCACCGACTACGACTACTACACCGTTGGCGCCGTTATGGCCGAAACCGCTCTGCGGCTGACAGAAGACGACCCCCGTACGGAAGACCAGTTTCTGCTGCTGGTGGCGGCTCTGCGCTCTATGTGTCGGCGCGAACATCCCGCACGCGCTTCTCTGGACGCCTATCTGGTCCGAGCTATGTCGTTGGCCGGCTGGGCTCCGAGCCTCATTGACTGCGCGCGGTGCGGGACTGCCGGACCGCACCGCGCGTTCTCGCTTGAAGCCGGGGGTGCGGTGTGTCAGGCGTGTCGGCGCGGAGGAGAGCACCTTCCCGGTCCCGAGGCTTTGGCGTATCTGCAGAGGATCAGCATGGCAGACTGGCCGAAGCCGGGCACGGTGGCCGATTATGACGCACAGGCCGCTTCGAAAGTCGTCACCGCTTTTGTCCAGTGGCACTTGGAGCGACGGGTGAAATCGCTTGCGCTGTTGGAGCGCTGAGCCGTGCTCCTGCCATAATGGCGGCGTGAAGTATCAGCCGATTCCCCCGCACCCGCATGGCGCCGCGCCGCCGGCGATTCCAACGAAGTTCATCCCGAAGCACATTGCTGTTGTCATGGACGGCAACGGCCGGTGGGCCAATGAGCGCGGACTCCCGCGCACAGACGGCCACAAAGCGGGGGAAGCCTCGCTGATGGAGGTTATCTACGGCAGCCTGGAAATGGGTGTTGAGGTGCTGTCCGCCTACGCGTTTTCGACGGAGAACTGGAAGCGCTCCCCGGAAGAGGTGCGTTTCCTCATGGGCTTCAACCGGGACGTCATCCGCCGCCGGGTCGATGAACTCGACGCTCTGGGCGTGCGCATGGTGTGGTCGGGCAGAGAAGGCAGGCTGTGGCGCTCGGTGATCAAGGAGCTTGAAGTCGCCCGCGACCGCACCAAGAACAACACCCGCATGACCCTGCAGTTCTGTGTCAACTACGGTGGGCGGGCCGAAATCCTCGATGCGGTCAACGCCATCACCCACGAGGTTGCCCAGGGCAAACTCAAACCCGGCAAGGTGACGGCCAAGTCTTTGGCTGCGCGACTGTATGCCCCGGACCTGCCCGATGTCGACCTGTTCCTGCGCTCTTCCGGTGAGCAGCGCACGTCGAACTTCCTGCTGTGGCAGTCGGCCTACGCGGAACTGGTTTTCCAGGATGTTCTGTGGCCGGACGTGGACAGGACGACGCTGTGGAATGCCGTCGAAGAATACGCTATGCGCGACCGGCGGTTCGGCGGCGCAGTCGATAGGGTCGTCGGCAAGAACTCCGGTAAGAACTGAGGCTGCAGACGAAGCGGGCCCGAAACCACAGTGGTTTCGGGCCCGAATCAAAGCCGCGCAGCTGCGCTGACAGCCTGCTGGCTCAGTCGGACGTCTGCGCTCAGCGGCGGCGGTCACCGCCGCGCTTGTCATTGCGGAAGCCGCGACCGCCGCGCTTGAACGGGCGGTCTGAGCCGGCCTTACGGTCTTTGCGCTTGAACGGGCGTCCGGGGCGGCCCGTGTCGACGCGGATGTCGATGCGCTTGCCCTGGATCTTGGTGTTCTTCAGACGGTCGAGAACAGCCGGGTCGAGATCTTCCGGCAGGTCGATCAGTGAGTGGTTCGACCGGATGTTGATGTGGCCGATCTGCTTGTTCGTGATCCCACCCTCGTTGGCTATTGCGCCGACGATCGCACCGGGGTTGACGCGCTCATTGCGGCCGACCGCAATGCGGTAGGTGGTCATGCCCTCTGCGGTGCGGGCGCGCTCATTGCGGTCCGGACGAGCCTTTGGTTCCGGCAGGGGCTCCGGCTTGAGTGTTGCGCTGCCCAATACGAGTGCTGCGAGTGCCGCAGCGATGTCTGCAGCGGGAACATCGTGTTCGTGTTCGTAGGCGTCGATGACAGGGCGCAGCTCCGTCAGGTCGTTCGAAACAAGTGCTTCGGAGATCTGCTCTTTGAACTTCTGGGTGCGCGAATCGGCAAGTTCGTCGACCGTCGGCAGGGTCAGCGGCTCGACCTTCTGGCGGGTGGCCTTCTCAATTGAGCGCAGCATGCGCTGTTCGCGCGGAGTGACGAACAGGATGGCCTCACCGGTGCGTCCGGCACGGCCCGTTCGTCCGATGCGGTGGACGTAGGACTCTGTGTCCAGCGGAATGTCGTAGTTGACCACAAGCGAGATTCGCTCGACGTCGAGGCCGCGGGCGGCGACGTCAGTGGCAACGAGGATGTCGATCGAACCGGAGCGCAGGGCCTCAACTGTGCGTTCGCGCGCTTGCTGCGGAATGTCGCCGTTGATGGCTGCTGCGCGCATGCCGCGGGCCCGCAGCTTTTCCGAGAGCTCTTCTGTTGCCTGCTTGGTGCGGACGAACATGATGATGCCGTCGGCTTCTTCGACTTCGAGGATTCGGGTCAGCGCGTCGAGCTTGTTTGAGTGCATGACCGTCAGGAAGCGCTGGCGGATGTTCGCCCCGGTTGCAGTGGCCTGCTTGATGCGGACTTCAGCTGGGTCTTCCAGGTACTTCCCGGTGATCCGGTGGATGGACGACGGCATGGTGGCCGAGAACAGGGCCACCTGACGGGATGAGCCAGAGGCGGCGAAGATCTCTTCGATGTCCTCTTGGAAGCCCATCTTGAGCATTTCGTCTGCTTCGTCGAGCACCATGTGTCGCAGACTGTGCAGTTTGAGGGAACCTCGCTTGAGGTGGTCGATGACGCGGCCGGGGGTTCCGACGACCACCTGGGCGCCGCGTTTGAGGCCGGCAAGCTGTGGGGAGTAGGACTGTCCGCCGTAGATAGGCAGAACTGAGAAGTTCGGGAGGTTTGCCGCGAAGCTTGTGAGCGCCTCGGCCACCTGAATGGCCAATTCCCGGGTGGGGGTCAGGATGAGGGCAAACGGGCCGTCGTCGGCTCGGCCGACATCGGCGAGGTGTGTGAGCATCGGCAGTGCGAATGCCGCGGTTTTGCCGGTTCCCGTCTGCGCGAGTCCTATGACGTCCCGGCCTTCCAGCAGAAGCGGGATAGTCTGCGCCTGAATCGGCGAGGGGGATTCGAAGCCGAGGTCGGAAATTGCGGCCAGCACTGAGGGGTGGAGGTCGAAATCGGAGAACTGCAGGCTGTCCTGCTGATCGACAGTGTTGGCCGAGGTGTCTTCTGCGTGGTTCTGTGCGCTGTCCATGGGACTCGTTTCTGTGCGGGTGCACGCTTGATCGCTGAGAACTGAATTGGCGATCTGCCCGTTCCAGGCCGGTGTGCACTCATAAACGCACGGAAAGCCCAGAGAGATTGAGCGCCGGGTGCGCAGAAGATGCTGCGCTGCCTGTCGGCGCACACGGTTTGGGTGCACGTCCCAGTCTAGGCCACACGCGTGCCCGCACGGTCGTCTCACGCCGTGAGTTCGGTAACCTTGTGGAGGCTGCGCGTCCGCAGCGACCCCGTACCGGCAGCGAACCGGCTGCACAACGCATCAAGGAGCATCTGTGGCATCGACTCTGGATTCCGTCATCACCCTGGCCAAGCGGCGAGGCTTCGTCTTCCAGGCCGGAGAGATCTACGGGGGATCACGTTCAGCATGGGACTACGGTCCGCTGGGCGTGGAGCTGAAGGAGAACATCAAACAGCAGTGGTGGCAGACCTTTGTCCGCGGTCGCGCTGACATGGTCGGCCTGGACTCGTCGATCATCCTGCCGCGGCAGGTGTGGGAGGCTTCCGGCCACGTCGAGACGTTCGTCGACCCGCTGGTGGAATCGCTGCACACCAATAAGCGCTACCGGGCAGACCACCTCATCGAGGCTTATGTTGCCAAACACGGCAGGGAACCCGAAAACGGCCTTGCCGATATTCGCGATCCGGAAACAGGCCAGGAGGGCAAGTGGACCGAACCGCAGATGTTCTCCGGTCTGGTCAAGAGCTACCTCGGTGCTGTTGATGACGGTCAGGGCCTGCACTACCTGCGCCCCGAAACCGCGCAGGGCATCTTTGTGAACTTCGCCAATGTTGTGACGGCAGCCCGCAAGAAGCCTCCGTTTGGCATCGGGCAGATCGGCAAGGCCTTCCGCAACGAAATCACGCCGGGCAATTTCATCTTCCGCACCCGCGAATTCGAGCAGATGGAGATCGAGTTCTTCGTTCACCCCGATGACGCGCAGAAGTTCTTCGATTCCTGGGTTGAGGACTGCTGGAACTGGTTTGTCGAACTCGGCATCAACACGGACAACATGCGCAGATTCGATGTCCCCGCAGACGAGCGGGCCCACTACTCCGACGGCACGATCGACCTGGAGTACCGCTTCGGATTCACCGGCAGCGAATGGGGCGAACTCATGGGTGTTGCCAACCGCACCGACTACGACCTGGGCCGCCACACGGAACACTCCAACCAGAAGATGCAGTACTTCGACCAGGCCACCGGCGAACGCTACACGCCGTACGTCATCGAACCGTCTTTCGGTCTGACCCGTGCGCTCATGGCGTTCCTGGTCGACGCCTATGTCGAAGACGAAGCCCCCAATGCCAAGGGCGGAGTTGATAAGCGCACCGTGCTCAAGCTCGACCCCAGGCTCGCACCGGTCAAGGCCGCGGTGCTGCCGCTGTCGCGCAACGAAAAGCTCTCGCCGCAGGCGCGAGAACTGGCAGACGGTCTGCGTCGCCGCTGGAACGTCGAGTTCGACGATGCCGGTGCCATCGGCCGTCGCTACCGCCGCAACGACGAAATCGGCACTCCGTTCTGCATCACCTACGACTTCGATTCGCTCGACGACAGCGCGGTCACCATCCGCAACCGCGATGATATGAGCCAGGAGCGCGTTGCGCTCGACCAGGTGGAGTCCTACCTGGCCGCTCGCCTGGGCTGCTGAGCACCCATGTGTGACGAGGCGCCCGACACGGTTGGTGTCGGGCGCCTCGCGCGTGCAGGGCTCGGGTGTTGAGTATTTATCAGTAGGCTTTGACGCGCTGTTCGACGACCAGGTGCACGAGCGCGAACGTGCCGCTGCGCGTGGCTTCGAGCGCCCGTTCAATTGCCTGCGGAACCTCGGCGTCCTGTGTGACTTTGATGCCGAAGCCGCCGAAGGCTTCAGCCATGAGAGCGAAATCGGGGTTTTTCAGCTGGGTCCCGGAGATCCGCTCGGGATACTGCACTTCTTGGTGGGTGCGGATGGTCCCGTACTCCTGGTTGTCCATGACGATGATCAGCGGTGTCGCGCCGTACTGAGCGGCTGTGGCCATTTCCTGGCCGTTCATGAGGAATTCGCCGTCACCGGCAATGCACAGCACGTCCCGGCCCGGATATTCGAGGCTTGCGGCCACTGCCGACGGCACGGAGTAGCCCATCGACCCGTTGCGCGCTGAGATCAGCGCCGCGTACTCCTCGGCGGGGAAGTAGCGGTGTGCCCAGTTGGTGTGTTCGCCGGCGCCGAAGGTGACCATTGCGTTGTCATCCAGCCGGTTGACGATGTTCGCCATGGCCGTCGCCATCTTCGCCGGCCCCTCCGTCGGCTCCGCAGGAGGCAGAGCCGACCATGTCTCCTGGATGGCGCGCAGGGAGTCCGTCCACTGCGTCCACGCGTCTTTGACGGGCAGTTCCATGCGCACGAGATCGTCGACGAACTTTGCGGGCTTGGCAATGATCTGCCGGGTGACAGGACCTGAGCGCCCGCGCAGTGACGGGTCGATGGTGACGATGAAGTTCTCTTTGTCCCAGTTCTGCCGTGCGGTGAAGCCGTCGGTGAGAACATCACCGGGAACGGTGCCGACGAAGATCAGGAGGTCGGATTCATCGAGCACGCGGTGGGTGTAGTCGGGCCGACCGTAGCCGATGGGGCCGACATAGCTGGGTGAGCTGAACGGAACCGTTCCCTGACAGCGCCACTCTGCGGCAGCCGGCAGTCGGTGCGCTTCGAGCCATTCGGTGAACTCTTCGGCAGCGCTGTGGGTCCAGTCGTTGCCGCCGAAGACGAACAGCGGACGCTCGGCCCTCTGCAGGGTCGATTTGAGGTCCTTCCAGTCCTCTACGGTCATGCCGCCCTTCGCCACGGGGATGGGCGGGTGGATAACCGAGGAGTGTGCTTGGGTGATGATGTCTTCCGGCAGGCCGACCACCACTGGCCCCGGGCGTCCGGAACTGGCTGCGAACATGGCTTCGGCGACGATTTCCGAGGCGCGCTCAGGATGGTCGAGGACCATGACTCTCTTGGCGCCGGTGTCGAACCACGACTTCGGATCGAATTCTTGGAAGGCCTCTTTTTCTCGGTGCTCGAACGGGATGAGGCCGACGAAGAGCACCATTGCCGTGGAGTCCTGCCACGCGGTGTGCAGGCCCACGTGCGCGTTGGCCGCACCCGGGCCCCGGGTCACCATTGCCACACCGGGTGTGTCGGTGAGCTTGCCCATGGCCTCGGCCATATAGGCCGCACCGCCTTCGTGGCGGGTGACGACAGTCGAAATAGAGGAGTCGTAGAGCCCGTCAAGCGTGTCGAGGAAACTTTCGCCCGGGACGACGAATACGCGCTCAACGCCGTGGGCTTCAAGCGATTTGACGATCATGTGGCCGGCAGAGAGCGTCCCTTCGGGCAGGGCGTCAGACTTCATTTACAACTCCTGGTGTCGCATGTGGTTTGGCAAAGTCTAGGTGTACTTCCCCGTGAGGTTGTGAACGCGGTCGGCTGGTGAGAGTCCCCCGATGGCGGTGTGGGCTCGGTGGTGATTGTAGTCATGTAAGAACGCTGCGTACGAATCCTCGCGAGCACTCTCACTGGC
>NZ_LR723004.1:0-7753 GCF_902500275.1 Brevibacterium sp. Marseille-P9724 | reverse complement strand
GCCAGTGAGAGTGCTCGCGAGGATTCGTACGCAGCGTTCTTACATGACTACAATCACCACCGAGCCCACACCGCCATCGGGGGACTCTCACCAGCCGACCGCGTTCACAACCTCACGGGGAAGTACACCTAGAGCACAAGGACCGGCCCGCCTGGTGGTGTTCATCGCCCTGAATCACAAGCGGTCCGGAATTTGCACAAGGGCCTGAAAGGCGAAGTCTGGAATGTCGACTCTTTCGTCGACCTCCACCGCGAGGGCCCTTGCTGCGAAGCCGGCGATGCAGGCAAACAAGTGACACTGTCTCTGTTTGGCAAGCCCGTGGCGATCGACAACCACTCGGGCTATAAGGAGAACTACCGCGGCGACTACTCCAAGTAGCTGGTGCTTGCTGCACAGGACTCGCTCAGCAGGCGCGGAAACCCGCCGTCTGGGACGATCTCGCGGTATGACCAGACCAGCGACCTGCCTGGAACTGCACTGGCCTCCTTTGCCCTCAACGAGTCTGGCACAGTTCTGCTCGAGGTTCGCGGACAGACACAATCATGGGGCGCCAAGAAGAAAGGGCGGCTCGCCAAGGCTGTTGAAACCGGTTGCACCGGCATCGTTCACAGCGTTGCCGACACTTCCGTCAAGTCCTAGGAGCCGAAAGACTACCACGAAATTCCCAAGGCCACATACCCAAGGAACTAAACAGCCTAAGACTTGACTGACATGAGCAGAGGGGCTGGAGGGTTTAACCCTCCAGCCCCTCTGCTCATGTCAGGGCCTTGTGGAACTATCTGAATCGACCCACTGACCGAGTAAAAATCTGCATTCGCACTTTCACAGGTGATCACAATGACAAAAGATCGCTGCTCATCCACACGGATCCTAGTTAAAGCAGACGAAGCACAGAAGCACTCCAAGCAGCGAACGAGCCCAATAAAACCGGAAGCCGTCAACCAAGCCGTTTGGATCTGCGCCTGCTGGGCAATAACATTCATCCCCATAGTGGCAGTCTTAGCTTGCCTTGAGTTTGGCACCTTCCGCAGCGAACTCCACGTTCGCTCACACCTGGGCTCTTGGCTGGCTGCAAGCATCGCAATTACCAGCACCGGGAATATGACGCAGGCCCTTGCGGCAAACTTAAATGGACGGATTGAGCGTGCTTACCGCAATCTAGGCCTCTTAACTTCGTCATTGGGATGCTCCACCGCAATCATTTCCAGCATTGCATTCGCCGCGGATAATACCGCCAATCCGACTCTGATCTTCCAGATGGCTTTTGCTGCTACCCTCGGCACGATCACCCTACTGACGGCTTTTCCGCTGCTTTCCCTTATTCGAACGCCCTCACAAAACGTCCCTTTCAATCTTAAAGGCGATGCATGATGCTTTCCGACACCGGTTTACGTTTTCTTCAGCGGCGAGTCGGCGTGTCGTCGAGTACAATGAGCCCACTCGAACAACGCAGTGCCTGCGCGCATACTCAGGGTACTGCGCTCCCCTGGCTGGCACCTCGGCTTTCGTCCCGGTGCCTTGGCAGAACAGAAAGATTGGTCCGCTTTGTCTGAATCGGCTTCGAATTCCTCACACGGCAACAACGGTGCCGTCAACATTCCCGACAACATGGAGGCCGCACCGCGTCTGGTCGCCTACGATCACGACAACAGGCGGCCGATGTTCGCGTTCATCCTGTACATTCTGGCCGCGCTCATGATGGTCGTTGCGCTTGTCGTCGGCACTGACGCAAGTGACCCGCTGCGCGCTGCTCCGCTGTGGGGCTCGGCAGTCATGGTGGGCGGTCTCGGTGTTGTTGCGCAGCTGTTGCAGCGTCTGTGCCAGATCCTCAAGGACATTCGCGCGGAACTTCAGAGCCGTCGCTGAGGTTCCGCAGTTCAGCTTCGCGCTAGCCGCTGCTGAACTTCAGCCCGACTGGGACCTCAGCACTCGGAACTTGGTCTGCCCGTTGGGCTTGTCTTTGCCGTGGACCTTGACGGCCACGGCGGTCTCAGTCATCGAAAGCCATGCCAGATGCAGCTTTTCAGCCGAGCCTTCAGCGGTGGTAACGTCTTCGCGCCACAGTTCTTTACCGGAGCCAGCGTCTACGGCGACAACTGCGTCACCTTGGGAGAACACGACAGCACCCGCAGCCAGCATGTATCCCGCGTCACGGGCAGCGGAGCCCGCATCCGCCTCGGCAGGGGCCGACCAGAGGACCTTGCCGTCGGCCATTGAAACCGCATCGAGCGTGTTGGCGGGGCTCGGCACGAGCCCGTACAGGGTCCCATCCTCGGTGACTCCGGCGGCCGTGTCGCCTGGCAGCCTTGCTCCGGGCACCATGTGATCCCTGAATTCAGCGCTCACGGGTTTACGCTGCACGCTTTCCAGTTTGCTGCCGGTGAAGTTGTCGCCGACTTCTGCAAAGATCACGAACTCCTCTGTCGCGTTGTAGCAGTACCATTTTTCTGCAGCTTTGCGTATCCAGCCGGTCAGGCAGTCGGCACCATCAGCACCCGCGTTGATTGTGACGGCGGGATTCTCAGCGGCTTCCACATCTGACCATTCCCTGACGGTGTGGATATCGCGTGATGTCGACTTGTCCGGCACATCCCGTTCCAGCGCGTAGTTGTCGGCATCAATCGCGTTGAAGAAGTAGATGTTGCCTTCTGCGTGGCTCGGGTCGCCGCCCTTGCCATCGGCTCTGGCTATAACGGCGGCTTCGGCTTTGCCGTCTTTGAGTGCGGTCCGCTGCAGGATGCGCCGTTACGATGTTGTGGCCGCGTGGGTCAGGTATTGACCGCTGGGATCGACGGCCGGCATGGTGACGTCGCTCTTCTTTGGCAGAGCGGGCGCCTGCCACTGGGGTTTGATCTCTTGAGCTCCCGAAGCGCCTTTTGGCATCTGGAGACCCACGGCTGCCGGTGACTCACCTGAGCAGTCGGGGACCTCTTGGAAGGCGGGGCCAAGCCCGTTCAGCGCGACAATGATCGTGCCGGATTGAGTGACCGGTTCATCTGCTAAAAGGCTGTAGGCTCTGCCGGAGCACTTTCCGAGCGAACCCGGGTCGAAGGTCCACTGTTCTTCGCCGTCTGCCGTATTGATGCCGTGGATCTTTCCTGTTTGCGGGTCTTGGTAGATGAGAGTTTCGTCTTTGATGTAGGACTCGGGACCGACATCGCCGGCTTCGGCCGGTGGGATGATAATCGGTTTGGACCACAGCTTTTTGCCGTCGCCGTCGTAGGCGCGCATCTCCTGGAATCCACTCCCATAGAACACTGCGATGTCGTCGCTGGAAGCGAATACTGTTGCCCCGCCCTCATCGAACTGCTGCCACGGTCCCCATTCGAGTTTCGGCTCATCTTTTTCCGGGCTGGCAGAGCTGCTGGAGTCATCGGAGCCGCCAAGGTTGACTGATCCTCCACACCCGGCGAGGACGAGCGAATTTGCAAAGACGACGGCCGCGGTGGCGCGCAGGGACCGAGGACGGATCATGGTGCTCCTTGGTTAGGGGTGCCGGGCGGCAACGCACTCATCGTAGCCAAGAAGTTCCGTTTTCAAACTGGCGCGAGCGCCCAAGGATAATATTTATCCTTGGGTACACTGGCCATTAGTCCAAGGATAAGTATTATCCTTGGACAGAACCGCGCTGAAGGAAAGGCTAGTGCTTATGTCGTGGACAGCCCGGGAGTGGACTCCTCCTGACAGTGCGCGGCGTCCGCGTGAACGCTGGCAGGGAACCTATTGGGCGTATCGGCCGTTTTCGCTCACTGAACCTGAGTGGCACATCGATTTTGCGGTGGCAGCTGAAGCCGGTCGTGTAGAGCGTCGTATCCGCAATCTGAAGTTTCATCAGGCCGCAGGCAAGCTCGAAGCGGTGTCGCGCTATCTGCTTCGCAGTGAAGCAGTCTCCAGTTCCTACATCGAGGGGCTGCGCTCTAATGCGCGGAACATTGTTTTCGAAGAACTCAAACGGCTCGAACACACTGCAAACGGCACGGCTGCTTCCGGACATGCGTCGATCGCAGCCGAGGTTGCCGACAATATTTCCGCTCTGACCAGCGCTGTTGAACGTTTGGGTACGGCTGAGCTCATCACGTGGGCCGATATCGAGCAACTGCAGAAAGAGCTGCTGCCCAGCCTGAGCACGCCGGGCATTCGTGATAGGCAGAACTGGGTTGGCGGAAGTGACATTCACCCCGGCCAGGCGGACTTCATTCCTCCCACAGAACATGCACTGGTTCCCGCGGTTGAGGATCTTGTTGAGTTCATGAGCGGAGCTGCGACGGGATGCCTGATTCAGGCGGGCCTAGTGCATGCGCAGTTCGAAACGCTGCACCCCTTTGCTGATGGCAATGGGCGCATTGGGCGAGCGCTCATTCACACGGTGTTTGTCCGCGGTGGTCTGACAGAAGGGTCGGTTCTGCCCATCAGTCAGGTGCTTCTGACCCGTTCAGACGAATACGTCACGGGGCTTATGACTTTCCGCGGCATCCCGCACGGCACCGAACTTGCCACGAGCGCTGAGCCAGTCCGCGAACTGAGCATCAGCGACGGCCTCAATGCCTGGCTTCGGCATTTCATTTCCGCGGCAGATGAGGCTGTGGATCTGGCGTCTGCCCTTAAGGATGAGCTTGATGAATTCGATCGCGATAGCCGCGCCCTCATCACCGCCTATGCGGAGCGGACCGAAACGCGGATTCCGCGCAGTGATTCATCGGTGTGGAAAATCCTCGATGTCCTGCCGAAGCTTCCGGCATTGACTGTCGATGTGGCTGCTCGGCTGACCGGGACCAGCTCTACATCAGCACAGAATGCTTTGGAACACCTCGTTGCGGCAGGCGTTCTTGAAAGGCGCAGCATCGGCAAGGGCAAACGCGGTTTCGTGTCCAATGACCTTTTGGATTTGCTCAACTCAACTCTGCGGAAGTGGGCAAGCACCCGATTCGATACGCGCATCAGCAAACCGAACCGGCCTACCCCAGGCAGTCCCGGCAAGAAGTAATCCCAGCCATAACACCACCTCGTCCGTCTATGCCTTTTTGCGTTCGACGAGCTTGCGCTGTTCTAGGCGCAGGGTGACGTCGGCTGATCGTGCAAGCTGCTTCGAATGGGTGACCACGATGACGCATTTGCCCTGCGCATGGGCTGCATCCCGCAGAATCTCAATAACCCCTTCCGCAGTTTCCTCATCGAGGTTGCCAGTGGGTTCATCAGCCAGGATGACAGGAGCAGAGGAAACCAGGGCTCGGCCGATGACCACTCGCTGCTGCTGACCACCAGACAGCGCCAGCACGTTGCGCTTCGCAGCAGCGGCATCGATGCCCAACCGAGTCACGTCGTCAATGCTGGCCTTGAGGTTGGTCAGGCGAAGGTTCTCCAGAGATGTCAGATAGTCGATGAGGTTGTAGTTCCGGAACACCAGCGCAATCTGGTCTTTGCGATGGCGAGTGTACCCGGTTTCAGCAATGTCGTCGCCGCCAAAGCGGACAGTCCCCTGACTGGGTGCATCAAGCCCGGCCAGCAGGTTCAACATGGTGGTTTTGCCTGCACCGGACTAACCGACGATCGCGTAGAACGTGCCCTCTTCGAAGTCATAGGTGACATTGCTGAGCACCAGCTTGGCAGAGTTGGCGTAGCTGAAGTTGACGTGATCAAGCTGCATGATTGCCATCATGTTTCCTAACTGAGTTTTGCAAGAATTCGTTTGGGTCGCTGCATAACGAGCGGCAGGACTCCCACGGACACTCCGATGAGCACAATGACGGCTCCCAGCACCAACGCCAGGACAACATCACCGGCTCCGGTGCTCGGCTGAATCGCCGACAGCGCCTCCCCACCCACCTGGGTGAAGACTGCCTGGCCCAGCCAGGAGGAAAGAACCGTCCCGGCACAGCGGCAATAACTGCCGCCACACCTGCGAAAATGCCCGCTTCAATCGCGAATTGCGACAGCACATTGCCTTTGCTTTTGCCCAAGTACAAAAGGAGGCCGATTTCGTGAATCCGCCCGCGCGCCCAGAATGCGCTCACCAGCGTGAGCACGCACGCGCCGGCCACACACAGGCCCAAAAGCAGGATTCCCAGCAGTCGGTCCACCCCAGTAATCGCCTGAAGAACAGGGGCGAACTGTGCCGAGTTGTCCTCCAGTGTCAGCTCCGGTGCGATGCCTTTGGCGGCTTCGAGCGCCTCCGGCAGCTGCTGCGCGTTCTGCGTGAAATAGCGACCCGTGGTCAGGGGCGCGCCGAGTTTCTGAGCCGATGCGAGGCCCACAATCACGTGATTCTCAGACGCTCCGGACGGCAGGCCCGTGGGGTTGTCGGTTCTGCCTTCGAGGATGCCGGCAATCGTGACCGTGACCTTCTCACCACCGCGAGTGAGAGTCAGCTTGTCCCCCACCCCGGGCTTGTTGTGGTCGGCGAACTCGCGGTGAATGATCGCCTTCCCAGCGCCAGTCTGCGAACCACCGTCCGCACCAGCCTGCGACTCCCCCGCACCCACGTGCTCACCTTCGACAAGCTTGTACAGCTTGCCCTGGAATGCCGGGTTGAGCGAGGAATCGCTGGTTCCAGTCACACTGACATCACCGGCGAACTGCGGGTCCAGCTGAACTCCGCTGGCACCCAACACCGCCTGTGCGCCTTCGGGCCTGGCCAAGGCGGCTGCCTCAAGACTGTGCCGCGCCACTTGGGGGGGGCAGGGCTGCCAAACGCTCGGCCACCTCCCGCTCGATTCCCCCGGAATCTCCCGAGGTGCCGCCCGGCTGGGCAGCCGGACTCTCACCTGCCCCAGGTGCCACCCGGTCACCCTCCCGAGGTGCCGGGGTACCTGCCGAACCAGCCTCCACCTCGCCAGCGGTCTCACCTACCGAACCAGCCCCGGTTGCCGTGAATCCGGTGCCGACGTTGGTGTTGATGGCGTTTTTGACCTCAGTCATGGTCGAGCGGACGCGGGATTGGGCGACGAGTGCTGTGAACACCACGGTCATGATGAGGGTCATGAGCAGGGTGCGGCCGGGTTTGCGGGTGACGCAGCGGATTGCGCGCGCCCAGGGGCTGGTCATGTGGCGTCCGCCAGGATTGCGCGGGGGCTCTTGCGCATCATCGGCACAGCGCTAATCGCAACGACAACGGCGATAACCACAACACAGATAATCGCGGCCTGAAGAACCGAGCCAGATGTCAGTCCCACTGTCAGGCTGTCGAGTGTTTGGGCGGATGCGGAAGATTCCATGTCGGCACCGAACTGTCCGGCTTGGGCCATGTCCTGGGCCGCAGACTTGTTGACGCTGGCCAGGGTGGTCTCACCCATCCATTGGGCGAATCGGCCGGCGGCGAAGTACGCGGCGACAAATGCCGGGACCGCGATCATGAGCATTTCGGTGAAGTACTGTGCGGCGATGCTGGTTTTTGTCACCCCGATGGACAGCAGTGCGCCGGTTTCCCTGTTCCGGTCGCGCAGCCACAGGAACAGGACCAGCGCGACGACCGCGGCGGCGACGATCCCGTGGCGGCAACGGTGGTGTTGCGCATGATGCTCTTGATGCCGTCGACTGCTCCGATGACGCCCGAAAGGTACTGGGCGGATGGGGAGATCTGGTAGTTCTGCCAGTCAATGCCCTGCCCCTTGGCTGCTTCTGTGACCTAGTTGTAGTTCCTCGGGAGGTTGTGAACGGGATTTGAGGTCAGAGAAGACCCCCGGTATCGAGGTGGGTAACGACACGCACCCTGACCCGGAGGTCTTCCATGACACACCGTAACGCCCCGATGACCATC
>NZ_LR722993.1:0-251014 GCF_902500275.1 Brevibacterium sp. Marseille-P9724 | reverse complement strand
GATGGTCATCGGGGCGTTACGGTGTGTCATGGAAGACCTCCGGGTCAGGGTGCGTGTCGTTACCCACCTCGATACCGGGGGTCTTCTCTGACCTCAAATCCCGTTCACAACCTCCCGAGGAACTACACCTAGGGCTCCAGACGGGCAGTCGACCACTGGGAAACATCCGCCAGATCGGCCGGTGCCCCAGAACGGCTGGTGAAAACACACCTGTCGTGCATCCGGTTCTCCATGCCCTGCCAAAACTCCACTTCGAACGGACGAAGCAGGTACCCGCCCCACGAGTCCGGCCGTTTAACCGGGCGGCCGGCAAGCTCCGCCTCGACATCCTGATAGCGCTGCTGAAGAACCGACCTGCTGCGCACCGGCTGGGACTGGTGTGAAGCAACCGCGCCGATCTGCGAACCACGCGGACGCTTAGCGAAATAGGCGTCCGATTCTTCCGGCGAGACCTTTTCGACAACACCGCGCACCCGCACCTGCCTGCTGAGTTCGTGCCACGGGAACACGAGCGAGGCGCGCGGTGACTGAGCAAGCTGCGCACCCTTGGCAGACGTGTAGTGGGTGTAGAAGACAAAGCCGCGCTCATCAAAGCTCTTCAACAGCACCAAACGGGCAGTCGGCCCCGTGTCATCCGCGGTCGCCACGACCATCGCATTGGGTTCGCGCAGGTTCTCGTGGGCACAGTCGTACCACGCGGCAAACTGCTCAAACGGGGTGTCCTCAAGATGGTCAAGATCGTCAGCACCGTATTCAATGCGCTGCTGTGCGAGTTCGGCCAGGGAATCCGGGATGTCGATCATAGATCCAGACTACCCGCGTGCCCACTGGCCTCCGGGGGCTGTCCGGTCGGCGGGCTGTGTCTGACTACGATAAAAGCGTGATCACAATTCCAGAAGAGCTGCTGCCCGCCGACGGCCGTTTCGGCGCTGGCCCCGCTCGCATTCGCCCCGAACAGATGACCGCCCTGGCAGACGCTGCCACAACCGTTATGGGCACCTCGCACCGCCAGGCGCCCGTGAAGAACATCGTCGGGCGCATCCGCGCCGGACTGACCGAACTGTACAACCTCCCCGAAGGGTACGAGGTGGTGCTCGGCAACGGCGGTTCCACCGCCTTCTGGGACGCCGCTTCCTTCGGACTCGTGCGCAGAAAAGCAGCCCACGGTTCTTTCGGCGAGTTCGGCAGCAAGTTCGCAAAGGCCACCGACACGACTCCTTTCCTCGACGATTCCGCAGTGTTCGAAGCACAGCCGGGCTCGGTTGCCGTTCCCACCGCGGTCGACGGTGCTGACCTCTACGCGTGGCCGCACAATGAAACTTCGACGGGAGCAGCCGCACCGGTGAAGCGGCCAGAGGGCATTGCCGATGACGCTCTCGTCGCCATCGACGCGACTTCAGCCGCAGGCGGTCTGAACGTCGACATTGCCCAAACCGATGTCTACTACTTCGCGCCGCAGAAGAACATGGGCTCCGACGGCGGTCTGTGGATCGCCATTATGAGCCCGCGGGCAATCGAGCGCGCTCGGTCGCTCAAGAGCTTCGGCCGGTGGATTCCCGCTTCGCTGGACTTGGTGACGGCGATCGACAATTCGGCAAAGAACCAGACGTACAACACCCCGGCCGTGGCCACGCTCATCATGCTGGCTGAGCAGATCGACTGGATCAACGGCAACGGCGGACTGGCCTGGGCTGCAGAGCGCACCGGCACTTCAGCCAGCCTGGTCTACGACTGGGCCGAAAAGAGCGATGTCGCCCGACCGTTCGTGAGTGACCCGGCTGACCGTTCCAACGTCGTGTGCACTGTCGACTTTGACGATTCCGTCGACGCAGCCGAGATCGCCAAGACTCTGCGCGCAAGCGGAGTTGTCGATGTCGAGCCCTACCGCAAGCTCGGCCGCAACCAGCTGCGGATCGCCACTTTCGTTTCGGTCCCCCCGGAAGACGTCAAGGCGCTGCTCGACTGCATCGACTTCACACTCAGCGCCCTGCGCGGCTGAGGCTGCGTTAGGGGCAGAATTGGCGAGGCTCCCGATATTGGGGGCCTCGCCATTTTTGCCTGCTCAAGCCGGGGTTTCTGCAATCTAGTCGGAATATTGAGGCAAAAACGCACGGATCGCCTCGTTTTGTCGACTAGACGGCAGAGTAACTTTTGGCGGCCGGGAGGGCTAAGGGGACGAGGTGCCGGCGGGGTAAGGACGGGCCACTCACCCCAGCGAGGTGCCGGCAAGGTTGCGAACGCTCCACCGGCTGGGCCACACGCCACACCCGCCCCCGGCTCACACAGTGGTGAAGTGCAGGAAAACACCCATTGTCAGCGCGATGAAAGCCGCACCGGCGCACAGAAGTTCAATGCCCAGACCGATGCCGACGGCAACGAGTGTGCCCTTTGTGGTTTCGAGAGCTTCACGCGCCGTTGAGTGCCGCACCCATTCAGCGATGAACAGGCCGACGACAAAGCCGATGAGCAGCCCCGGCCCCGGCAGCGCGAACATGCCGACAACAGCGCTGAGCGCGGCTATCGCGATCACACGGTTGGGCACCTCGAGCTTTTTCAGCCGATTGCCCGTCAACACCCACGAGGCCGCTATGCCGATGATCGTCAGAAGGATCCCGCCTGCAGCACCCGACCAGCCCATAGTGGAGTTCACCGCAACACCCCAGCCGATCAGCACAAACAGATTCAGAATCGAACCCGGAATCACCGGCACGATAATGCCCGCGCACCCGATCACCAGGCCGACATAGGCGATGACAGTGGCCCAGACCTGAGCGTCAGTGCTCAGCATTATGGCCTTCGTGTTCGGCATCGGCAGCCGAGGTGTCGCCGCCCTTATCAGCAACCTCGCCGCCGACCATTTCGAAGTCTTCGGCGCGGTCGTCGATAACAGGTTCGGCAGTGTCATCGTGTTTGCGGACATCGGTTTCTGAGTGCGCTCCGCAGCCGTTGTTCAGGGAAACCACGCGCCCGTCAAACGGTGATGCGGCGTTGGCGCACAGGCCGAACTGGGTGCGCACAGAGCCAGCGATGGGCATGAGGAAACCGCAGGTGCGGCATTTGGCAGACGCTTCGGAAGCGTATTCGGAGTCCGGGCCGGAATCGGATTCCGCCCAGCGGGCAGCCGCCGCTGCGATCCCATCGCGCGACAGCACGCGCTTGCGTCCCAGGCCGAACTCAAAATTGGGGATCTGGTCGATGTCGTCCTCGACTTCGACCTTGACCTGCTCCAAACCCAGTTCGAGGTTCGGATCGTCTTCGTCTTTCGGCAGAACGTCGCGAGCGCCGATGTCGGAGGGGCGCAGCCTGTCTCTCCACGGCACCCAGTCGGGTGCGACCAGTGCGTCTTCGCCGGGCAGCAGAGCGGTTTCGGACACCGTGACGCGCTCCGAGCCCGGTGCCAGTGCGAGGATCGCCGTCCAATACCAGCCCGGGTAGCCCGGGGTGCGGCACTGAAAGATGTGGGAAGCCGCGTAGGCGCCTTCGGCCACCACGCCCAGGTGCTCGCCGATGGACGATTCGTCGGTCATGTCGGCAATCGCTGTGCGCGCGGTGTCGACCGCCTGGGCCAAGATCGGGTTGATCTCCCCCAGCGCGGCTCTCCATTCGGCGTAGCAGCTGGTCATCAGCCCTCCAGGTCGTCGGCAACGTGGCGCAGGACCTCGGCGACTTTTGCGGAGAATTCCGCGTCCGGGTAACGGCCCTGTCGCAGTCCGGCCAGTGTGTCATCGAGCATTGTGATGACGTCTTCAATCATATCTGCCGTCTTGTCCGGGTTGGGACGCACGCGCGGAGGGGCGTCCAGCAGGCGGGCCCGCAGCACCTGACGGCCTCGGCGGGAGTCCACGATGTCGAAGTCCAGACGAGACCCTTTGTGCACGGTCACGCCGTCGGGCAGCGACGACGAGTGCATAAAGAACTCTTCACCGTCGTCACCGGTGACGAAGCCGAATCCCTTGTCCGGGTCAAACCACTTCACGCGTCCTGTGGGCATTGTCAGTCCTTTTCTCAACGCACTTTCGTGCGGATCTGTTGGGGTGTATGCGGGCCGGAGCTTACGAGGCGCCGGTTCGGTCCGCTTGCATGTTGGGGTGTGCCTGGGATCGGCGAGTACGGCGCCCGCGGGGCGTTCCCGCCTGGTCTAGGTGTGTGCTCTAGGTGCGGCGGCGGAAGAACGCGCTTGTCAGCCACGCCAGGAACAGGATGAACGATGCGCTCGGGGCAATCATTCCCACCCAGGTCAGCACCTTCGAGGGATGCCCGACGGTGAGGCCTTGGACAATCACCACGACCAGCGCGATGGCACCCAGGAGCATGAGCGCAAGCGCGGCGATCAGCGTCCACGATGTGCGCTGCTCGTTCGTGCTGGGTGTCACTGTGGGCCTTTCGGTGTTGTGTCTCTGCCGACGGGTGAACCACCCATTCTAGCCGCCTGTTTTTCGGGTGCCGTCTAGACTCGGAGGGATGAAGGGCTTTCAGACTTTCACCGGCTGGCTGGGCAGTGCTCCTGCCGACTGGTTTGCGGATTTTGTCCGCACTCGGCGCGATCTGGTTCGATCCGATACGGCAGCGCTCAGCCGCCTGGCCGGTTCGGCCTCCACTCGCAAAGGGGTGGCCGTTGCCCTGGAAGCGCTCAACGCCGATGAGCTGCAGGCGGCTCTGCGTGCAGCGAAGGCGGCGCGTGTTGATCCCGTTGTTCCCCGTGGGGAACTCAACGCCGGTTCGGATGTTCTCAGCCGTCTGATTCTTCTGGGCCTGCTGTGGCCCGCACACACTGGCAGCACAGGGGAGGCTGAACAGAGCGACCCGGGCGATGCCGAGGCCTTCGGCTTCCAGTCCGAGGCAATTGCCCTGCTGCCCACTTCTGCGGCGGAATCCGCCCACCCGCCGGAGTGGACGGAGTACACCCAGCCGAATGAACCCGTCCTCACCCCTATCCCCGAGTCTGTTGCCCGCAACGCCCAGGCGGCTGCCGCCGGGGCTGCAGGCGGCACAATCGCAGCTGCTGTGCGCGCAATCGAAGCGGACCCGCCCAGCCAGCTGATGTCCGGCGGTGTCGGCAAACGCGATGTGCAGCGACTGTCATCAGCCCTTGACCTCGAATACGCGCAGACGATCTTCGTGCTCGAACTGTGCGGTTCTCTCAACCTCGTCGGCGTCGACAGCTCCAACATCGACCCCGTGTGGCTGCCCACGGCCGAATACGACGTCCTCAAGCGCACCGACCGCGGCAGCCTGCACGCAGCACTCGTGCGCGCCTGGCTGCGCATGGGTGAAGACATCACCCACATCGCCGCCGGTCACACCCCTCGCGGTGACCGCGTGCACCCGCTTAACTCCGTTGTCAAACCCACCACCGCCAATCCCTACGGCGGCCACCCCTCGGCCCTGCCGCCAGTCCGCTCAACCCGCTTCCGCCTGCTGCGGGCCCTGCACTCGCCAGAGTCACTGCTGCCCCGGCACGGCAGCGCCACCGCAGCCGGGACCTCGGCAGACTCCGGCACCTCGACAGCTCTGAGCATCCGGCTTGCCGACCTCACGGCGGCACTCCGGTGGCGCTATCCCCTGGCACCCGCGTTCAACCGCGACACCCTCGCCCAAATGCTGACCGAAGCGGAGTTCCTCGGCCTTGTCGCCACACCCCTGAGCGCCCCCGATTCCTGTGGGCTGACTCCTTTGGGCCGCGCACTGGCCGAACACCTGGATGCGTCCCTGCCCGCGGCCGCCCAGCCGCTGGACTACGCCGGATCAGCCGCCACAGTGCCAGCCGACTTCCCCGAAACAGTTGGGCAGCTCCTGCCGGACTACGCCGTAAGCGTCGTCATCCAGTCCGACCTCACCGCTGTGGCCACCGGCCCCGTCCACCCGGACCTGGCACAGAAACTCGATTCGATTGCAGACATAGAAACCCGCGGCCAGGGAACCGTGTACCGGTTCACCGAAAAGAGCATCGAACGGGCCCTGCGCGCGGGGCTGAACCGCACAGACATCGCCGACACTCTGCGCGAATGCTCCTCAACCGGGGTACCGCAGCCGCTGGAATTCCTCATCGACGGGGTCGCCTCCCGGCTCAACCGCGTGCAGGTGGCAGGCGCTCGCGGCGCCGTCATCGTCGACGACCCCGACGAACTCGACGCCATGCTGGCCGACCCGCTGCTCACCCCGGCCCAGCTGACCCGTGTGGCGCCCACCGTCGCGCTGTCCGGCATCAGCTCCGACCGCCTGCGCGCCCTGCTGGAAGGCGCGGGCACATCGACCCTGACCGAAGCCCCCTCAGCACAGCCGCGGCGCGCCCCCAGACAAACCGCACCAGCCGTCACCCGGCGCACCGCCCGCATTGCAGATGCCGACCTCGGCCGCTACATTGCCGGAGTTCGCAGCACAGCAGAAGCGACCGAGGGCGACCCGGCATCCACCTCGGGCATTCTGCGCGCAGCCATCGACCGGCAGCAGAGCGTCACCGTCACACTCGCCCGCGCCGACGGCAGCAGCACCACCATCACTCTGACCCCAACGGCAATCACCGGCGGGCGAGTGCGCGGAATCCGCAACGGCAGTGAAATCGCAGCCTCACTGTCGCGGATCATCAGCGTCTCCCCCGCCGAGGAAGGCACACAGTGACAGGCCCCCTCGTCGTCCAGTCCGACAGCACAATCCTGCTGGAATCAGGCCATCCCGACGCCGCCGAAGCCGCAGCGGCAATCGCCCCGTTCGCCCAGCTGGCGCGCACGCCCGAGTACATTCACACGTACACCATCACACCGCTGGGACTGTGGAATGCCCGCGCTTCCGGCCACGATGCCGAATCCGTCATCGACACCCTGCTCGAATACGCCAAATACCCCGTCCCCCACGAACTGCTGCTGGAGATCGTCGATCTCATGGACCGTTTTGGGGTGCTGGTGCTGACCAGTTCGCCGGTGCACGGTCTGGTGCTCGAATCCTCAGACACCGCACTGCTGGAGAACCTGGCCGAACAGCCCGAGCTCCAGGGCATCTTCGGCACCCGGATCGACCCCGGCACCATCGAGGTGTACCCCTCCGAACGCGGCGAACTGAAGTTCCGCCTGCTCAAACTGGGCCACCCGGTGGCCGACCACGCCGGCTACGTCGACGGTGAGGCACACACCATCGAACTGAACTACCACGAGGCGCCGTCAGGGGCCGCTGGTTCCCCCGACTCCCGTGAGGGGTCGGGAGGCTCCGGTGAGGCTCATGAGAGCGCAGGTGCCGCAGGTGGCCCTTCTGGTGGCGAAGAGTGGCGCCTGCGGCCCTATCAAGAAGACGCTGTGCAGACGTTTATGCGCGGTGAATCCGGTGTTGTCGTCCTGCCCTGCGGTGCGGGCAAAACAATCGTGGGCGCAGCGACGATGGCGCAGGTGCGCACCACCACTCTCATCCTGGTGACCAATTCGGTGTCCGCCAAGCAGTGGAAGGCCGAACTGCTGCGCCGCACCAACCTGACAGAAGACGAAATCGGCGAATACTCCGGGGCGGTCAAAGAGATCCGACCTGTCACCATCGCCACCTACCAGGTGCTCACCACCCGCCGCAAAGGCTCCTACCTGCACCTGGAGCTGCTCGACGCTCGTGACTGGGGCCTGGTCATCTACGACGAAGTCCACCTGCTGCCGGCACCCGTCTTCCGCCTGACCGCGGGCCTGCAGGCGCGCCGCCGCCTGGGCCTGACTGCGACGCTCGTGCGCGAGGACGGCCGTGAAGACGAGGTCTTCAGCCTCATCGGCCCCAAGCAGTTCGAAGTTCCGTGGAAGGAAATCGAAGCCGCCGGCTACATCGCCACCGCCCACTGCGAAGAAGTGCGGGTCCGCCTGGACCGTTCAACCCGAGTGGCCTATGCCAGTGCCGAAGGCGAAGACCGCTACCGGCTGGCCGCCACCAGCGATGTCAAACTTCCCGTGGTTCGCCGCTTGGTGGAGAATCACCGTGATCAGCAGGTGCTCGTCATCGGCCAGTACCTCGATCAGCTGGAAGAACTCGGCGAAGAGCTGAACGCGCCCGTGCTGACGGGCAAAACCGGCGAAGCAGAACGCGAAAGACTCTACGAAGCGTTCCGCACGGGCGAAATCTCGGTGCTCGTGGTGTCAAAGGTCGCCAACTTCTCCGTCGACCTGCCAGAGGCCTCCGTCGCCATCCAGGTGTCAGGGTCCTTCGGCTCACGCCAGGAAGAAGCACAGCGGCTCGGGCGGATCCTGCGGCCCAAGGAAAGCCGCCAAGCGGCATCGTTCTACACCGTCGTGGCAGCCGAAACGGTCGACGAGCAGTTCGCCGGCCACCGCCGGAGGTTCCTCACAGAACAGGGCTACAGCTACACCATCAGCAATGCCTGAAGCCACCGCGCTGTCCACCTGACCAGAGCAGAGCCGTCAGCTCTCCGGGGCCTCTTCTTCGACGACCAAGTGAATTTCCGCGGTATCCGGGTGAACGTTCGTCCGGGCAATCACTCGGCGGCGCTCCTGTCGCTTCTCGCCGAGCTTGACGAAGACCACGCCGATGAGCACAAAAACACCGCCGATGGCCTGAACGGCAACGGGAAGGTCGCCCAGCAGAATCCAGGCCATGACCACCGACATCGGAACCTCAATCAGGTTCATGAAGCTTGAAATGGTCGAACCGATGTAGCGCACGCCCACAACCGCCGTGGTGTAGGCCCCGCCTGTGCACAGCAGCAGAGCCAGCGCAACCGCCCACCAGGGAAGGACGGTGCCGTTGGCGTCGAGATCCTGCGTGGTCATACCTGCCGGGATGAGGCCCACCGCTGTGATGAGAGCGACTACAACAGCGCCGATGCCCATTGTGATGCAGATGAGAGTCACCGACGGAAAGCTGAGATCGGCCTTGGCGGACATGACGAAGAACGCGGCCAGGCACACCGCAGCAGACAGAGCGAAGAACACACCCAGCAGATCAACGGAAGAACCGCGCGGATCCAGGATGATGAGCAGGCCCACCGCCGCGGCGACAATGCCGATGAACGTCAGAGTGGACGGGCGGAAGCGGGTGCTCGCCCACACCCACAGCACAATCATGAGCGGGGCGGTCATCTCCAGAAGCAGCGCAATAGGCGGGCTCATGCGCTCAATCGCCAAAAAGAACAGCAGCTGCACACCGGCCATGCAGACGACACCGTAGGTCAGCACGTACCAGCGGGCCTGCCACACTTCGCGCCAGCGGCCGCGCATCTGAATGAACATCGGAATCGCCAGCAGGAGGCAGCTTCCGGCCAGGCGCACAAACGTCACCGGCCCCGGAGTCCAGTCACCCGCATACATGAGCTTGCCCAAGGGTGCGCAGATGGCGAACAGAAAGCACGACACCAGCGTGATGAGCAGGCCGAGAATGAAGTTCCGATTCACCGAATCATCGTGGGGGCTGGCCCGAGTTGAAGTCAAGACGGGTGGAGGCCGCACTTCCCCGACATCACGCCTGAGAAGCCCCGCTGAGGTACTGCCGAAATCGGCCCGGACTCGACGGGGTGAAAGTCACCGTCGGGCGGTAACGTTGTACCCATGTTTGCCATTCTCACGATCACAGCTGTCGCGCTGCTGTTCCTCGGCAGCATCGCACTGGCAATTCTCCACACTCTCTGGTGGCTCATAGCCGTCGTCATCTTCGGGGCTCTGCTGGCGCTGGCGATCTACGACGTCGTCCAACCCCGACTAGCCGTGCTGCGCATCTACCCCCTGCTGGGCCACATGCGGTACCTCATGGAAGAGATCCGCCCCATGATCCAGCAGTACTTTGTGGAAAGGAACTGGGACGGTCGGCCCTACGACGCCGACGCCCGCGCCCTCATCTACGAACGCGCACGCGGCATCCACGCTGAAAAGTCCTTCGGAACGGAACTGGAAGTCCGCGACTCCGGCTACGAATACCTGCTGCACTCCGTTGTCCCCGGCAAGCGCCCCCAAGGCGAACACCGGGTGGTCATCGGCGGACCGCAGTGTTCCCAGCCGTTCGACGTTTCGCTGCTGAACATCGCCTCCATGTCCTACGGTGCTCTGTCCGTCAACGCGGTGCGCGCCATGAACCGCGGGGCCCACAAGGGCGGATTCTTCCAGGAAACCGGTGAGGGCGGTGTGACTCGCTACCACCTGGAATCCGGGGCGGACATCGTGTGGGAGTTCGGATCCGGCTACTTCGGCTGCCGTACTCCCGAAGGCAACTTCAACCCCGAAATGTTCGCCCAGAGGGTCGTCCACCCCCACATCAAGGGCGTGCTCATCAAACTGTCACAGGGCGCTAAACCCGGCCTCGGCGGTGTTCTGCCGGCTGAGAAGATCACGCCTGAAATCGTTGAGGCCCGCGGTGTAGTGCCCGGCAAAGACTGCATCTCCCCGCCATCGCACACGGCCTTCACAACTCCGACCGAACTCATGCAGTTCGTCGGTCAGCTGCGCGAACTGTCCGGCGGCAAGCCGATCGGCTTCAAACTGTGCGTGGGCCTGCGCACGGACGTTCTGGCAATCGTCAAGGCCATGCTGGAAACCGGCATCCTGCCGGACTTCATCGTGATTGACGGCTCCGAGGGCGGAACAGGCGCCGCCCCGCTGGAATACGAAGACCACGTGGGCACGCCGCTGACCGAGGGCCTCATCCTCATGCACAACGCGCTCGTGGGTGCGGGACTTCGCAAACACATCAAGATCGGCGCGGCTGGCAAGATCGTCGCCGGCACCGACATCATCCGCCGCATTGCCCAGGGCGCTGACTACTGCCTGGCTGCGCGCGCCATGATGATGGCCACCGGCTGCATTCAGGCCCAGCGCTGCCACACCAACAAGTGCCCCACCGGCGTGGCCACGCAGAACCCGCACCTGTACCGCGGGCTCGATGTCGATGACAAGGCCGAGCAGGTGTACCACTATCACAAGTCGACCGTTGCAGAAACAGCGCAGATGATAGCCACGATCGGCTTGGACAGTCCCGATCAGCTTCGCCCCTCGCACGTGTTCCGCCGCGTTTCGCAGTCGCGCACCGAGTCCTACGCCGAGGCCTATGACTGGCTGGAAGAAGGCGAACTTCTGGGCACACCGCGCCGCAGCTGGGCCGAAGACTGGAACCACGCCGACCCGCACCGGTTCGGCCCGCCCATTTCCGCTGGCTTCCGCGGGTCCGCCTAAGGCTGCCGGGGCTCGGAGTTTGAGAATCCTCTTAGACTCCGAGCCTTTTCTGTGTGCCGCGCTCTCAACCTGGTCCACAGATGGGCCCCTGCATGCACAGCACTGAACGAATACGCACTCAATGTGATCCATGCAACAATGATATTCAGGCAGCTTCCAGCAAACATTCAGACTTGAAGAGCAGACTGATGGCATGACGACTCCCATCACCCCAGACCAGGACACGCAGGAAGTCGAAGCGACCCTGCTCGTTGTCGACGATGAACCCAATATTCGCGAACTGCTGTCCACCAGCCTGCGGTTTGCCGGCTTCGAAGTCATTTCGGCAGCCAACGGGGCCGAAGCCCTGCGCCTGGCTGAACAGCAGGTGCCGGACCTCCTGGTGCTCGACGTCATGCTCCCCGACATGGACGGGTTCACCGTCACCCGCCGTCTGCGCCAGTCCGGCCTCCACATTCCGGTGGTGTTCCTCACCGCCCGCGATGACACCTCGGACAAGATCACGGGCCTGACCGTCGGCGGTGACGACTATGTGACCAAGCCGTTCAGCCTCGAAGAGGTCGTCGCTCGCATCCGGGCGGTCCTGCGCCGCACCCACGCCGCAGAAGAAGAAGAGACCGCCGTCATCGAAGTCGGCGAACTCGAACTCGACGACGACACCCACGAAGTGCGCCGCGCGGGCATCCTCATCGACCTGTCCCCCACCGAATTCAAACTGCTGCGCTACCTCATGCTCAACGCCAACCGCGTGCTGTCGAAATCGCAGATCCTCGACCACGTGTGGGAGTACGACTTCGGCGGCGACACCGGAATCGTGGAATCCTATATTTCGTATCTGCGCCGCAAGATCGACGTAGCCCCCAAGACAGACGAAGCCGGCAACCCCATCGACCTCGAATGGACTCCCATGATCCAGACCAAACGGGGCGTGGGATACATGCTGCGCACGACAGACTCCAAGTAAACATGCATCGACAAGGGGCGGGACCGACAGGCTCGCCCCTTTGCATTGGAAAGCACACTGACTTTGACCACCCCCGCTCAGCGCCGCTCATCACACGTCCTGTGGCAAGACTGGTCGCTCACCGGCAAGCTGCTGGCGATCATGATGACCCTCATGCTGCTCGTACTCACCGGCACGAGCGCATGGGTCCTTGAGAACCTTCGCGCATCGCTCATCGAGCGCACAGACCAGCGCCTGGTCACCACATCGCAGGCACTGGCCATCAAAGCTGCCGACGAAGTCATGACGCGCACCCCGCTGCAGAACACCTCGCAAGACCAGATCATCAGCTCAATGCTGCCGGGAACCTACTACGTGCAGTTCTACACGGCAGACGGCCGCAAAGCATATGACCCGGTCGCCCCCTCGGAGACCAACGTTCCCTACCTGCCGGAAGTCAACACGAAGACGGTTGCAGAGAACCGCAGCCAGCCATTCACCGTTCCCGGAAGCACGTCGCAGTGGCGGGTGCGCACCCTGCCGCTGAAGAACTCCGACATGCTCGTGGCAATCGCCCTTCCGTTTGACAAGGACATCGACGACATCAGCGAGTACGCCCGCAATACGATGATCGGCATCGGCGTACTGGCGCTGGCGATCGTCGGCGGCGTCGGCTATTTCGCCATCACCAACACCTTCCGTCCTCTGCGCGACATCGAAAAAACGGCCTCCCGCATTGCCGCCGGCGACCTCTCGCAGCGCGTGACTGAATACCCCAGCTCCACAGAGCTCGGGCGCCTGTCCAGTGCCCTGAACACCATGCTCGGGCACATTGAGGACTCCTTTGACGGGCGCAAAGCCTCCGAAAAGCGCATCCGACAATTCGTTTCGGACGCGTCCCACGAACTGCGCACACCGCTTGTCACCATCCGCGGCTACGCGGAGCTCTACCGGCAGGGTGCTGTGCAGAAGCCCGAAGACGTCGGCCAGATCATGGGCCGGATCGAAGCTGAGTCCATCCGCATGGGCGATCTCGTCGAAGACCTCGTGGTGCTTGCCCGGCTCGACAGCGAGCGCCGCGCTGAAATCGGTCCCGTAGACATGGCCGCCGCCGTCCGCGACACCGCAGCCGACACTGCCGCCCAGGCACCCCAGCGCGAAATCTCGTTCATAGGCCTCGACGGCGAAGACGCACCCGAACTTCCGCTCATCGAAGGCGCTGATTCCAAACTCCGACAAGTCGTCAGCAACCTGGCGGGCAATGCCCTGCGGCACACGGCGGACGATGTCGCAATCGACTTCGCCGTCGGAGTCGTAGATGTTCCCGAAAGCAGCGACGCTGCCGACAATACTGACGAAACAGCCAAGCAGTCCCGCGGTGCACTTGATTTCGTCACCGGGCCGGTCCGCATATTCAAACGCGACAGCAGCCGCACCGACGCCAAAACCCAGGGCAAGGGCCAAAGCAAGGCTCAGGACAAGGCCACAGCGAAGAACGGTGCGACAAACACGGCAAAAGCTCCGGAAAAGGCCCAGGCCAGCTCGGCAGGCCAGAAGACGAGCACTGCTGCAGACAACAGCGCAAGTGCGACTGCCGAGGCGCAGACGGCTGCCGGCGAACAGCCGCTGGCACCGCCGGGCACCGGGGGCATCATCGTTCCCGACATTCTCGAAGGATTCCCCGCGGGACGCGTGCGCATTGAAGTGCGCGACCACGGCGAGGGAATTGATCCTGAGATAGCTCCCCGAGTGTTCGAAAGGTTCTACCGTCTGGACTCATCCCGCGACCGCTCCACCGGCGGGTCCGGCTTGGGGCTGTCAATCGTCAAGGCGATAATCGACTCCCATAAGGGCGAAATCTCCGTCCACGAAACTCCCGGCGGCGGAGCAACGTTCCGCGTCGACCTGCCCATTCCGCCGGAGGGCGTGCTGCCTGAAACCACCAGAAAGGACCGCTCATGACCGATCCGCGCCACCCCGATAAGCCCAACGACGGCACGCACGGCACAGGCGAGCGCCCGCAGAACAGCAGCTCTCAACAGCCACCGCGAGTCGGCCAGCAGGGCCGGGCGAACCCAGGCAAGCCAGCGGGGCAGGCCCAACAGGAAAAGCCAGAACAGCCGTCCAAGCCGAATCAGCCGGCAGGGCCAGGGCGTCCGGCAGGGCAAGAACACCCGACAGGGGCAGCGGGGCCAGATCAACCAGCAGGGCAACAACGTCCGGCGGGGGCTGCAGCCCCCGCCGGACGACAGCCCGGAGGGCAGGCCGGAGGCTTTGGAAATCAACCGCCTGGGCCCGCCGGGCACCCGCAGCAGGGCCAGCAGCCGGGCAACCCGGCTCTGCCGCACGCCCCCGGGCCGAACCCTCGCGCCCACCACCCAAGCAGCCAGGCTCCTCACGCCCGGCAGCAAGTGGGCAGTCAAGTCCCTCCGCGGGCCACTCAGCATCCTCCGCATGCGGGACAGCAGCAGGGCAATCGACCTTTGCAGCCCACCCCTCAACCGGGCGGCCGTCCGCCTTTCGGCCCACAGGGGCCGCCTCCCGTCCCGCCGCGTCCGGCTCAGCCTCCTCGACGCGGGCCCGGCTGGGGAGCGCTCATCGCCACCGGCGTCATCGCGGCACTCATCGGCGGCGGCACGGCAGTGGGTGTCACCGCGGCAACAGGCGGAATCGGCGGCAGCCGCGATGGACATTCGGAAATCGAGACGTCAACCAGTGACCAGGAAGTCAAAACCGTCGACAGCCCCGACTGGACGGCGGTCGCTGCTGACGCGTCGAAGTCAGTCGTCTCGATCCAAGCCCGCGGTGCCGAAGGCGAAGCCCTCGGTTCGGGCTTCGTGTACAAGGACGACCACATTGTGACCAACAACCACGTGGTTGCCCCCGGCGATTCCGCACAGTCGCAGATCAGCGTGGTGTTCAGCAACGGGTCCTCCGTTGCCGCGAAAATCGTCGGACGCGACCCCATCACCGACATCGCGGTGCTGAAGCTGTCCACCAAGCCCGAGGGGCTGTCCCCTCTGCCGATCGGCGACAGCAGCGGCCTCACAGTCGGTGAGCCCGTAATGGCGCTGGGCAATCCACTCGGTCTTGCTGACACCGTCACCACAGGGATCGTGTCCGCGCTCAACCGTCCGGTCGCCACCCAGCAAAAGGGTTCCGGCGGCGAAGCGGACATTTCGACGATCACCAACGCCATTCAGGTCGATGCAGCCATCAACCCCGGAAACTCCGGCGGGCCGCTCATCAATGCGGCAGGCAAGTTCGTCGGCGTGAACTCGTCAATTGCCACCATGCCCACTTCCGAAGGAGAGCAGGCCGGGTCGATCGGCATCGGCTTCGCAATCCCCGCCACACAGGCGGTGTACATCGCCGATCAGCTCATCAGCTCAGGGAAGGCCAAACACGCCTACCTCGGCGTGAACATCACGTCGGGATCTGTGGAAAACGACGGGATCACGATGGGCGCAGCCGTCGTGTCAAAGGTTGAAGACGGCTCCCCCGCAGCCGCTGCAGGTGTGCGCAAGGACGACGCCATCGTCAAAGCCGGCGGCACCACCGTCAACTCCGCCATATCACTGCAGGCTCTTGTCCGAGCGCAGAAAGACGGGCAGGAACTGCCCTTGACGATCATCCGCGACGGCAAGACAAAAGAAGTCACCGTTTCACTCAAGGCCCGCTGAGCCGGCCGCTTGCGGCACGGGCCACTTGCGCGCGAAAGGCTGTGGAGACACGGGACTGTTTCCACAGCCTTTCTTCTTGCCTTTTCCTGCCTTGGGTGCCCGGCGCATTCTCGTGATGACACCACCCGGTGCTCATCGACAAAGAAGGAGCCTCATGTCCACTATCAACATTGACGCCGAACGCATCACCCAAGCCGCTTCCAGCGCTTCGCACAGCGCAGCCAATCTGCACAGCGAAGTCGATCGGCTGATGCACCAGCTGCGCGCGCTCCAGGAATGTTGGACCGGCACAGCATCCGCCGGCTTCCAAACCGTGGTGGCCGACTGGCAGCAGGTGCAGACCAAAGTCCACGAATCGCTCACGGAAATTCAGAAAGCGCTGGCTCTTGCAGGCCAGCAGTATGCGGAGGTCGAAAGCGCCAACACCAAACTCTTCCGCGCCTGACCTTCCGGAGGCCTATCGACCGGACACAGGTTTCGCTGAATGCACAAAATCACGGTCCCGGCTGAGCAGAACTCGGGTTTTCTCAGCCGGGACCGTTAGGCTTGGGCAGAAGACATGCCAGGCAGTCACTGCAAGGAGTAATCTGCGCCCATGAGCATTATCCAGCGGATCAAGATGATCTTCGGCGCCAAGGCCAACAAGGCCCTCGACCGCGCTGAGAACCCCAATGAAACCCTCGACTACTCGTACCAGAAGCAGCTCGACCTGCTGCAGAAGGTCCGCCGCGGTGTTGCCGATGTCGCCACCAGCCGCAAACGCCTGGAACTGCAGATCAGCCAGCTTGAATCGCAGTCGGCCAAACTGCAGGGCCAGGCCCAGAAAGCTCTTGAAATGGGCCGTGAAGACCTCGCCCGCGAAGCCCTGACCCGCAAGTCCGGGCTGGCGCAGCAGATCGAAGACCTCCAGGCGCAGCACCAGAACCTGCAGGCGGAAGAGCAGAAGCTCACGCAGGCCTCTCAGCGTCTGCAGACTAAGGTCGAATCGTTCCGCACCCGCAAGGAAACCCTCAAAGCTAACTACAACGCCGCCGAAGCCCAGACCAAGGTCAGCGAAGCCTTCAGCGGCATTTCCGACGAATTCGGTGATGTCGGCCTGGCCATCCAGCGCGCAGAAGACAAGACCAACGAACTTCAGGCGCGTGCCGGGGCGATGAACGAACTGCTCGAAACCGGCGCGCTGGAAGACTTCAGCGGCACCGGCGGTGACGACATCGACCGTCAGCTGGCGGCCATGAGCTCCGATAACGACGTCGAAATGGAACTGCAGCGCATGCGCGAATCCCTTCCGGCGTCCAAGCCGCAGGGACAGCTCGAAGACGTTCAGGACGCAGAAGAAGCCGACCAGCCGACCGGCGCTTCGGCAGAAGAGAACAACACCCAGCAGGGCTGACACACAGCGCGGCGGGCCGGGACATCGGCCCGCCGCGCACACCAAGAGGAGCACAGTGGCCAGAAACAGGTTCGTCAAAGACCGCGGGCTGTCCATCCGCATGGGGTGGGCTATCTTTCTCAACGGCCTGATCTACGTCATCCTGATTCTGGCCATTTGGTGGATCCTGGGGCAGTCCCTGGGCGGTGTGGTGATCGCGCTGCTCATCAGCTTCGGCGCTTTCTTCTTCCAGTGGTACTCATCTGACAAACTCGCCATGCGCGCCATGGGCGCCTACGAAGTCTCTGCCGAACAAGCACCGGAACTGCACGCCATCGTCGACCGGCTGACTCAGCTGGCCGACTCCCCCAAGCCGCGCGTCGCCTTCGCAGACACTCCCGTGCCCAACGCCTTTGCCACCGGCCGCTCGCCCCAGCACTCCGTCGTGTGCGTAACCCGCGGCCTGCTGGAAACTCTCGAACCGGCAGAAGTCGAAGTGGTGCTCGCCCACGAACTTGCCCACGTTGCCCACCGTGATGTCACCGTCATGACCGTCGCCGGAGTCACCGGCGTCGTCGCAGGCCTCATGGTTCGCTCCGGCATGTACGTCCGCTATGGCGGGCGCAACAACAACGGCGCGGCCGTCATGATCGCCATGATGCTGGTGGGAGCCGTCGTCTACGGCATCAGCTTTGTGCTCATCCGCACCCTCAGCCGGTACCGCGAACTGGCCGCTGACCGTGCCGCCGCCTATCTCACGGGGCAGCCGTCAACACTGGCCAGCGCTCTTATGAAGATCTCCGGTCAGATGACCAAGGTGCCTGACCAAGACCTGCGAGAAGCAGGGGCGGCCAATCACCTCGCACTCATTCCCGCCGTCAACGGAAAGTCCGTCAGCCAGCTGTTCTCCACCCACCCCAGCCTGGAGAAGCGCCTGGCCCAGCTGCAGGACATCGCCCGCAGCCTTTCACAGCGCTGAGGCCTCATGGGATTCTTCGACGCTCTGCTGGGACGCTCCAAGCCGGTCAAGCCAAACCTCGATGCTCTTTTCGGCCTGCCCCCGGCAGCACTGACCCTGGAGGCCGCAACCGACTACGCACCCACGGGTGTTGCGTCCGTGGCCTACCGTGCAGTTGAAGGCGGTGCATCTGCCGATGCTGTGCGCGAAGCATCGGCGCTCATAGCCAAAGATGCCGAACTAGAGGTCCGCACCGACCAGGACGACTATGGCTATTCGTGGCACGTATTGAAAAGCCCGGCACGGGACATCCCCGGCTTGGTGACGAACCTTCACGCCGTGAACAGCTCAATTGAAAACGCGGGATTCGGCCCCATGCTGCTGTGTTCGTCCCTGTACTTCAGCACGCCCGCCGGTGCGCGTGCCGCTCTGGTCTACCTGTACAAGCGCGGGACGTTCTACCCGTTTGTGCAGACGAGACCGCACCGCAGGGACAACGCAGAAGAGTTCAACATCAAAGCGGCAATCGGCGCGGACCTCCGCTTTGAGGAAGACATCTCCAAGTGGTCTCCCCTGTGGGACGCGCCGGGTATGAACGACTGAGGTCGGCTGAGGGCTCAGCTGACACGCAGCGCTGGGCAAATGCGCCCGCTTGCCTGCGCGGCGGCCTCAGCCCCGTGTGATTGTGAATTCGACGTCGAGTGCGGGCACGGCTATGACATCGCCGACGTTGACGCTTGAGCTGCGTCGCGAATTGAGGTCGCCGTTGACGAACACCTGACCGTCCTGAATGAGCTCCTTGGCCATGACTCCGTCTTCAACGAAGCCAGAGAGTTTGAGCACTTGGCCCAGGCGAATGCTGTCGTCGCGAATCCAGACTTCTTCCACTGTTCTCCTTCTGCTGTCTGATATCAGTCAATCAGAAGCCGAAGTCGAAATCGCCGAAGCCTCCGCCGAAATCACCCATGTCTCCGCCCATGTCGCCGCCATCGCCGATACCGCCGTCAGCGGCCAGACCGTCCTGGTAGCCGTCGGCGTAGGAGCCGTCCCAAGCTCCCATGCCGCCCATCATCGGCCCCATGAGCATCGCACCCATGAGCACACCCGGAAGCATGCCGGAACCCGCGTAGTTCGAATAGTAGCCGCGGTTGTATTCGGCATAGGCCGGACCGGCTTCCCAGTAGGCTCTGCGCGACATTCCGTCTGCGAGCGTCACCTTGCGCACTGAGGGCTCGGCCCCGACTGCAACGCGCTCGGCGTCTGCGGCGCACACGGGAATCGGGCGCGGCTGTCCACCGGCGGGCGCCCAGTCGATGTCTTCAACACTGGGACCGTGCTGCGGATTGAAGAAGCACGGAGGGCGGCGAGTGGGCAGCGGTTTGCCTTCCACGCGGGCACGGACGCAGCTGGCGGCGTAGCGGCCGTCTTCCAGGGCTTCTGTCACGTGGCGGATGTCTTCGGGCCGGTTGACCTTGCTCAGAAGATCCTTTGCGAGGTCGTAGCAGCTGATTGCCTTTTGGTAGTCCTGCCGACCCCCGTCGCCGAGATCCACGCCGGCGGTTTCAAGATCAAGAGCCTGAACTTCTTCACCGAACTGCGTGACGTCTTCTTCTGACGCTTTGGCAACGATTGCCAGTTCGCTTTGCCGAGCTGCTTCTTCGTTCTTCTTGTTGCTGCGTGCGATGGCAAACGCCGCAGCACCTCCCACAACCAGAATGACGAGGAAAGCGAAGCCCATGAAAGTCCCTTCTCCGCGTGCGGTGTACGGGGCTCATTATGGTCACCGAATCTGCGAAGAAACTGAGCCTCACATCTGTGCCGCTCGTGTAGACAACAGAAAAACCGCGGGCGCAGACAGTGCACCCAACCAGAACGAGAACACTCACCATTGAACTCGGGTCCGCACTGGCCGAATCAATCCACCAAGCACACCCATGCCCGCGGCTGCTAAAAACGCTGCCTGCAAATCTGCAAGGTCAGCCAACCCGCCGAGGACAAAGGCTGACAGAGACTGGCCTGCAGCAATTGCCAGAAAGGCCAAGCCGACCCCCGTTGACGCTCGACCGCGATACAACCGGGTTCCCCAAACGAGCAGCACACCGGTTAAAGCGATGTAGACCGCACCGAACACGCCTGATGCCACCACTGCAACCACAGCGCTGTGGGGCCATAGCGCCCATACCACCGTTGCCCCGGAAAGTGCGATCATCAACACCCGCCACGCGGTCTGCAGAGATAGACGTGCCACCAGATCCCCAGCGGCTGCACCTGCCAACCCGCACACTCCCAGGACAATCCACGCTGCCGTGGTCAGACTCGGACCATGACCGCCAGCGTCCTGCAGCAGGGCCGGTCCGAACGTCCAACCGGCCGTGCTGGCTGCCCCCATGATCATTGACCCGCCAAGCAAAGCCCACGCGCCAGCGGGGAATAGACCGCGCCACTCGCCTTGACCCTCTGCACCTGCCGAGCGAGCTGCACCGATCGGGCCAGCGGGAACCGCCTTCCACGTCCAGAACGACACCACGGCGGCCGCCAAAGCAAAGGCCCACCAGCCTGCGCGCCAGTGCTCATGCGTGAGCAGAGCGACAGGACCTGAGACTGCCACGCCGAAACCGGTTCCGGCGTTTACCACGGTCTGGACTCGATCCTGCCGTCGCGCTGCAACATGGTCTGCGACCGCCCTGGCCAAAGGGGGTGAGGCCACGCCCGTACTGGACCCTGCGACAGTCACGCCTATTCCAAGCACCAGCGCTGAAGGTGCGGCAGCAATTGCAGCACAGCCAGCCGTCGCAAGCAGCCCAGCAGACACGGCGACCGTACGTGCGCCGAACCGTGCAGTCAGGGCAGTTGAGGCTGCTATACCGGCGCAGTAGGCGGCATAGCTGGCGGCTGCGATCACCCCAGAAGCCGTTGACCCGAGTTCAAGATCGTCCTGAAACGCAGGCAAATACAGTCCGTAGGCGAATCGGGCAAGCCCGTAGCAGACAGCTATGAGGCACGCTCCCGCAGCACCCAATGCAGCTGTTGAGCAAATGGAAAGAGGCTGCTTATCGCCCTCAGATTCTGCGACCTGCACCAAAGCGCAACTCCCTTCGTGCGAAGGTAGACAATTCGAGCCACCTTTACCGATCAGTGAAACTGATTCTAGGTACACTGGTCAGTGAAAACAACCGAGGAGTGCATATGGACCGCAGTGCCCTGACCAACCTCACCCCCGGGGCGCACCGTATTCTCGATGCCGCTGAGCGGCTGTTCTACACCCATGGCATCCACGCTGTGGGGGTTGAAGCCATCGCCGCGGAAGCGGGCATGACAAAGCGCACTCTCTACAATCGATTCGGGTCCAAAGAGCGCCTGGTGGAGGCCTATCTTCAGCAGCGCAATCAACGCTGGCAGACACGCCTGGACAACCGGTTGGCCGAAGCGCCGCGCCCACGGATCAACGCTGTATTCGAGGCTTACACCGACGATGCTGACGGCGCTGTTCACGGATGCGCATTCCTCAATGCGGCAGCTGAGTTGCGAGGGAACCACCCCGGGATCGAAGTCATCCGAAGCCACAAACAGGCTGTACTGAGTGCAGTCCGACGCTTGGTCACAGAAGAGGTTGGCAGTGAGGCTGGAGAAGCTCTGGCAGATTATGTGTTTTTGCTGCTCGAGGGCGGGATAGCCCAACACGGGGTGAATCCGGAAAGCGGCAGCCTCGAAACGGCGAAGCACGCCGCAATGGACCTTCTGAGTGCGAAAACACCATGAATTCGTGACGCCCACCTTCGCCGTCCGCAGCGCGATTCAGGCTAGAGGCCGTGCCACAGGCCGGGTCACTGCCAATGCATAGAACGCGGTCGATGCCAACAAAAAGCCAGCCACCCCAGACACAGAAAAACCGCGGGCGCAGACAGTTCGTCTGCGCCCGCGGCCTGTGCCCTAGGAGGGCGTGTTCACGGTTGGCCGGATCAGAAGCCCATGCCGCCCATGTCGCCCATTCCGCCGGTGGGATCACCCGCGGGAGCGGGTTCCGGCTTGTCGGCCACGACGGCTTCCGTCGTGAGGAACAGGCCGGCGATCGAGGCGGCGTTCTGCAGAGCAGAGCGGGTCACCTTGACCGGGTCGTTGACACCGGCTGCCAGGAGGTCTTCGTATTCGCCGGTTGCGGCGTTGAGACCGTGGCCGGTTTCGAGTCCGCGCACCTTTTCGGCCACAACTCCGGGTTCGAGGCCGGCGTTGATGGCGATCTGCTTGAGCGGAGCTTCGATGGCCACCTTGACGATGGCAGCACCGGTGGCTTCGTCACCTTCGAGGTTGAGGTTTTCGAAGGCCTTGTCGCTTGCCTGGATGAGGGCCACACCACCGCCGGCGACGATGCCTTCGTCCACAGCCGCCTTGGCATTGCGGACGGCATCTTCGATGCGGTGTTTGGTTTCCTTGAGTTCGACTTCGGTTGCGGCTCCGGCCTTGATGACTGCAACACCGCCGGCCAGCTTGGCCAGGCGCTCCTGCAGCTTCTCGCGGTCGTAGTCCGAGTCCGAGTTTTCGATCTCGGTGCGGATCTGCTGCACGCGGCCGGCGATTTCGTCGGCGTCGCCTGCACCTTCGACGATGGTGGTTTCGTCCTTGGTGACAACGACCTTGCGGGCGGTGCCCAGCAGGTCCAGCGATGCGTTCTCCAGCTTCAGCCCGACCTCTTCGGCGATGACCTGGCCGCCGGTGAGGATCGCGATGTCTGCAAGCTGGGCCTTGCGGCGGTCGCCGAAGCCGGGGGCCTTGACGGCAACCGACTTGAAGGTTCCGCGGATCTTGTTGACCACGAGGACGGCGAGGGCTTCGCCTTCGACGTCTTCGGCAATGATCAGCAACGGCTTGCCGGACTGCTGGATCTTCTCAAGAACCGGCAGGAGGTCCTTCACGTTCGAGATCTTCGAGTTGACGATGAGGATGTAGGGGTCCTCGAGCACTGTTTCCTGGCGCTCTGCGTCAGACACGAAGTAACCGGAGATGTAGCCCTTGTCGAAGCGCATGCCTTCGGTCAGTTCGAGTTCGAGTCCGAAGGTGTTGGACTCTTCGACGGTGACGACGCCTTCCTTGCCGACCTTGTCGATGGCCTGGGCAATGAGTTCGCCGATTGCCGGGTCGCCAGCGGAAATGCCGGCGGTGGCAGCGATCTGTTCCTTGGTTTCGATTTCCTTAGCGGAGTCGAGCAGAACTTCGGTCAGGGACTCAACGGCCTTTTCGATGCCGCGCTTGAGGCTGAGCGGGTCTGCACCGGCTGCGACGTTGCGCAGACCTTCGGACACGAGAGCCTGTGCCAGAACGGTAGCGGTGGTCGTACCGTCACCTGCGACGTCGTCGGTCTTCTTGGCGACTTCCTTGACGAGTTCGGCGCCGATCTTTTCGTAGGCGTCTTCGAGCTCGATTTCCTTGGCGATGGACACGCCGTCGTTCGTGATGGTGGGTGCGCCCCACTTCTTTTCGAGAACAACATTGCGTCCGCGGGGACCGAGCGTCACCTTGACTGCATCAGCCAGGGTGTTCAGGCCGGTCTCCAGGCCGCGACGAGCTTCTTCGTCGAATGCAATGAGCTTTGCCATAGTGGCTGGCTTCCTCCCTGTAAGGGGTGGCAGTTGACTAGCACTGCCAGGTGCCCGCGACGGCAGGAAGCAGAGCCTGAATCCCTTCTTCAGGCCCGGCGTCCTCTGCCTGGGCAGTGCGTTTCACCACCACTAGATTTAGCACTCTCGACCTGAGAGTGCAAATACCAATCCCCTGCCGCTGGCACCTCGCAGGGCCCACTGGGCTCCCGTCTAAGGAACACGACGAGGGGGAGGGACAGAAGACCTGTTCCTCCCCCTCGTGAGCAGTTCAGTTCGGCTGCGGCGGCTGTCAGTCGAGCGGTTCGACGTTCTCAGCCTGCGCGCCCTTATCCCCCTGCACAATGTCGAACTGCACGCGACCGCCTTCGGCCAACGACCGGTAGCCCTGCATCTGAATTGCCGAATGGTGGACGAAGATTTCGTCGGAAGAGTCGTCTACGGCGATGAAGCCGTAGCCCTTTTCCGCGTTGAACCATTTGACGGTTCCCTGTGTCATGTCATCTCCCAAGTGTGGAACGAAACTTCAGTCTACCGCCCGCAGGGAGCTTCACCGGCCCGGTTTCCAGGCCAGCTCTCGGTCAGCCCTCGGCGGGATCGCTGTCGGCGACATCCGGGCCCATGAGGATTGTCACGCCCACCTGGTAGCGACGGGACTGTTCGACGCTCACACCGCCAAGCCCCTCGGCCACGCGCTCAGCAGCATCGCTGTACTCCGAGGACGAATAGTAGACGGTCGTAGATGACACCCGGGTGCCCGCGTTGCTCACGCGCCCCATCTTCCAGCCCTGTGCTTCATACTGGTCGGCGAACTTCCTGGCCGCACCGTTGACGCCGGATGCGTTGAGGATCGACAGATTGGGATCGCCGCTTTCAGCTTCGACGGTCGTCACTCCCCCGCCGGTTGATTCGCCGTCACTCGGGGTGCTTTCACTCTGCGTGCTCTCACCGGGCTCGCCTGACTGTGACGATTTGTCCTTGGCATCGTCGCCTGCTCCAGGTTCCTTCTGCTGCTGTTCTTCGACTTTGGCTTCCGGGTCTGAGCCTGCGGAGCGGATGATGTTGACCGCACCGACGATCAGGAGAACAGCCACCAGCGCAAGAACGATGACAACAGCGGTCGCCGCTTTATGGCTGCCTGCCGATGAGACGGCCCGGTGGGCTCCGCCTCGGCGGTTTGCAGCGTCTGCTGCACGGCGTTCTGCACGGGTTTCGTACTGGTGTTTGTCTGCCATCAGCGCGGGATCCTCGCCTGTGCTCCGGTTTCCTGTCGTGAGTCGCGGATTCTGCGAAGCCGTTTGATGAGAACGGGATCTTCAGCATGGGCCGCGGGGCTGTCGAGGAGTCTGCCGAGCACCTGGAAGTACTGGGCGGCGGACATGTCGAACTGTTCGCGGATCGCGTGGTCCTTGGCACCCCCGTAGGTGTGCCACTGTCCTTCGAAGCGCAGAATCTGCGCTTCGAGTTCCGAAAGCTCCTGTGACATTCGTCCTCCTCTGCACCCGCAATAATACCGGCGGCAGACCTTCCCGCCAGGCCTCGTCCGAGACTATGGGACCGGGCAGTTCACTTTCCCCGCCGTTTAGGGGCAACCACAAGGGCAAGAAAAAAACTGGAGGCGAACGACAATGTCCCGTTCCCGCAATGTAGTGTCACGGCAATGCTGGCAGCGAGGCCAGCAGCCGACTGAATGGAGGCTCAAATGCTGGCCAAGACCATGATGCCGAAGACACAGGGTGCACGCACCGTCTTCATTATTCTGCTCTGCGCGGCAGGCGCATTTCTGCTCATCAGCATCGGCGCAACCGTGTGGTCGCAGGCCGGGGACGAGGGCTGGGTTGCGAAGGCCGTCATCGCGTTTGTTTCGTGGGCGATGACAATTCCGCTGATCCTGGCCTCCGCGGTGTGGGCCCTCGTCAACTTCTTTTCTTCACCGGCCGGAGGCTCACAAGGTCGGAACACTGCCACACCGCGGGCACACTGACGAACCCCGATCAGGCATGCACAGCAACCAGAGCGGTCCGAAAGACAAAAGCACATAAGCGGCAGCCGAACTGAACAGCAGCCGAATGGCGGCACAGAATAGTGCCCCGGCACTTCGTGTGAGGCGCCGGGGCACTTACTGTCTCAGCGAGTCAGATCAGTTGATCTTGACGTTGATCTGCTTGATCTGGGTGAAGCCCTCGAGCATGCCCTCAAGCGATGCTTCGCGGCCGAAGCCGGAAGTCTTCATACCGCCGTAGGACTGGCCTGCAACCTGGCCGCCACCCTGGTTGACCTGCACCCAGCCGGATTCGATCTTGTCAGCCACCCGCAGCGCGCGGTCGACGTCCTTGGTGAAGACATAGGCGGCCAGACCGTAGTCGGAGTCGTTGGCCATTTCGACGACCTCTTCTTCCGTCTTGAACTTGATGACGGTGAGAACGGGGCCGAAGATCTCTTCGCGCGAGGTCTGCCATTCGTTCTTGGCGTTGGCGAAGATGATCGGCGCGTGGTAGAAGCCGGATTCGCCGACCTCGAGCCTGTCAGCGCCGTCATAGGCGATTTCGACGCCCTCGTTGGACTTGCCCATCTCAATGTAGTTCGCGATCTGGTCGTACTGTTTTTTGTTGATGACGCAGCCGATGTCGCTGTCTTCATCGCGCGGATCGCCGACCTTCATCTGGGCCACGCCGTCAACGAGCTTGGCCAGGAAGTCGTCGTAGATGTCTTCGTGCAGGAACAGGCGCGAACCCATGGTGCACGACTGCCCCTGGCGGGCAAAGCGAGTCGACAGCAGCACCTGCTGGAGCGTGTAGTCGTCATTGGCATCCGGGAACACGATGTTGGGGCTCTTGCCGCCCAGCTCCATCGAGGAATGAGCCAGACGAGAACCCGCAACCTCGGCCACGTGGCGGCCCACACCGGTCGAACCGGTGAACGAAACCTTGTCGACATCGTTGTGCTGAGTAAGAGCCTCACCGATGACCGAGCCCTTGCCGGTCACCACGTTGAGAACACCGGCGGGCAGGAACTCCTGGATGATTTCGGCCATTTTGAGAATGGTCAGCGGAGCGTCCTCGGCAGTCTTGAGCACAATCGTGTTGCCTGCTGCCAACGCTGCCGGGGTCTTGAACGCAGCAATCATCAGCGGCGAGTTCCACGGCAGAATGCCGGCCACAACGCCCAGCGGAACACGGCGGGTGAACTGCAGCTGCGCATCGCCTGCCGGGAGCGTGTTGCCCTTCACTTCACCGGCCACACCGGCCATGTAGCGGAACAGGTCGACCAGGGTCTGCGCTTCGGGGCGAGCCTGCGTGCGCAGGGCATTGCCGGTGTCGATTGCCGTCAGCTGGGCAAGCTCTTCCGCCTGAGCTTCCAGCGCATCCGCGCACTGTCCAAGCGCCTTCTGGCGCTCCTTGAAGTGCAGAGCAGACCACGCGGGGAAAGCAGCCCGGGCGGCCTTGACCGCACGGTCGGCGTCTTCTTCTTTGCCGTCGGGAACGCGGGCGATCACGCGGTCGCGGTCAATCGGGGTGATGACGTCAGCCCGCGAACCGTCAGCGGCATCAACCCATTCGCCGCCGATGAGCATCTTCCAGTCTTTGACCCCGGGGAAGTCCCGTACCTGTGCCATAGTCGTCGTTGTCCTTTCGGCATCCGTGCATTAGCGCTGTGTCCCGCCGAAAATGTGGGAGGGAACACTCTCGGACTCAGCATAGCCGTGCGCACGCGGTCCACGCAGGCCGCGGTCTGCCCGATTGCGCACAGCCCGTGTGCGTCCGCGCTAGGGTCGTGTGCATGACGATCAACCTGTTGGAAAACGTCAGCCCCGACTGGCTGGAAGCGCTGGGTCCCGCCGTTGCCAAAGTGCGCGAACTCCAGCAGACGGTCCAGCGCGATGCCCAGCACCACCTCGTGCTCCCCCGGCCCGAACAGGTCATGCGCGCATTCTTCGAACCGCTTGCGAACGTGCGAGTGCTCATCGTGGGCCAAGACCCCTACCCCACACCCGGGCACCCCATCGGGCTGTCTTTTGCTGCCGAGCGCCACGTCAGGCCGCTGCCGCGCTCGCTGGCCAATATCTACCGCGAACTCGCAGACGACCTCGGCATACCCCCGGCCGAGCACGGCGACCTTTCGGCCTGGCAGCGCCAGGGAGTCATGCTGCTCAACCGAGTGCTCACAGTCCGCGCTGGTAACGCCGGGTCGCACCGCGGCATGGGCTGGGAGGCCGTCACCGAACAGGCTGTGCGCGCACTCGCCGGCCGGGGCGGGCCGCTGGTGGCGATCCTGTGGGGCCGTCCCGCGCAGACGCTGACTCCCCTGCTGGGCAGCGTGCCGATCATCGCCTCACCCCACCCGTCACCGCTGTCCGCCCACCGCGGCTTCTTCGGTTCGAAGCCGTTCAGCCGCTGCAATTCGCTGCTGGAACAACAGGGTGCAGCACCCATCAACTGGCAACTGGACTGAAGCAGCTGGACTGATCAGGCGGAACTCGGCTGAATTCCAGCATCCTCTCGCAGGGCTTCGAGTTTCTCTTCGGCTTTTGCGCGAGCCCGCGCGGCACGGCGGGACTTCGCGTAGCGCGACATGGGCCGCGACAGGAAATCACCGAGCACAGCACCGGCGGCAATGGCCGAGTTCGCAGTGATCGCCGCAAACAGAGCGCCCAGTCCAACGGCCAGGGGAACTTCTTCGCCCGGCACCGGGATCATCCGGTAGACGGACGCGAAGATCGACAGGCCCTGCAGCAGCGGGAAGATGGCAGGGACAATGAGCACAATCGCCGGTGATCCCAGCCGCGAGGCCACCGGTCGGCAGAACAGACCGACAACCGTCGAAGCGATGAGCAGAGCGAGGATGTTCTCAATGCCCAACAGCGTGGCGCCCACGTAGACGAGGAATCCCACCAGGCCGATGAGCGCAGCCGGTATCACCAGCCTGCGGGCACAGTAGAACCCAATGGCGCCGCAGGCCCCGACGAGGAAAGCGGCGATGACGGCGATGATGGTGGTCAGAACGCTCACACCGCTGCTCTGCACTGTGATTTCAATGGGTTTGAGTTCGAGTGTGTTGCCGATGACAACGGCGCAGGCAATACCGGAGACGATCCCGGCGAAGCCCATGCCCGTTTCAACCATGCGGCCGGCCGCGGTCAGCGGGAAGTTCGACAGCGCGTCCTGCACAGCTGAGACCAGCCCGAGGGTCGGCAGCAGCAGAACGATGCCTGCGGCGACGGAGTACTGCGGCGAGGAAATGAGCTCGAAGTGATGGGCGAGCATCGCTGCCAGCGTGGCGACCGCCGATTGGGCCATGACGAGGAAGAACGTCGGCAGGCCCGTCTTGCCGATCACCCGGCCCACCCAGTCGATGAAGATAGCCAGGCCGAAGCCCAGAACAGCTGACGGCAGGCGACCGCCGATGAGCGTGACAAAGCACCCTACAAGAACACCCCACGCGAGTGTCACAAGCCACTGTGGGAAGGGCCTGCGCTGGGCGCGAATGGCGTCCAGTCTGCTGCGCGCCTGTGCGTAGTCGACTTTGCCTGCAACCATGTCCGATACCAGTCGGTGCAGGGAAGAGACTTTGGCGAAGTGCGGGGAGAGTTCGCGCACAACCCGCACCACCGTCATCTGCTTGCCGTCCGGGTCCGCGTAGTGGATGGTCAGCGCCGTGGCGGTGAGGTCGACTTCTGCGTTCGGCAGACCCATCGAGGTGCACGCGGCAATGACGCTGACCTCGACATCCGAACTTCCCCCACCGGCGCGCAGCACCATGGCCCCGATGTCGACGGCCAGGTCCAAGATCATCCGGGCCTCGGCATCGTTCTTCGCCTTCGCCTGCACCGGCGCCTGGTACGGGGTGCCCTCGAGAACTTTGACGATCGGCACCGGCTGGGTGGTCGGGGCCGGGTCAGAAGCGAAGCGCGCCACCGTGCGCTGTGCAATGCGCTGCGCGGCCCGACGCTTTGAACGTGAGCTGCGGTGTGTCTGCTGCCCGGCACTCTTCTTGGTGCCCTTGGACTTCGCGGTGGCAGCACTGCCGGTGGGCCGTGGGGCAGCCCCATGAGGGCGCCGAGGTGCCTGCCCGGCTGCCGTCGGCTGTTCCGGCACTGCGGGCTGTGCGGAAGGCACGCTGGCGGCACGGTCTGCAGCACGGTCGGCGGCCTGCTGTCGGGCCACGCCTTCGCGCACCTGGTCGACGCTGAGCGAAGCGGTCTGAGCGGCACCGGCACCGGTGCTTTTCGCATCGGGTTCGCCGCTGTCAGCGGCAGGTTCCTCGTCGAAGTGCTCGACTTCCTGCGCTGGCTTGTCGAAAGCGCCGGCCTTCTTCAGGTCAGACAGGAGGTCTCGGGCCCGGGCCGACCGCGCGGGAGGTTCAGAGGCGTGTTCGTTCGACTTCCACGCGGTCGCAGTTTCATGCTGCGGGTCTCGCCCTGTAGTCGATGCCTCCGAGTGCGGTGTGGCGGTTCCGCCGTTTCCGTTGCCGTCGCCGCTTTCTGCGCCGCGGTCGGAAGCGGAGCCGCTGAGGTCCTGAGAATCCAGTGTCGACACGCCTTCCTAGTACTGTTGAGCTATGAGCAGATACATCATTGTGGGAGCCGGAGCCATTGGCGGAATGCTCAGCGCGGGATTCTGCCGCGCTGGGGTTGACCACGTGCTGGTTGCGCGGGGGAGCCAAGCCGATGCTATCGAAACGGCGGGGCTGACAGTCCGCACTCCGCACGAAACTCTGACTGCACATCCAACAGTAGTGCGCTCATCAGCACAGGTGAATCTCCGTGCCGGCGATGTGATCATCCTGGCAGTGAAAACTCAGCAGCTGCCCACCGCATTGGCCGAATGGGCTGACCTTGCCGTCACTGACGAGCACGGCAGCCAGCTGGGCACCGCCGGCGAGCGCCTGCCGCTGATGCTGTTCCTCAACGGCACGGATGCGCAGGAACAGGCACCGCGCTGGTTTGCGACAGTATCGACGACCGTCATCTACACACCGGCGGTCTACACCGAGCCGGGACAGCTGGCGGTGTTCATGGAAGACCGGTGGGCCGGACTCATCACCGGTCCCGTGTGCGGACCGGACGCGCCCCGACCGCAGGCTGGCGAGACTGACGGCACAGCCCTGCCGCAGTACCTTCAGCAGGCGGACGGCGACTTCACGGCCGGGAACTTCGCGTCGGTCATCGTGCCTGAGCCTTCGCCCTACACCTACGGGAAGCTGTTGGCGAACCTCGACAACGGCATCGACGCCCTCGTGGGATCCCTCGACCACAGCGACCTGCTGGAGCAGCTGCAGGACGAAGCCCGCGCCGTCTACCAGGCTGCGGGCATTGTGCACTGCCCGAACCCTCCCGAGGAGCTCGGCTTTGCCGACCGCATTCCCCAAGCCCCCATCGACGGGGTGCAGAACCTGTCGTCCACCTGGCAGTCCATGGCTCGCGGGACCGGCAATATAGAAGCTGACTACCTCGGCGGTGAGATCGTCCGCCTGGCCCACCTGAACGGCATCCGAGCACCCAAGAACAGCCTCGTCATGCAGTGGTGCCGCCGTGTCATGGCCGGAGATCCGACCATTCCCGCCGACCCCAAGGCGCGGGCTGAAAGCCTGCGCGAAGCCTTCACCCACCTCGACCGGGAGAGCCTATGACTGAACGCGACGACCATCGGATCCGCACCTACCTGGCCCTCGGAGATTCGTTTTCCGAAGGGCTCATGGACGAGTCCGCACTGGAAGACGGCCGTTTCATCGGCTGGGCTGACCGGTTTGCGCACGCCCTGACCCAGTCCCCCGTCGGCAGCCCGGACCTGCTGTATGCCAATCACGCCATCCGGGGTCGGCAGCTCGGCGCCATCATCGACGAACAGGTGCCGGTCGCTCTCGATCTCAAGCCCGACCTCGTGTCCTTTGTGGCCGGAGGCAATGATGTGCTGCGCCCAGCCGCCGATGTTGACGGCCTGGCCGAACAGCTGGAGCGGGCGATCTCGGCAATGCGGGCCGAGGGCATCGAGGTGCTGCTGGGCAACGGCTTCGACACAGCCGCCTTCAGCCCCGTGCTGCGCGCACTGCGCCCCCGCGTGGCCGTGTACAACGCGCACATGTGGACCCTGGCCGGACGCCACGGCTGCTACATGCTCGATCTGTGGGGCATGCGCCCCATCTACGCGCAGGAGTACTGGGCACCCGACCGCATTCACCTGAGCACGCAGGGGCACACCATGGTCGCCCAGTCTGCGCTGGGGGTCCTCGAAGAGGACCGGGTGGGCATCCGAGGATTCCGTCTGTCAAAAACCTCCAAGCCGCTTCGCGACCGGATGGAAGACGAAGCCGAATGGCTCAAAGAGCACCTGGCCCCGTGGGTGGGACGGCGACTGCGCGGAACATCGTCGGGGGCCTATCTTGACCCGAAATACCCCGAATGGGTTCGTGCTGCCGAGCTTCCTCTCGAAGCGCGCAGTCAAAGCGGTCACCACGTGTCACCGGCGGCCCACCGCGCTGCCGCTGACGATGCGGCGTCTGCCGACACCGCGGAGACGCCCGGCACCTCGGGAGATCAGGGAGCACCCGATTCTCCTGGCACTTCGGAAGCACCGGGCAGTTCGGGGCCCTGAGCGACTGAAACAGCGAAACGGCTGCTGAGCATGTGCTCAGCAGCCGTTTCGCTGGAGTTACGGCCAGCCGCAGCCGAGGCGGTGCGCGGCTTTACGCGCCGCTCGGGCTCAGTGCGGTGCGGTCAGCGGTCGTGCTCGACGCCGAGGCCGTCCTCTTTGACCTGGTTTGTCGCCAGCATCGTGTTGCGGATTTCCTCCGCGAGACCGCCCACTGCCCCGGGGTTGTTCGGCATGAACATGACGTTGGACTTTCCGTTGCGCGCAACGTCCTGCATGGTGTCGAAGTACTGGGTCATGAGCAGCAGCTGTTCGGCGGTCTGCTCAATGCCCACACGGCGCAGGGCTTCGTACTGTTCGGCAATGCCGTTCGCGATTGCCTTGCGCTGAGCAGCTACACCCTCACCCTGCAGGCGACGCGATTCAGCTTCTGCTTCAGCCTGCGTGACGCGCTTGACCTTGTCCGCTTCGGCCAGAGCCTGGGCGGCCACACGGTCGCGCTGGGCGGCGTTGATCGAGTTCATCGAATCGCGCACGCGCGAGTCTGGGCTGATGTCGGTCACCAGCGTGTTGACGATCCGGAAGCCGTAGCCGGCCATTGACGCTGACAGGCGCTGTTCGACCGAGGTCGCAATGTCGTCCTTGGATTCGAAGGCCGAGTCCAGGGTCAGGGTCGACAGAGCCGAACGGACGGTGTCGAAGACGTAGGAGCGGATCTGCTCTTCCGGGTTCGACAGACGGTAGTAGGCGTCAACAACCTGGTTTTCGCCGATCACGTACTGCACCGCAACCGGCACCATGACGAACACGTTGTCCTGGGTTTTGGTTTCGATGTTGACTTCGAGCTGGTGCACGCGCAGCGAAATCGGCTTGGTGGTCGTGTCGACGAACGGCGCCTTCATGTTCAGGCCCGGTTCGCAGACTTTGCGGTACTTGCCGAAGCGCTCGACGATGACGCGCTCCTGCGTTTTGACGGTGAAGAAGATCGATGTGCGCAGCCCGCCGAACAGCAGGAACAGCAGCACCACGATGATGATGACGGGGATGAGCGGAATCAGAATGTACAGGGGTTCCATATCTGCGTCCTCATGGTGTTTTCCGATGACGGCAACACTCTATAGGAGCCGCCTCACACCGAAAAGAACTGCGAGTTCGACCAGGTGTCACTCGCCGAGGTGCCGAACCGGCGCTGTGGGCAACGCCAGCTGGGGGCCGGTGGCAACGGCGGCTGGGGCCGGTGACCTGTCAGCCGGCCACGAGCGCTTGGATCGGCCCGGATGCGAAGTACACGATGAACAGTGCGGCAGTGAGGTACATGAGCGGGTGCACTTCGCGGAACTTGCCGCGTGCGGCCTTGAGCACGACGTAGGACACGAAGCCCGCACCGATGCCGTTGGTGATCGAGTACGAAAACGGCATGAGAACGATCGTGAGGAACGCGGGGACTGCAATCTCAATGTCCGTCCAGTTGATGCGCACAACCTGCTGCATCATGAGGAAGCCGACGAAGACCAGTGTCGGCGCTGCCGCCTCGGAGGGGATGAGTGCGGCCAGAGGAGCGAGGAACACCGTCAGCAGGAACAGCGCACCGGTCACAACATTCGCCAGACCGGTGCGAGCACCAGAGCCAACACCCACGGTCGATTCGACGAAGCCGGAATTCGACGAGGTTCCGCCCAGACCGCCGACGATGGCACCGAGAGCATCGGCCACCATGATCCGCTTGGCGCCTTCTACCTGACCGGACTCGTCAACGAGTTTCGCCTGCGTGCCGACGGCCATCATGGTGCCCAGCAGGTCGAAGAAGTTCGTCAGCAGCAGGGTGAACACCACGAGAACAGCGGTGATGATGCCAACCGACTGGAATGAGCCCAGCAGGTTGAACGAACCGAGGATCGACAGGTCTGGCGAATGGAACCAGCCGCCTTCGATCTTCGGCACCGTCAGACCCCATCCGCCCGGGTTGGCGACCTCGCCGTCAGCTCCGGTCTTCGGTCCCAGGTTGAACACCGCTTCGAGTGCGAACGCGATGACGGTGGCAATGAGGATCGTGTAGAGGATCGCGGCGCGCACGCCCCATGCGTAGAGGACGAACAGCAGCAGAAGCGCGACCGTGAACAGCAGCACCGGCCAGCTGGCAATCGACCCGCCCTGGCCCAGTTCAAGCGCTGTGCCGCCGGAGTTGCTGATGAAGCCGGCGTTGATCATGCCGATGAGCGCAATGAAGAAGCCGATGCCCACACCGATTGCGGATTTCAGCTGGCCTGGCACCGCGTTGAAGATCGCGGTGCGGAAACCGGTGACCACCAGCAGAAGAAGAATAATGCCTTCAATGACCACCAGGCCCATCGCATCGGCCCACGTCATACCTGGAATGACAACAACCCCGAACGCCATGAACGCGCTCATGCCCAAAGCTGAGGACACCGCCATGGGGAAATTGCCCACCAGGCCCATAAGCAGGGTGAGAAGACCCGAAATGAGCGATGTCGCAGCAGCCACCGCGGCCAGGTTGGGAGTGTCTCCCCCGCCGAGGAACGCACCCGTCGAATCAGCGGCCGCACCGATGAGGATCGGGTTGAGCACGATGATGTAGGCCATTGCCAGGAAGGTCGTCAGACCACCCCTGATTTCGGTGCCCACAGTGGAGCCGCGCTGAGTGATTTTGAAGAAGCGGTCAAGGCCGCTGAGTCTGCTGTCTGCTGCGTTCGTCACACGGGAAGTCTAGGTGAGACTCAAAACAGAAACGGGAAGCACCTCGTGCTGAGGTGCTTCCCGAAGAAGCTGAGCCCCCTGTCAGACTCGAACTGACGACCTTCGCTTTACAAGAGCGGTGCTCTACCAACTGAGCTAAGGAGGCGGACGGAGGGACTCCCTCCGATCGTGAGCAGTTTAGTCCAACAGCCCACACAGCCCAAATCAGTGTGCGTGCGGTCTGCGGCTGGGGTTACCCGCAAAAAGGTATTGCAGACGATGGTGCGACTTGAGGATGACAATCGCCTGGACTTTCAGGCGCGTCCCTGATTCCTCAAGTCCCGCAATTTTTTTAGATACGCGTTTTCCGCTTCCAACCGCGCAATCTGACGGCACAGCTTGTCTTCTTCTGTAAGCCGCTTCGGTGCAGCCGAGCCTTTGGGCCTGCCCTTCGGCTTCGGTTTCAACGCGTCATCGCCGCCTGTACGCCATGTCCTGGTCCAATCTTTGACGAGCTGGTCTGATGACAGGCCAAACTCGCGGGCAAGATCCATTCTTGTCTCGCCGGCAAGGTAGCGTTGGACAACTTCCTTCTTGATTTCAAACGAGTACTGCTGCTTTGTCGGTTTCTCCACAAGACATAGCCTGCCATGCAGCTTAAACCGACGATAGAGCATACGGGCGGCATACTTGGAGACACCAAGGGCATTGGCAGCGGCTGTATAACCCATGCCTTGCTCAAATAGTTCGACCAATTGCTCGCGCTGATGCTGACTTAGCGAACTTCGTGCTCTCAATGACAACTACTCCCCACTAGTCGGTAACTGATTTCTCAGTCCAACTAATGGGGAGCAGTTCACATTTGTTGCGGTAGGGGGCCTATTTTTTCTTATTGGCGCCCACGCTTTCCGCTTGGCTGCAGCGCCAGCGAAATGTGAGATTGTGCGAGCGCAGTGCTGGGGGGATTGCGTCACGGGAGGCGCCGGCGCCCTATTTGGCGGCGTGAGGATGTGCAGATGTCGCTAGACCGGGAATGCGTGGCCGACGGCGCCGTATTTGGGGCGCTAGCAGGGGTGAATGTCGCTAGAACGGGAATGCGTTAAAGACACTGATTTGCAGCTCCGCAAAACTGCAGGTCAGGGAATTGTCGCAAAATTCGGAGGCGCGCCTGTGTTGACAGATTCCCGTTCTAGCGACATTTCGACCTTCGAAGTGCAACTTTTCCGACAGTTGGTGCCACGAGTTGCAATAGCGCGAGCATCTCGGCACTGAGAGCCAGGGTGGCTAGGGTGGCCAGCGTGGCGACGGTGGCCAAGGTGGCGATGGAGTCGGTAGCGGCCGAGCAGGAAGCGGACTAACTTAGGGTAGCCTATTGTGTGGTTAGCCTTACCTGTGTAGTATAGGCCCGACTGCTGTGTTGGCCGTAGCCGAAAGAGGCCATCAGTCTCTTGGGGCTACGGGTACTTTACAGCGTTTCAAAGAGTTCCTTACGCGTTAGGATTTCACATGTTTCGAAACAATTCGCTGACCCGTCGAGCGGCGCTGAAGACCGCCGCTGTCTTGGCAGCATCCACTCTTGTTCTGTCTGGTTGCTCCCGAGGCGACGACGCGGCGGCGTCAAAAAATGAGGGCACCGGGGACGAGCGCATCGCCGCAGTTGGCCTGGGAGACAGCGATACCTTGCTCGCTCTAGGCATCCAACCAGTCCTCGTAGCGCCCTGGGGTGCTGAGGGAGATGTTGATGCGTCTGGCGTCGGCCCATGGGCTACCGAAAAGCTCGGCGACAACAAGCCTGAAGTGGTTTACGGTACTGCCAACGGATTCACTGCTGAAATCCTGGAGAAGATCTCCGCCGCTGATCCGGACAAGATCATTGCGGTGAACTCTGCCGTAGACGCGCAGGCGAAGAAGGCGCTTAATGACATCGCCCCAACCACCGTTAAGCCAGACGGTGCCACGGACTGGCAGATCCCCTGGCGGGATCAGGTCAACCAGATCGCCGGCGCTGTAGACAAGCAAGAAGAAGGCGACAAACTCGTCGAAGAAACGCAGAAGGCCTTCGATGATTTCCAACAGCAGCACCCTGAGCTCAAAGGCAAGCGTGCGGCTATCGTCATGCCTTATCAGGGAAAGATCGGCCTGTACACCTCCGGTGACGGTCGCGGGCAGTTTATCAAGAGTCTGGGCTTCGAGATCCCGAAGGAGCTCGAAGGTAACGGGGGCGAGTTCTACCGCGACATCGCACCTGAGAACTACAGCGACCTCAACAACGTCGATTACCTCTTCATCCTTGATTACCAGGGTGCCGCCGATACCTTGAAGAAGGATCCAACATTCAGCAAGCTGGACGTTGTTCGCGAAGGCAAGGTCCGCTGGATGGACGAAAACGTGGGCAATGCAATGAGTATGCCAAACCCATTGACCATCCCCTGGGCAGTCGACAAGTTCTCTGACGCAATTTAATTGAAAGTGTCCGTTTCAAGGACTCGACATTCTTTGGTGTTTTCCCGGCGTTTGCTTACTTCGGCCGCACTCGTTGGCTTGGCTTTGCTGCTGCTTGCCTCCCTGTACTTGGGTTCCAAAGATCTTTCCATTGGCGAAGTGACCAGCATCCTCATGCATGGTCCGCACCCATCTACGCAATCCGGCATCAATGCTGAACAGTCCGGCATCATTTGGGACTTGCGCGTTCCGCGCACCCTCTTGGCTGTGATCACAGGCGCAGCCCTGGCTATGGCGGGTGCCATTGCTCAGAGCTGGACCCGCAACCCCCTGGCAGATCCCGGCATTATCGGCGTGAACGCTGGAGCAAGTTTCGCAGTCGCTGCGGCACTGACCTTGGGCTGGGCAACGACGGTCGGGGAGCGGACACTTGTAGGGCTCGTCGGGGCGGCCGTCGCTGCCTTAATCGTGCTGTTGATTTCCCGCGTATCGCGTAACCCGCTAACTCTGGTACTCGTGGGCGTGGGAGTTACCTTCGCCCTGCAAGCAGCCACGAATATGCTGAGCCTCTATTCTTCCGACACCCTGGAAGGGCTCCGCCGCTGGACCGTTGGCTCTACGGCTGGGCGGGGTATGGAAGACGTGGCCTTAGCTGCTTTAGGTCTAGCACTAGGTGCTCTATGTGGTGCGCTTGCAGCACGCCCGCTGGATCTACTTGCGATGGGAGAGGACTCCGCCCGTTCCCTTGGCAGCTCGCCCACGAGAACCCGCTTGTTGGCTGCCGCAGCGGTGATCATCCTCGCCGGCTCGGCGACAGCCACTGTGGGGCTTGTGACATTCGTGGGCTTCGCCGTGCCACACCTACTACGCCCGTTTACCGGCCCGTCCCTGACTCGCCTCTTGCTGCCGACCGGCATTGTTGGTGGCGCGGCTGTGTTGCTAGCCGATATTGTGGGCCGCTTCGTCCTGCAGCCTAACGAGCTGGAAATGTCCATTGTCTTAGCTATTGTCGGTGCCCCAGTGATGATTCTGGCGGTGCGACGTAAGAAGAGTTCACCGACCTCGAATGACTCGGAGCTGACGATATGAGCGATATGACGTCTATCCGTAGTCTTAAGCGTTCACGAAGCAGACGCGTCCTGGCGGCTTCGGCAGGGTTCGCCCTCATAGCGGCTCTTTGTTACTGCTTAATCCTGGGGCAAGGAGCGGTGAAGCTCAGCCCGATGGAAGTCATCGAGGTTCTCACCGGTGGGGGCACACAGCAAGCAATCAACGTGGTGTGGGATCTCCGCCTGCCTGTAGCAATCGCTACCGTTCTGGTCGGCGCGGCTCTAGGGCTGGCAGGTGCGTGGACTCAGACCATGGCCCGCAATCCGCTGGCCAGCCCGGACATTCTCGGTGTATCCGGCGGCGCGGCGGTTTTGGTTGTGGCGGGCACCGTAGTTACCCGCCCTGCATGGAGTGAGGGGGTGCCGACGTTCTGGTGGCGTGCTGCACTCGCTTTGCTTGGCGCACTAGTGATCGTTGGTTTGCTCGTTCTACTCGGTGGCTTCGGGACGTCGCAGCGCGTAGTGGTCATCGGCCTGGCACTGTCTTTCCTCACGCAGTCTTTAGTGCAGTATCTCCTGCTCCGGGCTGACTTAACTCGTGCCACGGATGCCCAAACTTGGCTCGCTGGGTCTACCGGCTTTGTGCGTATGGAAGCTTTGTTGCCTATGGTGTTGGGCCTGTTGCCCTTCGTAGTTTTAGGCCTCTGTGTTACGCGCGATGTCCCTCTTCTTTCTCATGATGACGCCACCGCGTCCACACTTGGGGTAAATGTCACGAGGGTGCGCGCTATTTTGCTCATTGCCGCAACGGGCATTGTCGCGGTGGTGGTTTCCTTTGTCGGCCCAATTGGATTCGTGGCACTATTGGCTCCTCAGCTGGCCAAGCTGGTGGCCGGAACGCCCACGCCCCATCCGTTGTGCTCTACTTTTGCAGGCGCTGCTCTATTAGCTGCGTGCGCCGTCGTGGCGGGCGCACTGCCATTTACATCCCCTGTGGGTTTGGTTACCGCCATCATCGGTGGCCCCGCGTTGGTGTTGCTTGTGTGGTTGGCGGCCCGTCGCGGAACTCTGAAAGGAATGGTTCAATGAACGTTCAAGCTGATCACGTCACCGTGGGCTACAACGACGGCCCAAGCATTGTTAAGGACGTGTCTTTCACTGCAGAGCCCGGGAAGGTCACCACGCTCTTAGGCCCCAATGGTTGTGGCAAGTCGACGTTGCTCAAGACGCTTTCTCGGCTGCTTGCTCCCGCCGAAGGACGGGTTCTTGTAGAGAAAAAGGACGTGCATAGTTTGCGGTCGCGCGAAGCCGCCCAACTAATTGCGCTTTTGCCACAACACCCGCTGTGTCCGGCGGGATTGACCGTTGGAGAACTTGTGGAGCGCGGACGGCACCCTTATCGTCGATCGCTCTGGGGTGCGGGAGCGACGGCGTCAGAAGATAAAGAAAAAGTGCGCGAGGCGCTGAAGAAGACGAAGGTTGACCATCTTGTTGCCCGCGACGTGGCGGAGCTTTCTGGCGGCCAGCGGCAGCGGGTCTGGATGGCGATGGTGTTGGCGCAGGATACGCCAATTGTGCTGTTGGACGAACCGACTACCTACCTAGATCCGGCACATGCGATAGAGATTCTAAGTATCGTGCGGGAGCTCGCTCAAGAGGGCAAGACGGTGATTACCGTACTTCATGATCTTGGCCTGGCGGGAACTTTTAGCGACGAGATGATCGTCATGAAGGAAGGGGAAAAGATCGCCGAGGGTTCTCCAAAGGAGGCTCTGACGGTGGATGTGTTGCGCGAGGCATATGGCCTGAATGCCGAGGTGTGGGAAGATCCCCGCGGTATGGCTCCGATTATTGTGCCGCGAGGGATTGTGGCTAATTAAGGCCGTGCCCTGCCTAGGAACCAATAGGGGCACCACTGCACGGATTCGCTATTGAGGCCCCAGGTGTGAATTGCGTGGCGCCGTACTTCCTTGCAGAGCTGTCCTTCACCCGCGACCCAGACGTACTTCGACTGTGTTGCGGGGTGTTCGGCACGGTCCAGTTGCTGTAGGTGGGACATCACTGCCGTGCTGAAGTCCGTTGTAGCGCTAAACAGCACTTCTAGGCTGCCCAGCTTGCTCTCCCAGTCGGCGACGAGGGATGGCTCGAGGTCACCATGGTTCTCGGCGACCACTACGAGGTGTATGTCGCGCAACTGTTCCGGGGTAAACGCATCCGCGTAATCCAAAATGGCGCGAACGGAAGGTACGGCAGATGGGTCTGCGATAAGTGTTTGTGAACTTTGCGCGCGGTGCCAGAGGCCCTGGCATGTCCAGATGCCTACCTGGTCGCCAACACGAGTTGCAAGAGCCCAGGCGAGCCCTGGTCCGACGTGCTCATCCTTTGGATTTTTGACGCCATGTGTCGCCACGTCGAAAGTTATCTGTCCGCACTCGGGATCGAGTGAGCGTACGGTGTACCAACGTAAATTTGGGCGTTGGGTCTCCGGCATGGCTGTAACGCTTGCGCGGATATTGGCGCCACCTCCGTGGAGTGGTAAATGGAGATTCTCGCCGGGCTTAGCCGGCATAAAGAGGCCAAAGAATTCGTCCGGGCCGGAAAGCTGAAAGCCGACTAGCTCGGGGGAGCGGATGACAATCCTCTGCAGGTTTTCTGCCGGGGCGCTGACGTCATAAACAGTGGCGCGGATGATTCGATGGTGCGGTTCAGAAGGGGCGGCCAAGAGTAGGTGGTCAGAAAAGGCCGCGCGGTAGGCGGAAGTGCTCGTCGGAGTGTTCAGGGTAACTGGGTTCGAGGTCATAGTGGGAGTTAACTTACCCTTACCTAAAGCAAAAGTGAAAGGGTGAGGGGCAGAAAAAGCCCCGCGGGGATCCGAGGTGAACTGGCCCCCGAAAGTTGGACTGGTTTAATTCTAGGCGGTGAGGGCTTCAAGGGTCTGATTTCGATATTGCTGAGGTTACCCACGTTTAGTGGACACCCTATTAGTGCGGATCTTGTGTCCGTAGGAGAGGATGTTCATTGTGAGTCAACAGCGCAAGAAGTACACGCCGGAGTATCGGCGTGAAGCCGCGAACCTGGTAATAGAGTCGCGGCGTCCGATTGCTCATGTGGCTAAGGAGATTGGTGTGTCCGCCGGGCTTTTAGGCCGGTGGGTCAAACTCGAGCGTGAGCGCCGAGGAGCATCAGATGGGATGAGCGAGGCTGATCTTCGTGCTGAGAATGCTCGTCTTCGTCGGGAGCTGGCTGAAGCCAAGATGGATAACGAGTTTTTGTCAAAAGCGACAGCCTTCTTCGCTGCGAAGCAACGCGAGCAGAAAAGTTCGAATTGATGCAGCAGGAGAAGGCGAACTACAGCATCAAGCGCATGGCACGGCTTTTTAAAGTGTCTCGGTCTGGATACTACAAATGGGCCCATACGCAGCAGAAGCGACTATCGGGCGAAGATGATCGTGCAGCATTTTACGATGATGTTGACCGCAAGATTCACCGGATTTGGAAAGACTCCGATGAGGTTTATGGTGCGCCGCGGATCACCGCAGAACTTGCCGAGCGCTACCACATTGCGCTTAACCGTAAGACTGTGGCTAAACGGATGTGCATGATGGGGATTGAGGGGATTTCACCGCGGGCCTTTGTCCCGGTGACAACGATTCAAGCTAAGCGTAAGTCCACGCTTCCTGACCTGGTCAAGCGCATGTTTGATACTGGTGAGCTCAACCGGGTGTGGATGTCAGATATTACCTACTTGCGCACCGGTGAAGGCTGGTTGTACTTGTGCGCGGTCCGCGATGGCCATTCCCGCCGGGTGCTGGGCTGGGCTATGGATAGCGTTCAAGATACTTCCCTGGTCGAGCGGGCCCTGCGGATGGCGCACACGTTGCGTGGTGACGTTCCTGATGGGCTGGTGTTTCACGCTGACCGCGGAGCTCAATTCACTAGCGAGCAGCTCTGGGAGGTTTGCCGCAGCCTGGGCATTGCTCAGTCCGTGGGGCGTACTGGTGTGTGCTTTGATAACGCGATGGCTGAGTCGTTCTGGTCGACGCTTAAAACCGAGTTCTACGACCGTAAGCGCTGGACGACCCGTGATGCTGCACGCAAGGCCGTTGCCTACTGGATTGAAGTCGTCTACAACCGTCGACGCCGACATTCCGCACTCGGTATGGTCAGCCCCGTCGACTTTGAGAACCAAATTGGTCTAATCACTAGCAGAAAAGAAATAGCTGCCTAACCACTAGGTAGCTCCACTACGTGTCCACGATTTGCGGGTAACCCCAACCCCCTGTTTGCCTCACACGGTGCTTACTGCTGGTGTCCGCCTACTTCCTACAATCGTATGTACGGTGTTGCAGCGCACAGCGATAGTTCCTGTCTTCTCGTAATTGCGTAGGAGGTATAGCACCCACAACCCAGGTTCATGTAAACCTCATCGGGAACAACCGCAGACCGCCCTCACTCACTTCTTCTGAGCTTGGAGGATTTCAGCGAAGAACGACTGCTGGTCGCTCCAGTCACCGACGTTTTCGCCGTTGACCTGCACCGTCGGAGTGCCCTTGAGCCCGTTGTTGAGGGCTTCCTTCGTCGACTGGGTGACATAGTCCTCAAACTGGATGTTGTTCACGCAGTCCGTGACGGTCACATCATCCTCAGCGGTGTTGATCTTCTTGTCGACGTCGACTCCGGCTTCCTTGGCCAGGTCGAGCATCTTCTGATCATCAAGACCCGTTGCGCCCTCTTCGGGCTGCTGGGAGAACAGGCCGAGCGACAGTTCCTGGAACTTATCGGCCTGGCCGGAGTCGACAACACACATCATGAGGTTGGCCGACCGGGTCGAGTACTTTGTGCCGCCGGACCGGTTGTCCAGCAGCGCCACCGGCTGGAAGGTCAGCGAAATATCGCCGTCATCGGCGAGCTTTCCAAGCCCCTTGCCGTTGAGGGCTTCGAACTGCCCGCACGCAGGGCACTGGTAGTCGAGGAACACCTTGACATTTGGCGCGCTGTCCTTTGCGTCCTTGCTGTCTTTGCTCGGGTCCCCCGTCAGCGCCACACCGTCGCCGTCTTTGACGAACGTCACCGAGCCGTCGCTGTAGCCCTGCGGCTGGTCAGCCGGCCGTGTGGACTGGTAGATGAGAACACTCACCACGACTATCACCAGGACCACCACGAGTGCGATTCCGATGAAGAGCACACGCTTGGCTGTCTTCTGCTTGCGGGCCTGCGCTTCGGCAATCTGCCGCGCCTTTTCACGCGCGGCCGAACGGCGGTCAATGTTCGACGGTTTCTTCGCCATGTTTCTCTGCTGTTCCTCCGGTTGAAGATCTCACCGACAATCCTACTTGCGCCTAAGACCGCAGGCGCACATCCTCCCTGGGAAAAGCACCGGGATCAGCTATGTCAGCTGCGGAATGGAGTCCACGGCCTCCGGCGCCAGCGGCCACGGGTCGAAGCTGTCGCCGGCCAGCACTCCAGACAGGAGAAATGCGGCGGCGATCAGCAGAACCACGCCGATGATCAGCCCGGCCAACCTCGATGACCCCGTACACCGGTCGAAGGCAAGCCGTGTTCCCAAACGCAGCATCTGCGAACCCGGTCCCCTCCACAGGACGAACGTGTACACAACCGAGGCGAGGAACAGTTCGAATGTAACCGACATGGGGCCGTCACCCAGCTCAACGAGGTTCAGGTGAGCCAAAATGAACGTCGCCAGGCCAGCCATAAGGGGCAGAATCGTCGCGAAGACACTGAGGAAGACGGAACTGAAGAACGCACCCGGCGCGTGAGACACGAAATCCCACTTCCCGCTGCCGGGCCCTTCGTAGAGGCGGCGCCTGCGCGCAATGATGTGCGCCTTGCCGAACGTGCGCGCCAACACCTGCCACAGGTAGGAGACCACCACCAGAATCAGGGGCGCGAACACCGCCGCCGCCATGCCCAGCATGACAGCGCCGAAAGTCGGGAAACGACCGCGGACCGGCTTGTCCGGCACCGGCTGCCCGAAGCCCGCATTCGGATAGGGCTGCTGCTGCGCGATTGGGCTAACGCCCTGGTGCGGCACGACGGGTGCCGGCGAATGCGGCTGATAGGGAGCAACGGCAGTCTGATGTGCAGCGCCCGGCTGGGGCGAATAGGGCCGGTGGGCAGGCTCCAGCGAACCGTGCACCGGAGGCTTCCACTGAGGTGCCGCCGGCTGCTGGCGCGGGAAAACCTCCGTGCGGGCCACCGCCTCCGGCTGCACCCTTGTCTGGTCTTCTGAACCCGGACCGGGGTCTGGCTTCTCTTCTGAGCCCCGACCGAAGTCTGGCATCCGCCCCTCTTCGACGTCGATGAGGGCGCCGAGCAGCTCGTCCCCCGTGGGACGGTCTTCCGGTTTGGGCTGCAGCGCAGCTCGGATGATGGGATCAAAGCGCTCCGGGCAGTCTTCGAGATCAGCCCGTCCAGTCGCCACCCGGGCAATGACCGCATCAATGCCGCCTCCGCCGAAGGGATTGCGGCCCGTGGCGGCAAAGGCCATCGTCGCTCCCCAACCCCACCAGTCAGTCGACGGTGACGAGTCTCCCCCTTCGACCACCTCGGGAGACAGGTATCCGGGAGTTCCCATGACCAGACCGGTCACCGTGACGGTGACCTCGTCAACAGCCTGTGCAATCCCGAAGTCGATGACCACGGGCTCACCATCGGAGATCATGACGTTGGCCGGTTTGAGATCACGGTGGACAACACCGGCGGCGTGCACGGCTTCGAGCGCATCCAGCAGCGCGTGTCCGAAGTGCACCAGCTCGGGCTCGGTGAACGGACCGCCTGAGCGGACGTCTTCAAGCAAAGTTGCGCCGGACACGAACTCCGTGACGATATACGGGCGCTGAGCATCAAGATCAGCATCGAGGACGGCAGCAATCCGCGGATGCGATATCCGCTGCAGTGTGCGAACCTCACGGGCTAGCCGCAAGCGCGAAGGTTCGTCGTCCGCGATGCTGGGATGGAGGACTTTTACGGCAACGGGCCGGTCGTGCTCGTCATAGCCCTTGTACACAACGCCCATACCGCCTGAGCCGAGCTTTTCGCCCAGGCGGTAGCCGCCAACTGTCTGCAGATTCATCAACAACAGGGTAGACGAATTCAGTAGGATGGTCTGCAAGTCCCGGATCTCCGCACAGGATTCGCACCGCGCACGCAGGGTCTGCCCGTCGCCGCACCGCCGAACTCTGCGGTCGAGTAAGGAGCACAGTGAAACGCCTGCACGCCGCCGACCAGCTGCCCACCATCGACCCACCCGCGCAGGGCCCGGAATTCCTCGTAGTGGCCAACCGGCTGCCCATCGACCGGGACGATTCCGGTGACGAACCCGGCTGGAAGACCGCTCCCGGCGGTCTCGTAACGGGACTTGCACCCGTTGTGCGCCGAGCCAGCGGAGCGTGGATCGGCTGGCCGGGAATCACCGACACCGACGTTGACCCCTTCGAACACGACGGAATGCACCTGGTGCCGGTGCGCCTGAGCTCTGACGTCTTTCGGATGTACTACGAGGGCTTCTCCAACGGCACCCTGTGGCCGCTGTTCCACGACGTCATCGCACCGCCTGCATTCCACCGCACGTGGTGGGACAAATACCTCGACGTCAACACCCGCTTTGCCATCCGCACGGCCGAAACCGCCGGCAGAAACGCAACCGTGTGGGTGCACGACTACCAGCTGTTCCTGGTCCCCCAGCTGCTGCGCTCCATGCGCCCGGACGTCAGCATCGGCTTCTTCCTCCACATTCCATTCCCGCCGGTGGAGCTGTACAGCCAGCTGCCGTGGCGCTCTGAGATCCTGCGCGGAGTCCAGGGTGCGGACCTCATCGGCTTCCAACGGCCCACGGATGCAGCGAACTTCCGCCGCTGCGTGCGCAAACACTCCGGCTTCATCACCAAGGGCGACGACATCACCGTCACCGCCGACCCGGACCTCGGAACCGAGGAACACACCGCACGCGCTGCCCACTACCCCATTTCGGTCGACACGGAAGCCCTCATAGAACTGGCCGGCGACCCTGCAATTCAGGCTCGTGCACAGGACATCCGCCGCGAACTGGGAAATCCGGACATCGTCATCCTCGGCACCGACCGCATGGACTACACCAAGGGTCTGCGCCACCGCCTCAAAGCCGTTCACGAACTCCTCCGCGAGGGCCGCCTGAACAAGGACAAGGTCACGTTCGTGCAGATCGCCACCCCCAGCCGCGAAAGGCTCGACCACTACAAGCAGATCCGCACGGAGGTCGAACTGGCCGTCGGCCACACCAACGGTGAATTCTCCGGCCTGCACAACCAGGTCATCCACTACTTCCACCACTCTTTTCCCCGCGACGAAATGACGGCCTTCTACCTGGCGGCAGACGTCATGCTCGTCACCCCGCTGCGCGACGGCATGAACCTCGTGGCCAAGGAGTACGCGGCCTGCCGCACTGATGATTCCGGTGCGCTCGTGCTCTCGGAGTTCGCTGGGGCTGCCGATCAGCTGACCCAGGCCGTGCTCATCAACCCCCACGACATTACGGAACTCAAAGACGGCATCATGCGCGCCGTGGGCATGGAAGTGCGCGAACAGCGCCGCCGGATGCGGCCCATGCGCAGGCGCCTGAAAGACGAAACCGTACACACGTGGGCAGGCAGCTTCCTGTCGGACCTGGCCAGCATTGCCGGCACGGAGCCCGTTCCGCTGGAAACTGCGGCCATCAGCTTGGATGCGGTGCGCGAGGGACTGGGCTCAGATGAGGTTTCGGGTGAGCACAGCGACGGAAGCGCACGATGAGCCGGCTGAAAGACGCGCTTTCGCAGGCGGCCCAAGCGAATCTGCTGCTGGTCGCACTGGACTTCGACGGTGTGATGGCTCCGCTGGTGGACAACCCGTACGAATCCCGCGCCCTGCCGGAATCACTCAACGCGGTAGACCTGCTGGATCGGCTGCCGCGCACGTGGACGGCATTCGTCACCGGCCGCAACCTCGACAATCTGCGCTCGGTTGTCACTCCCCCAGACAACACTCTGCTGTTCGGGGCCCACGGGGCCGAGGTGTCGGTCCCCGATGCGGCCGCGGTTGAAAAAGCTGCCGTACCCGGCAGCGGAGAGGATCTCTCCACGCGCGAAATGCGGGTCCTCGACGTCATCGACACCGCCCACGAAGAACTCGATTCGCGCCTGAACCACACCGGGATCTCCGGCATGTGGCTTGAGCGCAAACCGCTGGGCCGGGCGTTCCACACGCGCGAAGTCGAACCCAAGGGCGCCGAAATCGTTCGCAGAACCCTCGACGAACTGTCAGCCGAACTTGACGATGTGCGGATTGTCCACGGTCACGACATCGTCGAATTCAGTGTGCGCAGCACAACAAAGGGTGACGCGATCGACCAGCTGATGCGGGCCACACGGGCCGACGCGGCCATCTACATGGGCGATGACACAACTGACGAAGACGCCTTCCGCCACCTCAACCGCTACCCCGGCGGGCTGACCGTCAAAGTGGGCCAGGGTGCGACGGAAGCCCGGCTGCGGGCAGAAGACCCGCGCGAGGTGTCCCGCGCGCTCGCCCATTTAGCCAGCGCCCGAGAACGGGAAGTGTCACGGGAGGCCTGACGGCACCTCGGCAGTGGGCAGGTTCCGGTCAGCGGCGGGCCAGCTGAGTCAGCGACGGGCCAGCGGCGCATCCGAACTGCGCAGAACGAGCTCGGGTTCGACCCAGTAGGCCGGCAGCGGATCGACCGGCCCGGCCATGAGCCGCTCGATTTCGCGCACGCCCGTGCTGGCCAGCTGCTCCCAGTCGAACGTGACCTGAGAGACCGGCGGATTGAACACATCGGCATCCGGGACATCGCCGACGGCCAGAAACGACAGATCGTCAGGCACCCGCAGGCGCTGCCGCTGGGCCGCTTGGAGGAAGCCGACCGTCAGATCCGGCGACGCGCTGATGACGGCAGTGCACTTGGTGTCCAGTAGCTGCTGCGCAGCCTGCGCACCGGCGAGCACACCGGGGTCGGAGACAACAACCGGAGCCTGTTCCCGGGTACCGGTGATGAACAGCAGGTCAGCCATCGTGGTTCGAAAAGCACTCACGCGGGAATTCTTCGCGGAGTCCTCCGGCACAGCCAAGCCGATCCTCGTGTGCCCCAGCTGCACAAGGTGGCGCACAGCGGTCTCAATGCCGACCGATGAGTCCATGATGATCTGCGCGAAACCGGTGTGCCGGGCGTGGGAAATGCGCAGCATGGGAAGTTCGGTGCTCGCCAGCTTCTCCGCTTCACCCGAAGCGGGCCCGCCGCCGACGACGATCACCCCGTGGACCCCAACGGCTGAGAGCAGTTCGTAGGTGGGAGGAAGACCGGGGTCGGTGACCGCTTGAACGGCAACGTGGCCGACGGCGAAAATGCGCTTGGTCAGCTCTTCTATGAGGGTGGTGAACGGCTCGATGTCCGGCCCGATGGGCGCTGCCGTGACCACGGCGATCCGCTTGACATCGGGGTCAGCCGGCACCTTCACGCCCAGGGTGCGCAGGGCGATGTCGACAGCCCTGCGGGTTTTCGGCGCAACTGACGCCGAACCGCGCAGCGCCCGTGAAGCAGTGGCCTGAGATATTCCCGCCGCCGTGGCGATCTGCTGCAGGGACACACCGGAAAGTTCGTACTGGGTCACGCTCACCTCCTGACTGCCGCGGTCGAGGCGCGGGCCAGCAGCCGAGGCCGGAAATTCGGGGGAACCGCCATCGGCGGCGAACCGTCCAGAATGTGCAGGGCCGCCCTGGCAAGTGCCTCCGCCAGACTGTCGGTGTCATAGGACAGGACGGTTGCCGGCGGGTTCGTAAACCGCATTGTCGACGAATCGCCGATGCCGATGACCGACAGGTCGCGCGGCACGCTGAGACGACGACGGCGCATGGATTCAAAGACTCCGTACATCTGCAGGGCACTCTGCGTAATGACTGCCGTGCAGGCGGCATCGCGCAGAACCAATGCGGCCTCGACACCGCCGGCGAAGGTCTTTGGGACTGCCGCAATCCAATCGTCGAGGTTGGGGGCGATCGCCGCAGCCGGGTGGAGAGCTTCGAAGTTCTCCTTGAGGATCTCCGCGAGCTCTCCGACGTCCTTGCACACCAGCCCAATACGGCGGTGCCCCAGATCGTACAGGTGGTCGAAAGCCAGCTGCATGCCCGCGCGCACATCGATATCAGCCGCAATATCGTCGCGGCCGACCATTCTTCCGTCGGTGCGCACAGCACTGCTGCGCCGCCCGGGCTGGGAGAACCGCACCACAGGCACATCGACATCGAGTTCGGTGAAGGTGGGTGTGACGATGACAGCCGCTCCGGCGTTCAGGCACGCACTCAGCTCGCGGCCTTCAGCATCGAGATACGGCGTCATGACGGCATGGCCGGCACGCTGCAGGTGGGCGATCGCAGCCCGCGCGACGTCCGTCTGCCAGTGTTCGGGATTCTCCGGCAGGCTCACCGCAGCAAACTGACCCGCGGCAGCGCCGAGCAGAGTGGAGCGCTGATAGCCGACGTCGTGAACCGCACGCATCACCTTGGCGCGCGTTGCCTCTGCAACAGTGTCCCGACCGCCGAGCACGCGCGAGACAGTCGAAACCGACACTCCCGCCCGCTCAGCAACGTCTTTCAGCCGAACACCCATACGGCGAGTCTACGGCAGGGCGCAGGGAGATCAGCTCCCCTTGCGGTAGTGTTGTCCCTGGTGGCAGCCGCCCACCGCGGCTTTGCGCCACGCTGCTCAATGACGAAAGGCACCAATGGCACGGGTCGTCCTCACAGGTCTCACGCACCGCTATCCGTCGACTGTGACAACGACAATCGACGACCTCAACCTCGATGTTCCCAACGGTGAACTGCTCGTGATCCTCGGCGGGACCGGTTCGGGCAAAACCACCCTGCTGCGGCTGATCAGCGGGATGGAAACGCCGACTGCCGGGACCATCGCATTTGACGGAGAAGACGTCACCAAGCTCAGTGCCCCTCAGCGTCACGTTGTCATGGCCTTTGAGAACTACGCCCTGTACCCCCACATGACGGTCGCCGAAAACATGGCCTTCGCGCTGCTGCTGTACGGCGAAACCCACGAGGGCGCTATGGGGCGCGTCCGCGCGGTGGCCAGCCGCATGGGACTGCAAGACCTGCTCGACGCCACCCCGGACGAACTGACCGGAACACAGCGCCACACCGTCGCAATGGCACGCGCGGCGGTACGCCGACCGGCGGTGTTCCTCCTGGACGAACCGATGGGCCGACTGCCCCACGACACCCGCGAAGAGACGACCGCAGCCCTTGCAGACCTGCAGCGCACAATCGGCATCACGGCAATCGTCGCCACTCGCGACACACAGCTTGCACTCGACATCGCCGACCGAATCGCCGTGCTCGAAAACGGCAGGATCACGCGGCTCGGAACGCCAGACGAGCTGCGCGACTTCCTGTGACAGGCGTGCGGGGTGCGCGGGGCGTGCACATCGCTGCTGTTGACGATGACATCCGCGAGCGCCTTGCGACCCTGCCGTGGGACAGACCCCTGGCCCAATGGGACGGTGTGCAGTTCGGTTCGCTTGGCCTGTCGCGCCACACCGTCCGTGCAGTGGAGTGCGGGCAGGCTGAGGCGCTGGCTGAAACGCTGATCATAAAGGAAACAGACGAGGGCAGAGCCGGTGACGAATACCGACTGCTGTGCTCCCTGCGGGACGCGGGCCAGCCGGCGGTCCGCCCACTGGGGGTCGTCACCGGCCGCACCACCCCGACTGCGGGAGCACTCATCACCCAGCGGCTGACACCGGCCGCCCGCTATGACGAAATCCTGCGCGACGGGCCCCGTTCAACCGCCGCGCACAGCGTGGTCGACGCCTTTGCCGGGCTCCTGGCCCGCCTTCACCAGGCCGGGTTCTTCTGGGGCGATGCCGCTCTGTCAAACACGCTGTTCTCACCTGGGCAGGCCGGGTACACCGCGTGGCTTGTCGATGCAGAAACCGGTGAGCTTCACCCTCGCCTGTCCGATGGCCAAACAGCGCACGATCTTCAGCTGGCGCGCCTCAATATGGCGGGTGAGCTCTACGCCAGCACAAGCACCGCTGCCGAGGCGGATGCCGCCGCGGTGCGCGCACTCGACTCCCGCTTGGCGGAGACGTACCGGTCCCTGGTTGGGCAGGGCTGACTCTCAGGCGCCGGGTTCGGCAGGAGCGCTGCGCAGACCGCGGGTGCGTGCGATTTCGTACAGCGACACCGCCGCTGCGACACCGGCGTTGAGCGACTCTGTTGCCCCGGCCATGGGGATGGACACGATCTGGTCGCAGGTTTCGCGGATGAGCCGCGACAGGCCCTTACCCTCTGAGCCGACCACCAGGCAGACGGGTTCGGTGCCCAGCTGCAGTTCCGGCAGGTCGACTTCACCGTCCATGTCGAGGCCGAGCACGAACACGCCCTGCTTTTTGAGTTCGGCGAGCTCGCGAGCCAGGTTGACCACCTGGGCCACTCGGATGCGGGCGGCGGCCCCGGCCGATGTCTTCCAGGCGCCGGCGTTCATTGCGGCAGAGCGGCGTTCGGGGATGATCACCCCGTGTCCGCCGAAAGCGGCGGCTGACCGGATGATCGCTCCGAGGTTGCGGGCGTCGGTGATGCCGTCGAGCGCCACGAGAAGCGGTTTCTGGACTTCTGCGGCTGCTGCGTCCAGCAGGTCCTTCGGCGTCGCGTACTCATACGGCGGCAGGACCAGGGCGAGCCCCTGGTGGACTGCCCTGTCGGTCATCCGGTCGAGTTCATCGCGGCTTGCCTCCAACAGCGGCACTCCGCGGTCAGCGGCAATTGCGATCGCATCGCGCACACGGTCGTCGGAATCTGCTCCGCGCACAATGTAGAGCGCTTTGGCCGGCACGCCCTCTCGGAGTGCTTCGAGCACCGAGTTGCGCCCGGCAACCGTGTCAGCACCCTGTTCGCCTTTGAAGCGGCGGGAGTTCTGTTTTCCCTGCTGACGGCGCTGCCGTTCGAGCTTGGCTTTGTGCGCTTTGTGGTACACGCGGTCTTCGGCCTTTGGGGTGGGGCCTTTGCCCTCCAGCCGACGCCGCCCGTGACCGCCCGTTCCCTTGCGCGGACCCTTTGCCTTTGCCATATTCAGTCCTTTATCTGGTAGCGGTAGCCGTCAGCGGTGTCTTCGACGACTATGCCGGCTGCCGCCAGCTGATCGCGGATCGCATCAGCCACTGCCCAGTTTTTGTTCGCGCGCGCCTCAGCGCGGGTGCGCACGAGCTCATCGACCAGCTGGTCAAGAGCCTGCGCGGTTGACGAGGATTCTCCACCCTCAGCCCAGGTGGACGAACTCGGGTTGATGCCGAGGATGTCGAGCATGAGCTCCACCGAGGTGAGCACCCGGGCGAGTTCGCTTCGGTCTCCGCCGTCGAGCAGGCGGAAGCCTGCACCCACCTGGTCGAACACAACGGCCAGGGCCTTCGGAATGCCGAGGTCGGCGTCCATTGCCTGCGCGAAGGCTTCCGGCACAGCCGTCGAGGTGTCGCGGAAGGTCGGCACTGCCGGAGCCTGGTCACCGAGCTCCTGACGAGCGCGGGCAATGAAGTTGCGGATCCGCTCCAGGGCCGGGGCCTGCCCCTCGACCAGTTCTTCTGAGAACTCCAGCACGGACCGGTAGTGCGCGGTCGACAGGAAGTAGCGCACCAGCAGCGCCGAATGACCGTCGAAGAGGTCGTGGGCGAAGATCGAATTGCCCAGCGATTTCGACATCTTGTCCCCGCCGACGTTGAGCAGACCGGAGTGCATCCAAATGCGGGCAAAGCCATCGCCTGCCGCAGTTGACTGGGCGAGCTCGTTTTCGTGGTGAGGAAAGCGCAGGTCCAGCCCACCGCCGTGGATGTCGAATTCGGCGCCCAGGTATTTGGTCGACATTGCCGAGCACTCGATGTGCCAGCCCGGCCTGCCGCGACCCCACGGGGTCGGCCAGCTGGCTGTGATGGGATCGCCGTCCTTGTGGCCTTTCCACAGTGCGAAGTCGCGCGGGTCGCGCTTGCCGCGGACCTCGGCATCGGTTTCGGCCATGTCGTCCAGGCTCTGGTGCGTCAGCGCACCGTACTGGGGCCAGGAGCGAGCATCGAAGTACACGTCCCCGCTGCCGTCTTCGGCCGCATAGGCGTGGCCTGCGTCAATCAGCCTGCCGATCAGTTCGATCATTTCGGTGATGTGGCCGGTGGCCCGAGGTTCATAGGACGGGTGCAGAACGCCGATCCTGTCGTATGCGGCAGTGAACACCTGCTCGTACTTGTAGGCGTGGGCAAACCAGGGGCGGCCCTCTTCTGCAGACTTCTGCAGGATTTTGTCGTCGATGTCGGTGACATTGCGAACCAGCAGAACATCGAGTCCGCGGTAGGTCAGCCAGCGCCGAAGCTGGTCGAACACGACAGCCGAGCGCATGTGGCCAATATGGGGCGCACCCTGAACGGTCGCACCGCACACGTAGATCCCCACCCGTCCGTCGCAGACCGGTACGAGGGGTTCAAGGGAGCGGGACTTGGTGTTGTACAGCTGAATTGTCACGGCTGACAGTCTAGCCGCCATGCGCCGCCAGCGCGGGGATGGCGTCACCGCAAGCGGTGAACACAACAGGCCTTCGCACCCATCCCGCAGTCGTTGTCAGCGACAGTCTGAGAATCACAAACTGGCAACAGTCTGAAAGCAGCCTGGACGAACTATGATATTCGTCACTCATTCGTTTAAAGTTTTCCCATCATCGCAACAAACAAAGGTGTTTCTATGTCAACTCAAGCACCCCCTCAGGGTGAAAAGCGGCAGGTTTTCGTCAGCCGCAGCGCTTTCATCTTCGCTGCAGTCGGCTCCGCGGTCGGTCTGGGCAACATCTGGCGCTTTCCCTATGTCACCTACGAAAACGGCGGCGGAGCGTTCATCCTCCCCTACCTCGTCGCACTCATCACGGCAGGTATTCCGCTGCTCTTCCTGGACTACGCAATAGGCCACCGATTCCGGTCGTCCGCACCCCTGGCCTTCCGGTCCATGAATCGCGCAGCCGAACCCATCGGCTGGATTCAGGTGGGCATTGCCACCGTCATCGCCATCTACTATTCAGCGATCATCGCCTGGGCGGCCAGCTACGCATGGTTCTCCCTGTCAAAGGCGTGGGGCGATGACCCCGAAGGCTTCCTCTTCGGTTCGTACCTGCAGCTGGACGAAGGCGGCCTGCCGACAGCAGACATCGTGCCGGGCGTGCTCGGACCGCTCATCGGCGTGTGGGCAATCACGCTCATCATCCTTCTGCTTGGAGTGCAGGACGGCATTGCCCGCTTCTCCAAGGTCTTCATTCCGCTGCTCATCGTCCTGTTCGTGGCACTCGTCATCCGCGCGCTCACCCTAGAGGGCGCTATCACCGGCCTTGACGCCCTGTTCAAACCGGACTTCTCCCAGATTGCGCAGCCGAGCGTGTGGATCGCCGCATACGGTCAGATCTTCTTCTCGCTGTCCGTGGCCTTCGGCATTATGCTGACCTACGCTTCGTACTTGAAGAAGCGCACCAACCTCACCGGCTCCGGCCTTGTTGTCGGCCTGTCGAACTCCGCGTTCGAAATCCTCGCGGGCATCGGCGTGTTCGCCGCGCTCGGCTTCATGGCCCACGCCGCTGGAAGCGATGTGAGCGAAGTCGCCGCCGGCGGTGTCGGCCTGGCATTCGTCGTGTTCCCGCAGATCATCTCCGAAATGCCCTTCGGTGAGATCTTCGGCGTGCTGTTCTTCGTCAGCCTGATCTTTGCGGGTCTGTCCTCGCTGATCTCGCTGGTGCAGGTGCCGATCGCGGCAGTTTCGGACAAGCTCGGCATTTCACAGCGCAAATCCACCGGCTTCATAGGCGGCGGCATGGCGCTGGCAGCAGTCGTCGGCTTCGCCACCACCTCGGGCCTCATCACGCTGGACACGATCGACTACTTCGTCAACAACATCGGAATCGTCGGCATCGCCATCATCGCGATCATCACGGTCGCCTGGATTCTGCGCCGCCTGCCGTTCCTGCGCGACCACCTCAACGCCGTGTCGTCGTTCAAGCTCGGCAAAGTGTGGATGGTCTTCGTGGGCATCATCACCCCGGTTGTCCTGGTCGTCATGCTCATCCAGGTCATCCAGACGACGATCAAAGAAGGCTACGAAGGCTATCCGCAGCTGACCCTCAACCTGCTCGGCTGGGGCGTCCTCGGACTCATCGTCGTGGTGTCGCTCGTCCTGTCGATCACCCCGTGGCCGCGCAAGAGCCTCGAAAAAGTCGAACGAGCACAGGCCGAGTTCGAACAGCAGCTGAACGAGCCAGCCGCAGCTGCAGAAACCCAGGCTGCCGCACCGAACAACGAGAACGGAGTTACCCCATGAGCGCATCCGCAGTCATCATGATGCTCATCGCCATCATCACCGTCTGGGGCGGTCTCGGAGCCGCAATCCTGCATCTGAAGGCCCACCCTGACGAAGCGGCCGGCGACATCGACTGACCTGTCGCCGCACGCTGACTGAAACAGGGCCGGGCTTGGCACACAGCGAAGCCCGGCCTTTATCTGTGCGCAGTTTTCGGTAGCGTGGGACTTGACACATCAACGACTGCTTATAGGAGTCAGCATGTCCCAGACCGTGAAGGGCATTGTCGCTTTCGCAAAAGAAGAACCCGCACAGCTTGTCGACATCGTCATCCCCGACCCCGGTCCGGGCGAAGTCGTCGTCGACGTTAAATCGTGCGGCGTGTGCCACACCGACTACCTCTATCGCCAGGGTGGAGTCAGTGACGACTTCCCCTTCCTGCTGGGCCACGAGTCCGCCGGTGTTGTCAGCGCCGTCGGCGAAGGCGTCGTCCACGTTGAGGTCGGCGATTTCGTCATCCTCAACTGGCGTGCCACCTGTGGTGAATGCCGCGCCTGCAAGCGCAATGAGCAGCAGTACTGCTTTGCCACCCACAACACCAAGCAGAAGATGACGCTGACCGACGGCACGGAACTCGAAGCCGCTCTGGGCATTGGGTCCTTTGCCGAGAAGACCCTCGTTGCCGAACGCCAGTGCACCAAGGTCGACGAAGGCGATCCGGCGGTGCTCGGCCTTCTGGGCTGCGGCGTCATGGCGGGAATCGGCGCTGCTATGAACACCGGTGAGGTCACACACGGCGATTCCGTGGCGGTCATCGGCTGCGGCGGTGTGGGCTGTGCCGCCATTGCCGGTGCGAAACTGGCGGGTGCCTCCACCATCATCGCAATCGACTTCGACGACAAGAAGCTCGCCGCGGCCGAAGACCTCGGAGCCACGCACAGCTTCTCGTCGAAGGGCATGAGCGAAGACGAAGTCGTTGAAAAGGTCCAGAGTCTCACCGGCGGGTTCGGTGCAGATGTCGTCATCGACGCCGTGGGCCGACCTGAAACCTGGCGCCAGGCGTTCTACGCGCGCGACCTCGCCGGAACGGTTGTGCTGGTGGGCGTACCCACCCCGGACATGGAGCTGACCGTTCCCTTCATCGACATGTTCGCCCGAGGCGGCAAACTCAAATCCTCCTGGTACGGCGACTGCCTGCCAGAGCGCGACTTCCCCATGCTCACCGAGCTTTACCGGCAGGGTCGCCTGCCGCTGGAGAAGTTCGTCACCGAGCGGATCGGCATCGAGCAGGTCGAAGACGCCTTTGAGAAGATGGCACAAGGAGAAGTCCTTCGATCGGTTGTGGAGTTCACATGACAGACAGCACCGTCCGCATTGAGCGGCTCATCACCTCGGGAACCTTTTCGCTCGACGGCGAAACCTTCGACGTCGACAACAACGTGTGGATTGTCGGCGACGATTCGACCGTCGTCGTCATCGACCCGGCGCACAGCCCGGATGCCATTGCCGAAGCCGTCGGCGAGCGCGAAGTCAGCGCTATCCTCCTGACCCACGGCCACGACGACCACATTCGGTACGTCTTCGACGCTCAGGCCAAGCTCGGCGACCCGCCGATCCTGCTCACCCCCGCCGATTCCGTGCTGTGGGACCAAGTGTTCGAGGACCGTCAGCCCACCGGACGGATCGATGACGGCGACACCTTCACGGTGGCCGGTCTGCGCCTGAGCGCGATGCACACACCGGGCCACTCCCCCGGCTCCACGTGCTTCTACATTGCCGAAGGCCTCACGGGTGCCGGACTGCCCGAAGACGTTCGGGGAACCACTCCCGCAAACGCCGAGGTGCCGGTCCTCCTTTCCGGTGACACTCTGTTCAACGGGGGCCCGGGAGCGACAGGACGGTCGTATTCGAGTTTCGACACGATCATCGACTCGATCCGGCAGCGGCTTTTCGCCCTGCCTGAAGACACGATTGTGCTGACCGGACACGGTGATTCCACCAGCATCGGCGCGGAAAAGCCGCATCTGCAGGAATGGATTGAACGCGGTCACTGAGCCGCTGCGACACATCACCGCGGGGCCGGGCGCTTTAAGCGCCCGGCCCCGGTATTATTCAGCGGACATGATCTGCGCCACAGCGGCGTATCATGTCATCCGAAGTTCACCAGCTGTTTTTGTTCATAAGGATTTTCATGGCCACCACCCAACTGCAGAAGCGCCTGAAGACCCGGCACCTCGTCATGATGAGCCTCGGTTCGGCAATCGGCGCGGGCCTTTTCCTCGGTGTGGGCGAAGGCATTGCCGTCGCCGGCCCGGCAATTCTCCTGGCCTATGTGGCTGCCGGACTCATCATCATCTCGGTTATGCGGATGCTCGGCGAAATGGTTGCCGCCGACCCCAACCCGGGAGCGTTTTCGTACTACGCGGGCAAGGCGCTGGGCCCATCGGCCGCTTTTGCCGTCGGCTGGCTGTGGTGGGTGCAGCTGTGCCTCGTCGTTGCCGTTGAAGCGACAGCCGCCGCACAGATCATGCGGTCTGCTTTCCTGCCCGATGTCCCACAGTGGATCTGGGTGCTCGCCTTCATGATGGTCTTCACCGTCATCAACCTCATGGGCGTCGGCTCGTTCGGCGAATTCGAATACTGGTTCAGCTTCATCAAAGTCGCCTTCGTCATCCTGTTCCTCATTGTCGTCACAGCATTCCTGTTCGGACTTACCCCCGGCGAGTCACCCGGGCTGAGCAATGTGCAGGGCGTAGACCTCGCGCCTTCCGGCATCGGCGGAATCGGCACCGGCCTGCTCATCGTGATCTTCGCATTCGGCGGCATTGAGATCCTCGCCGTCGCGGCTGCCGAAACCGCCGACCCCGAAACTTCGATCCGCAAGGCGATCGCCGGCATCGTGCTGCGCATCCTCGTGTTCTACATGGGCTCGGTCGCGCTCATGATCCTCGCCGTCCGCTGGGACAACCCCGACCTCGCCGAGAACCCGTTCGTCACGACGTTGACGGCCACGGGACTGCCGGCCGTCGGCACCGTGATGGCCATCATCATCGTGGTGGCGCTGCTGAGCTCGCTCAACGCCAATGTCTACGGGGCGTCCCGCATGGTGTTCTCACTGGCCCACCGCGGCATGGCGCCAGCGGTCACAGGGCGAGCAAACAACAGGGGCGTGCCGATCCCGGCGATCGTGGTGTCGGTCCTGATCGGCTTCGCCTCCGTGCTTGTGAATGCCTTCAATCAGGACAAGGTGCTGTTCATCGGCCTCAATGTGGTCGGCTCGACGCTCATCGTCACCTGGGTGGCGACCGTGGCCAGCCACATCATTCTTCGCCGACGGGCCGAACGGGAAGGCACACACCTGCCCATGAAGATGTGGGGCTATCCGGTTCTGTCATGGCTGACCGCCGCGGCCCTGCTTGCCGTGGTCGTGCTGGGCATGTTCGCGCCGGACACCCGAACACAGATGCTGTGGACCTTCGGCATCTTCGCCATTGTGTGGCTGATCGGCGTTGTCGTGACGCGCGGGAAGTCAGTTGAGCAGGTCACCGGCGGAGACGAACTCGCCTCAGATGATCCTCACGCCTGGTAGACCAGGGCGGTCGCCACGGCGGCAACCCCTTCACCTCGTCCGGTGAAGCCCAGACCGTCGGATGTCGTGCCGGACACCGTGACCGGCGCTCCGGCGGCCTCACTCAGCACCCGCTGGGCTTCGGCCCGGCGGGTGCCGATTTTGGGACGGGTACACACGGCCTGCACCGCAATGTTGCCGATGGCAAAACCGGCTTCGCGCACCAGACGGGCGGCCTCCTGCAGCAGCTGCGCCCCCGAGGCCCCGGCCAGTTCCGGCCTGTCAACGCCGAAGTGGGCGCCAAGATCGCCGATGCCGGCGGCTGAGAACAGAGCATCACAGCAGGCGTGAGCCACCGCATCGGAATCGGAGTGGCCCTCAAGGCCCGGACCGGCGTCCTCCCACAGCAGACCGGCCAACCACAGGGGGCGCTGCGGGTCGTCTGAAAAAGCGTGGCTGTCTATGCCGATTCCCACCTGCATTGTCATTCTCCTCGCAGTCGAGCGCGCGCTTGGCGCAGATCATCGGGGTAGGTGATTTTGTGTGCGGCTTCTGCTCCGGGCACTCCCCTGGCGGGAATACCGATGGCTTCCAGAAGACCGGCGTCGTCTGTTGCTGAAATGCCGGCTTCACGCGCGTGCTGATGTGCCGCCCGCAGGTCTTCTGTACGGAACCCCTGCGGGGTCTGGACTCGTCTCAGCTGGGATCTGTCAACGGGCACGGCGAGGTCCTCCACTGCCGAGGTGTCGCCGGACACAGTTCTTATTGTGTCGGCAACCGGGAGGGTCGGCACGACATTGCGCTCACCGGCGCGCAGAGCTTTGATCACGCGGGTGAACACTGCCTCGGGCGTGAGCGCGCGGGCAGCGTCGTGCACCAGCACAAAGCGCGGACCGGCGGATTCGAGCACGGTGAGTGCGGCGGCAACCGAGTCGGTCCGCTCAGTGCCGCCTTCAACGACAGCAACCAGGCTGCGCGGAAGACCCAGCGCGTCACATTCGGCGTGTGCGACAGTGCGTGCGTGATCCAACAGGTGTGCTGGTGCGGCAATGACAGTGAGCCCGCAGCCGGCGCGCAGCCCACAGCGCAGCGACCACGCCAGAAGCGTGCGGCCTTCAAGTTCGACAAAGGCCTTCGGACGGTCAGCGCCTAAGCGCGTACCGGACCCGGCGGCAGGAATGATGAGGGCTGTCTCCACGACAGCCATGGTAGCCGTCAACAGTCAAACACAAAGCCCGCGCTCAGAGCACTCTGAGCGCGGGCCGTGCTGCGAAGATCAGGAAGCCAGAACTTCGTCAAGCATTGCTTCGGCTTCGTCTTCTTCCTTTTCCTTGGCCAGAGCCAGTTCGGAAACAAGAACCTGGCGAGCCTTGGCGAGCATCCGCTTTTCGCCCGTGGAAAGTCCACGGTCCTGTTCGCGGCGCCACAGGTCGCGAACAACTTCTGCGACCTTGATGACATCGCCGGATTGGAACTTCTCGAGATTGGCCTTGTAGCGGCGCGACCAGTTTGTGGGCTCTTCGGCAACTTCGGCGCGCAGAACTTCGAAGACCTTTTCCAGACCCTCTGCGTTGACGACGTCGCGAACACCGACGAGGTCGCAGTTCTCAGCAGGGACTTCAATAGTCAGATCGCCGTGCGAAACCTCAAGCTTGAGGAAGACGGTCTCTTCACCCTTGATCTTGCGGGTGTTCACTTCTTGAACAGTGGCTGCACCGTGGTGCGGGTAGACGACGGTGTCTCCAACCTGAAAACTCATACTCTTTAGTCCCCTTTCGGTGACCCATCTTACCACGACACTTTCCGCAAATTGGGCGGCCATCGTCCACAGTGTGATATAGCGTCTCAGCCGCATATTCAGAGGAACATGGGAGATTCCACACTGAATCCTGTGACCCGAGTTTCGGACCGTTGGCAGAAACAGGTACGATTCCGTCAGAGGCCAAGCATTACTTCTTCTAGGAGCTTTTATCGTGAAAAGGCTGACCCGCTTCGGCGCTGTCGCGCTCGCAGCAGCCCTCGTTGCACCCCTCAGCGGCTGCGCCGCGCTGATCTCGTCCCAGCAGACCGCCAAGTACCACTACAACGGCGGCGACGGCGCTGCCACCTCGATTGACGGCGTGGACGTTCGCGGCATCCTGCTCATCTCAGACGAAGACCAGGAAAAGGCCCAGCTGTTCTACACGCTGGTCAACAACACCGACAAGACAGCCGATGTTTCGATCAAGGCCGGCGACAAGTCCGTCAGCCAGACCGTCAAGGCGGGAGAAAAGTTCTCGCAGGACCCGCAGAACCCCAACGCTGAGGGCGCTGACGAAGTCATCGTCTCCGGGCTGAACCAGCCCACCGGCACCCTCGTCGACGTCACGGTCACGGTCAACGGCAATTCAGAAGACGTCCAGACCCAGATTCTCGACGGCAGCCACTGGTACTACAAGACTCTGGAACCCAGCAGCGCACCGTCTGCCACAGACGGCGCAACGGACGACGCCACCGAGGACAGCACCACCGGCCAGTGAGCTCTGTGAGCCAGCACCCCCAGCGGACAGGCTCACACACAGCAGAGGTCCCCGAGCGATTATCGCTTGGGGACCTCTGCTTGTGGCGGCTGCGGGTATCAGTCTTCGAATTTGTAGCCCAGGCCGCGCAGGGTTGTCAGCAGCTTAGGCTCGGAGGGGTTGACCTCGATCTTGGCGCGCAGACGCTTGATGTGCACGTCGAGGGTTTTGGTGTCCCCCACGTAGTCAGAGCCCCACACCCGGTCGATCAGCTGACCGCGCGTCATAACGCGCCCTGCATTGCGCACCAGCATCTCCAGCAGCTCAAACTCCTTCAGCGGCAGCTGCATTTCCTCACCGCGGACCGTGACCACGTGGCGGTCGACGTCGACGCGCACGCCGCCGGCTTCGAGCACATCGTCGAACTCGTCGTCGACAGAAGCTGATCCGCGGCGCAGAACAGCGCGGATGCGAGCCAGGAGCTCACGCGAGGAATACGGCTTCGTCACGTAATCATCAGCGCCGAGTTCAAGGCCGACGACCTTGTCGATTTCGGCGTCTTTTGCGGTGAGCATAATGATCGGCACGTTCGACCGGCCGCGAATGATGCGGCAGACTTCCGTGCCGGGCAGCCCGGGCAGCATGAGGTCCAAAAGCACGAGGTCCGCTCCGGCGGTCTCGAATTCTTCGACCGCCTTCTTGCCGTCGGCCGCCACAACAACGTCGTAGCCTTCGCGACCCAGCAGGTAGGACAGCGGGTCCGACAGCGACTCTTCGTCTTCGACCAGCAGAATTTTGGTCAACTCATGCCTTTCTCTCGCGACCCTCGGCGGCGATTCCGTCAGAGGGTGTGTTTTCCGGCGGCTTCAGGTGCCGAACGTTATCAGCCGGCGCTGCCGGCAGGGCGATGGTGAAAGTCGACCCTTCACCGGGACGGCTCCACACGTCGATGCGCCCGCCGTGGGTGGCCACGATGTGCTTGACGATCGACAGGCCCAGGCCGGTGCCTCCGGTGTTGCGCGAACGTGCAGGATCGACACGGTAGAAGCGTTCGAAGATCCGCTCAGTGTCTTCTGCCGAAATGCCGATTCCGTGGTCAGTCACGACAATGGAGGCATCGCCGTCAGTGGACTCAACACTTATGCCCACGGACGTGCCCGAGTTCGAATAGTTGACCGCGTTGTCGATCAGGTTGCGCACAGCATTGACCAGCAGATCAAACGAACCCTGCACAGCGGCGCCGGGGCTGCCGGAAACTGACAGTTCGATGCCCTTTGCATCGGCATTTGTGCGGGCGCGGTCAACCGCTTCCTGCACGACGTCGTCAAGCTCGACCCGCGTTGTCGATTCCAGCTGTTCGTTGTCCTGGACCCGCGACAGATTGATGATCTCCTGAACAAGCTGCGCCAGACGCGCGGATTCCTTCTGAAGCTTCCCGCCGAAGCGCTGCACGGCGTCGGGGTCGTCAGAAAAGTCGGTGACGGCTTCGGCCATCAGGGAAATAGCGCCGATGGGGGTTTTGAGCTCGTGGGAAACATTTGCCACGAAGTCACGCCGGACGGCGTTGATTCGGTGAGACTCCGTGTGGTCATCACACAGCACAAGAACATAGGCCTCAGCCAGCGGGGCAACGCGCGCGTGCAGATAGCGGCGACTCTTTTCGTCTGATCCGCGCTGGGTTTCGAAGTCGATCTCTTCGATCAGGCCGCGCACGCGCACCCGCCCAACGGCTTCGCGCAGCTGCGGGGCGGCCAGGACGTGACCGCGCACAAGGCCGAAGGTGTAGGCGGCAGGCGATGCCTTCGTGACATCATCCCCGGCGTCGATGACGATTGCCGCACTGGGCAGAACGGCGAGAACTTCGGCGATGCCTTCGGGAAGTTCGTCATCCGAATGCAGCGACGCGGATGACCACGAGCTTTCGGACATGCGAAACGCCAGGATCCCGGCGATGCCCAGAATGAGCCCAACTCCGCCGGTAATGAGCGAAATAATCAACACGTCCACACTGACAGCCTAAACGCACGGTGACGCGGGTTCTATCTGACAGCGACGGAGCGTGCGACATTTCCCCCGGTATTCACATTGGGGACAGGCTCCTTTAACTCCCGCTTGAAAGCGTTAACTTGGTTCGTGTTGGTGTACAGTGCCTCACGTAGAACTTCAAGGAAAGGACCTCGAGTGCGCGAAGCCTTCCGCAATGAACTCGAATCCATCGCCGACGGACTTGTCGAAATGGCCGAAAAGGCCACCGTGGCTATGGAGAGCTCAGTTCAGGCTCTCTTGGAAAACAACCTCGAACTCGCTCAGCAGGTCATCGCCGCTGACGATTCGATCGACGGCATGCAGGCTTCCCTGGACCGCCGTTCAGCAGAAGTGCTGGCCCTCCAAGCTCCCGTCGCCGCCGATCTGCGCGCTGTCATCGCGGCGCTGAAGATGTCGGTTGCAATCGAGCGCATGGGCGACCTCGCCCGCCACATCGGTTCGCTCGTGCGCATCCGCCACCCCGAACCGGCACTGCCGGAGCAGTTCCGCGACGTCTTCACCCACATGGGCACGACCGCGGTGCGCATCGGCAACGCTCTCGTTCAGCTGCTGAGCGAACCCGGCACGGCGGCCGTGCCGATGATCGCGGCCATCGACGAAGAACTCGACACGCTTCACCTGCGGGTGTTCACCATCATCGGCGAACTGTCCAACGGTGAAATCTCGCCCAGCCAGATTGCCGATGTCACGCTGATCTCCCGCTATTTCGAGCGTTTCGGCGACCAGGCCGTCAACGTGGCACACCGCGTTGAGTACCTGCTCACCGGTTCGTTCGAACCGACGCTGACAGCGCTTCACGACTCCGAACCGGCACGCCGTGAAGCTGAAATCGCCGACATCCGCGCAGAGCAGGACGAAAGCTGACCACCAGCAGACTGCTTGAACGCTTAAGGCCCGGTGTCCACATGGACACCGGGCCTTAAGCGTTGGTTCTGGGCTCAGAGCATCAGCGCACCAGTCACTTCTTGCCCTGGGCGGCAACCGCGGCTGCGGCTTCGGCTGCCGCTTCGGGATCGAGGTAGCGGCCACCGGGGTTCACTGGCTTCAAATCTTCGTCGAGCTCGTAGTGCAGCGGAATGCCGGTGGGGATGTTCAGCCCCACGATGTCGTCGTCACTGATGCCGTCGAGGTGCTTGACGAGCGCGCGCAGCGAGTTTCCGTGCGCTGTGATCAGAACAGTGCGGCCCAGCTGGAGGTCTGGGACAATCGAGTCGTACCAGTACGGCAGCAGACGCTTGATGACGTCCTCCAGGCATTCGGTGCGCGGGATGGCAGAACCCAGGTTTGCGTAGCGCGCCTGCCCTGCCTGTGACCATTCCGAGCTGTCGTCGAGTTCCGGCGGCGGTGTGTCGAAGGACCGGCGCCAGATCATGAACTGCTCTTCGCCGAATTCTTCGCGGACTTCGGCCTTGTTCTTGCCCTGCAGCGCACCGTAGTGGCGTTCGTTCAGCCGCCATGAGCGTTTGACGTCGATCCAGGAACGGTCAGCGGTTTCCAGGGCAAGGTTCGAGGTGATGATGGCGCGCTTCAGGCGCGAGGTGTGCAGAACATCGGGCGCCAGCCCGGCTTCTGTCAGCAGCTCCCCCGCCCGGGCGGCTTCGGCGCGGCCCTTGTCAGTCAGGGGCACGTCAACCCAGCCGGTGAAGAGGTTCTTCTTGTTCCATTCGCTTTCGCCGTGGCGCAGCAGCACGAGGTTGTAAGTCATAGCCCTATTCTTCCATGTGAGGTCAGTCCTCGGCGGTTCTATCCGCCGAGGACTGACTGCCTGTCTCAGTCGGTGTCGGTCTCGGTGAACGTGCCGATGAACTCGTTGTCGTCGTTATCCAGCAGGTGTTTGAACGCTTCGAGGTTGCGAGTGGATTCGCCGCGGGCGATCCTCCACGCCCATTCGCGCTTCATGGATGTGAGAAAGCCGTGGACCAGCAGATCATTGAAGCTGCCGTCAGACACTGTGAGGACTTCGCCCATCACCTGATCGATGATCTCGGCCGTCCACGCGGATGCGGGGATCGATGCGCGCAGGTAGACGTCCCCGTGCGGGTCGAGGAAGAACGACACCAGGTGAAGTATCTGATTGCGGCGCAGCATCCACCGGTAGAACGCGGCGTGGTTTTCATCGGGCCTGCGCATGAGGAACGCCTGCAGGTCGACCCGGCTGGGTGTGAAGCGCACCGACACTGTGGTTTTGAGCTTCTTTTCGCCTGGCAGCGTGACCACCAGGTGGCCGACGTCGACCACGTCGAACTCGACCTGCGCGTCTTTGGCCCACGCAACCAGCGCAGATGCTGTTTCTTCGATCGGCGTCATTCGTTCCTCCCCGCGGACTGTTGGCCCGCTCCGGCGGCAGTGAGTGCTGCCATTACCTTCTCAGCACAGGCCTGCCACGTAAACCTCTGCACACGTTCGCGGGCTGCCTGGCCCAGACGTTCCCGCAGCTGCGCATCGTCAAGCAGCCGGGCGAGCGCCTCCGCCCAGCTTCTGTGGTCGCGGCCTTCCAGAAGCACTCCCGTCGTCCCGCTGTCGACAATGACTTCCAACCCGCCCACGCGGGAGGCCAGTACGGTACGACCGGCGGCTGACGCCTCGGCGGCGACAAAGCCGAACGACTCCGAACGCGACGGCACAATCACAACGTCAGCCGCCCGGTACCAGTCGGCGAGCTCTTCGGCGGGCACGGGTTCGCGGACCTTCAAACTGTCTGCCACTCCCAGGCGTCCGGCGAGTTCGGCGTACACGCTTGCATGCGCGTCCCCGGAAACCGCGCCCAGCTGGACCATGCGCGTTCGGGCCGCCAGATCCGGGCGCACCGACCGCAGTGATGCGAGTGCTTCAATTGCCAGATCGGTTCCCTTGACCCGCTGCATCCGGCCGACCCCCAGCACCAGCAGGTCGGCGTCCGCCCCGACACGGCGGCGTGCCTGAGCTTGATCGCCGGGGGTGAATACGTCTGTTCGCACGCCCGGCGGCACGGTGAGAACTCTGTCGGAGGCAGCCCCCAGCAGTTCGCGTGCGTCTTCGGCTTCTGCCGGGGTGTTGGCCACGATGATGTCGGCCGTCTGGGCGATCCGCCGTTCAGCTTCCAGCCGTTGGGACGGTTCGCGGTGGCCAGGGAAGTCGCGCTCTTTGACCGCGGCGATCGTGTGAAATGACACGGCAGTCTTCTTGCGCGGCTGAGCCCGCAGGGCGGCATCGGCCGAGATCCAGTAGTGCGCCCACACAAAGTCGGCTGCCCGGTAGTCAGAATGTTCGCTCAGCTGTCCGGCAAGGCGGTCGATGTCATCAGCCAGTTCGTCTTTTGTTTCTGCTCTCGTGCTCAGCAGGTGAACTCGGATGCGGGGACCCAACTGACGAGGTGCCGTTTGGCTGCCGCTTTGCAGCTGCGGGTCGGCTGTGAAGATGTCGACTGTGTGCCCGGCTGCGGCAAGTTCTTCCGCGACGTTGAGGGCGTAGACGTTGAGGCCTCCGGCATCACCGGCACCGGGCTGGGCGGCCGGGGAGGTGTGCAGGGAGATGAGCGCCAAACGGCGAGCGGGCGGGTTCGGCATCGGCGGCTCAGCTGTCAAAGAACTCGCCCAGTATGCGGCGCACGTCCTGGCGTCCGCGCCACAGAATGGAGCCTCGCGGCAGCACTTCGAGGCGAGCGTGTGGGAAGGCGTCAGCGTATTTCTGTGCGACTTCGACCGGGTGGCTGGTGTCTTCTTCGTGTGTCAGCACGAGAACATCGCCTGCGAAATCTGAGGCTCCCGCCGGATTGTCCACGGCAGTCCTGCACGCTAAGCCGATGCCGTCTTCGAGGTCGGTTGTCATGATTGCCCGGGCCCGTCCGCGCGCAAACTGCTGGGCTTCGGGCATCTGCCGGACTTCGGGGGCTTCGCGTTCCGCAAGGGCCCTGGCGAGGCCGTCTTCGTCGCCTTGTGCGACATAGCTGCGCAGCATGTCGGTGTAGGCGGCGAAGTTCTCCATCAGGTGTTCCGGCGGCGCTGTCCACGACGCGGGCAGGACGAACGCGGCCTTTTTCAGCCCGCGCGCTGCGTGGTGGCCGTCGGTGATGAGTCTGGCGAGAGCACCAGCGCTCATGGACACCCCGAGTGCGCGATCGGCGTTCGTGCGTTCGAGAACACCGGCAAGCGCCTGGGCAAGCATCGGATATTCCCAGCCTGGACCGGGCGATGGATTGCCCCCGTGGCCGGGCATGTGGGGAAAGACTCTTGTGCCGCGGATGCCCGCCGCAAAAGGCCGGGTGTCGCGGATGCTGCCGCCGAAGCCGTGGGCGAAGACGGTCGTGGGCTCGCCCGAGCCGATGATGGCCGTGTAGTGCTCATCCGCGCCCGGCAGGTTGGTGCGCGTCACCTTCTGTGGCGGCGGGATTCAATGGCACGCAGCTTCTTGGCCATATCGCCCAAGTAGATGCCTGCCGCCACAACGCTGGCAATGCCCAGCAGACCGAGACCGCTCCTGACTCCGGTGAGTGGGAGGTTGGCGAAGGCCAAAGCGGCGGCCACACCCAGGATGCTGCACCACAGCGCCTTGGAGTGGCGGTCAATTGCCTTGTACGCCTCGTCGGAGAATCGCAGCGAATCGATGAACGCGATCGTCGTCAGAGCAAAGACGCCCACCTGGATGAGCATCATGATTCCCATTTGAATGTTCCCAAGCACCAGCATGGTGCCATTCTAGACTGCGCGGACCGGCACCTCGTGAGCCTTCAGGTTCTGTGCTGTCCTCGGCGGCTTTCCGACCTGGCTGCCCAGCGGAGATCACTCTCCGTCAAGTTCCGGCAGGCCCGGCAGGACGTCGTCGGCGGCGGCTTCGGTCAGACCGGCAGCGCACATGAGGTCGTGCGCCAACGGACGCAGCATAAGGATGACAGTTTCGTCCAGTCGGCCCTGAGCAAACGGCGCTTTGACATCCAAGCGCGCCGCCACCGACGCCAAATACTCCTCCGCCGGAACGCGAGACGTTCCCCGGCGCAGCGCAATGCCGAGCATGGAACTGCCCTCGGCGAGCGCATCGATGAGGTTCGCGATCTCCGGCCGCGCATCACCCGTCTGAGTCAGCGTGACGGACCGACGCGCCACGATCCTCACCATGCGCATAGAACGGTCGGCGTACTCAGCGGCACGGGCAAGCCGGTTGACCTCGGCCGCGTAACGGCGGGACCGCGCGTTGATGCGGGTGGCCTCCTTCGACACGCTGACCGAACTGTGCCACTGATCGACAAAGCTCTGCGTGTCGCGCGCACGCCCCAGCGCACGCTGGGCCGCCCCCTTATCCGCCGTGCGGATGCTGCGTGAAATGTCCTGCAGAATCTCGGAAATCTCATCGAGCAGAGAAGCTGCCCTGTCCCGCGGAGCCTTGCGCGCATCGTGGGGCACGATAAGGCTCATGAGAATCGCAACAGAGGCGCCGACGGCAGCGTCGACAGTCCGATCAAACGGATAGGCGTTCAGCGCAGGCGGGACCGTGACCACATAGATGGACTGCACGCCGATCTGCGTGATGAACAGCGGACCGGAATTGATCAGTGCGCCCACGAGAATGCCGCAGAACATGACCAGCGCCATCTGCCAGATGCCCGTGCCGAACAGCGACAGCACCAGCTCGCCGGCCAGCACACCGAAAATCGCACCGATGCCGAATTCCGTGGCCCGCCGCAGGCGACGGTCCGTGACAACGCCCGTTCCCACGGTTGCGGCGACCGCGGCCAAGAACGGGTACTGGTGCCCCAGGACCAGCAGACAGAACGAATACGCAACAACGGCGCCGATGACCACCTGCAGGTACTGGCCGAAATTCGCCCTGATCCGACGCAGACCCAGCCGAGCGCGCAGCCCCAGGTACGAACCCAGGCGCCGGGCCCGCGACGGCTGCTTGACTGTACTCACTGAAGCACCTCCTCCTGAAGTCTATATATCGACATTCCACGAAATATGAAAAGCTGGTCGTCGGAGGACCAATGACATCAAATCTCACCCGCACAGAGGCCCAAGAGCGAGCGCGCCTGCTCACCCTTGAGGCCTATCGCATCAGCCTGGACGTTTCTGGTGCGCCCAACCGCGATATGTCCACGTACGATTCGGTGACGACCGTGACGTTCACCGCGGCCGAAGATTCCACGACGTTCATCGACATCATCGCCGACTCTGTGTATGCCGTCAGCATCAACGGAAAAGACCTTGACCCCACGACAGCTTTCGACGGCTTCCGCGTCACCTTCCCCGTCACGGCCGGACAGAACGAACTGACGGTCGGGGCAAAAGCGCTGTACTCCCGTTCCGGTGAGGGCATGCACCGCTTCTTCGACCCCGCAGACGGCAAGGTCTACCTGTACACGCAGTTCGAGCCGACCGACGCCCGCCGCGTCTTCGCCAACTTCGACCAGCCGGACCTCAAAGCCGTCTTCGAGTTCGAAGTGACCGCACCGAGCGACTTCACCGTGCTGTCCGGTGGAACCAGCCGACAGTCCGAAGAGGTCGCCAAGGACATCACCCGGCACAGCTTCGCCCCCACTCTGCGTCAGTCGAGCTACATCACCTGCGTGTGCGCCGGGCACTACGTTGAGCTCACCGACTCCTACACGCGGACCGGTGCGGGTGCAGACGGCGCAGACCTCACCATTCCGCTGGGACTGTACGCCCGGGCCAGCCTCGCCGACCACATGGACCCCAAAGCGATCTTCACGGTCACCAAGCAGGGCCTCGACTTCTTCATGGACTTCTTCGACTACCCCTACCCGTGGGGTAAGTACGACCAGATCTTCGTCCCCGAATACAACCTCGGCGCCATGGAGAACCCCGGCCTGGTCACCTTCACCGACGACTACCTTTTCCGGGACGCCGTCACCCGACGCCAACTGGAGGCGCGCGCCAACGTCATCCTGCACGAAATGGCACACATGTGGTTCGGGGACCTTGCGACCATGACCTGGTGGGATGACCTGTGGCTCAAAGAGTCCTTCGCCGACTACATGGGCGGACTCGCCCTGGCAGAAGCCACCGAGTTCGACGACGGCTGGGTGTCCTTCGCGCTGTCGCGCAAAGACTGGGCCTACCGCCAAGATCAGTACCCCACAACGCACCCCATCGTCGCCGACATCCCCGATGTCGAAGCTGCCAAACTCAACTTCGACGGCATCACGTACGCAAAAGGCGCGTCCGTGCTCAAACAGCTGGTCGCCTACGTGGGCATTGACGCTTTCCGCGAAGGCTCCCGCCAGTACTTCCGCGACCACGCCTACGGCAGCACCACGCTGGAAGACTTCCTGTCCGCACTCGATGCGGCAGCACCTGACCGGGACGTCCGCGGCTGGGCCAAAGCCTGGCTGCAGACCACCGGCATGAGCGAAATCGGCATCGACCTCGACGTCGACACGGACGGAACGATCACCTCCGCAACGGCCTACCAGCGCAACTGCGACGGCTCTGATGTGCTGCGCCCGCACACCATGCGGGTGGGCACATTCACCAAAAACGGTGCCGCCATTGAGCTCACGGACTCCTTCACCCTCGACTTCGACACCGCAAAGGCCGAAGTCAGCCATCTGGTCGGCGCACCCGCACCGGACCTCCTGCTGGTCAACCACGGCGACGACGACTTCGTCAAAATCCGCCTGGACGAAAGATCCACCGCCACCGCGCTGCGTCACGTCAGCCGGCTGGAGGACCCCATGGACCGCGCTCTCGTCTGGTCGGCGCTGACCAATGCCGCACGGGACGGGCTTCTGCCCGTGACGGACCTCATTGAAGCCCACGCTCGTTCCCTCGGCCGTGAAGACCACGCAGGCATCGCCGGAGGAGTGTGTGCGACAGTGCTCGGCGCACTCGACCGCTGGACGGCCGACGCCGACCACCCGGAGGCGCTGCGCTCACTGCTGGGCTCAGCACTCGACGCTCTCGCTGCGGCCCCCTCCGGCTCCGACGTGCAGCTCGACCTGGCCGAACTGGCACTTGTGCTGGTGCAGCGCGCCGCCGCCCTGACCCAACCGCACCCCGTGGACACCGCTGGACGCCAGTGGGCTTCGAAGGTTCTCAATGCAGAGCTCGGCAGCGCTCTGAACGACGGGGCCAACGACCTCACCATCGAGCACTCACTGCGCTGGCTGGCACTGACCGCGCTGGTCACACAGGGCTGGGCCGACCAGCAGGACATCGATATCGAGGCCAGACTCGACAACACCGGTGCGGGCCTTCTGCGGGCACGCACAGCGCAGGCTGCCATGCCGCTGGTGTTGGCCAAACAGCGCGCGTTCACCTCAGCCGTTGACGACCACACCCTGTCCAACGATGCACTGAGCGCAACCATTCAGGGCTTCATCGCACCGTGTGCCCTGCCGTTGCGCGAACCGTTCGTCAAACAGTACTTCGAGCGACTGGAATCGTTCTGGACTGACCATTCGATCGAAATCGCTCGTCGCCTTGTGCTGGGCCTCTACCCCACGTGGAGCAATGACGCACAGCGGGTACTCGACCTGACGAATGCATGGTTGGACGACCACCCGCAGGCGCCCGCCGCTCAGAGGCGGCTGCTGATAGAACTCGCCGACAACCAGGCCCGGTCCATCCGCCTGCGCAGGGCAGGCGAACGGACAGAGAAGCCGGTCGGCACCTCGGGCCACCCTGGGCGGCACCTCAGAGCGGTCAAGGATCAGAACAGCTCTTCGGCCAGAAGCTCCAGCGTTCGCTCCCGGGCGACCGAAGTGCGCAGGTCCTCGTCTGGATAACCGCCGGCAACAGCCTGCATCATGACCTCGTCGACGCCGCCCTCGGCTGCCAGTTCGCGCAGCTGACGGGCGGCGTCGGTCGGTGTGCCGATGATGTACGTCTGTGCGAGCTTGTCCGCCACCGCGCGGTGCCCGGCCGACATGACCTCGTCCGTTTCCCGTCCCACCGTCGGCATGGAGCGCATGGGAGCGCCCACCCGCAGGTTCGCCATCTGGTACAGGAACGGCTGTGCCAGATTCCAGGCCTCTTCCTCGGTTTCAGCGACAACCACGTTCGCTGTCATAAAGCTGCGCGGCTGTCTTCCGAACTGGGTTGCTTCGAACTGGTCGCGGTACAGCTGCATAGCCTGCTGTGCGCCGCGACCGGCAAAATGATTGGCGAACACATAGGGCAGGCCGAGGACTGCTGCCAGCTGGCTCGAATAATTACTGGACCCCAGAAGCCACACCTGGGCTGCAGGACTGACATCAAGCTTCGGGGTGGCTCTCAGCGTGTGTTTGCGGTCGCCGAACAGCTCCACGTCCAGCCCTTCGGGGCCCAGCAGGCGAAGAATGTCCATGACGTGCTGCGGGAAGTTCTCCACGGGATCAATCGGCTGGCCCTCCCGATTGACCACCTGGCCCTCCCCCAGGTGGCCCCACATGGCCATGCGCGTAAACGGGTCGGTGCCGGGAGCACGCCCAATGCCCAGATCAATCCGGTCGCCGTAGACCGCGGCCAGCAGGGAGAACTGCTCAGCCACCGAATACGGCGCGTGGTTGGGCAGCATGACACCGCCAGAGCCCAAGCGAATCCGCGAGGTGTTCTGCCCTAAGTGCATAAGCTCAACTGCGGGATGGCTTGACGCAATGGCCGGCATGTTGTGGTGTTCGGCCACCCAGTAGCGGGTGTAGCCCAGGGCATCCGCCTTTTCTACAAATGACTTCGACGCCCGCAGAGCGTCACTGGTTGTCTGTTCGCCGCGAACGGGCACAAGGTCGAGGATCGAAAGCTTCAACGGTGTTTCAGTCATAATGCCGGAACACCCCTAGTCGAGGAGGAATTCCCCAAGGCCGTCGAGGTGGAGCTGAGTGGCCGAGGTGGGCTCGGATGGACTGCCGGGAGACGTTGATGAGGAACTCACCCGTCGCGGCCATGGACGGGCCTGGCGTTCGCAGGAGGGTCCCCGACTTCCTGAATGGCGTGGCCGCTGCAGGCAGTCATGGTGACGGTAGCGCATTCGATGCGCGACACGGAGAACCACCGCATCGCACCGCGCAGGAGGCACCATCCGACCAGATACCACCGACCGCCTGCAGAAGCGAAAAGCACGGGTTCAACCTCACGAACAGTCGTAGTGCCCTCCCGCGATGTATAGCGAATGCGGAGCACTCTTTGTTCGGCCATCGCTTCCTCTATCGCTGACTGAATAGTGCGTGAGGAAGAAGGAAGCGAATCCACCCAGACCCGGTGGGCAAGCTCGTCGGCCTGCGCCCGAGTCTTGGGATCGAGGACGTCCATGATCTTCTTGACCCCGGCGCGCGCCAGATCGGCATAGGGCGCATCTGACGCGGCGGACACCGCCACCATGAGCGCCACGGCCTGCTCCGGGGACAGGGTAACGGGCGGAAGGGAAGCGCTCTTGGCCAGTCCGTACCCACCGCCCGGACCGGGGCGGGACCAGATCGGCGCACCGCTGTTCTCCAACGCGTATAGGTCGCGCTTGACGGTGCGGACCGACACTTCGAACTCTCGCGCCAAGCGCTCGGCCGATACACCTCGCGTCCCGCTGCGACGCAGCATCTCGGACAGAGCGTGTAGTCGTTCGGCTCTCTTCACTGCGCGAACCTCACCAAATTCATGACATAAATGGTGACATACGGTTGTCCGCCAAGGCTGGGAGCCTTGTCCTATGACAGCAACACACAACATCAGACCTGCCGTCCTCGTTCCTGGCCACTGGCTGGGAGCATGGGCCTGGGACGAGGTCGTTGAGCACCTCACGACCGATGGCACGCGCACAGTGGCGATGACGCTGCCGGGCCGCGACGAGGACGACCCAGAGCGTGCGGCAAAGACGGTCGACGACCAAGCAGCAGCGATCAGGGACACGATTGCCGAGCAGGGCGATCAGCCTGTGCTCCTCGTCGCGCACAGCGGCGCCAATTTCCCCGTCAGTCTCGTTCTCGACCGGCACCCCGAGCTGATTGCACGGGTGGTGTGGGTCGATTCCGGCCCCGTGGCCGATAGCACTGCCTTCGCCGCCGACTTCCCAACCGAGAGTGAAGACCTGCCGCTGCCGTCGTTCGATGACCTCGGTCAGCAAGCCAGCCTCGAAGGGCTGAGCGCCGAAGCACTCGAGCGCTTCCGAACAAAGGCTGTCCCAGAGCCCGCTCCCGTGCTGCGCCAGTCCGTCGAACTCACGAACGGGGCCCGCCACAGCGTCCCAACAACCATGGTGTGCTGTTCAATTTCCGGCGAACAGGTGATGGCGTTGGCCAAGGCAGGTCACCCCATGTTCGCTGAGGTCGCAAACCTCGAAAGCCTCGATGTCGTAGACCTCCCTACAGGACACTGGCCCATGTGGAGTCGACCGCGCGACCTCGCCGAGATCATTCGCGCAACGTCGCAAACAAGCTAAACTCCACTCGCAGCTGTGAGTGGTCCAGCTGAAACGACTGGCCCCTTTTCCTTATTGAGTACTATGTCCGGCCAGCGCAGTTAGATCGCTGCGCTCTTGCCATGTGAGATTTCGCTGGGCTGAACGCGTTCTGGCGCGTAGATTACCCGCTATGGCACCCGGGAACACGAACTCACCCAACGACAGCAGCGACAGCGGGGCAGGCACCTCGTCAGCGATACGCACAAGCAGAGCGGCAGGCGACCAGCAGACCCGCAGCGCGCGGCTTGCCGTGACGGCATTCCCGGTGCTGGTGGTGCTCGGCGGCCTGCTGGGCATCGCGGCATCTGACACGCTCGTGGCCATGAGCCCCGCAATCCCGTGGGCACTGGGCGTGGTCATGTTCCTCATGGGCCTGACACTTACGATGCCGGACTTCGCCCGCATCGCCAAGCGCCCCTGGGCTGTGCTCATCGGCGTTGCGCTGCAGTTCACCATCATGCCGCTGGCCGGTGTCGCGATCGTTCGTCTGCTGGGCCTGGACCCCATGCTGGCCGTCGGCGTCATCCTCGTGGGCTGTGCGCCCGGCGGCACAGCCTCAAACGTCGTCACCTACCTGTCACGCGGCGATGTCGCGCTGTCAGTGACGGTGACGACAGTGTCGACGCTGCTGGCTCCCCTGCTCACACCGATCCTGACACTGTGGCTGGCCGGCTCCTACCTCGAAGTGTCGGCCGCGGCGATGATGCTCTCGATCGTCAAAACCGTGTTCGTGCCGGTCATTCTGGGGGTCATCGTGCGGCTGTTTGCTGCACGCGCCGTGGAGGCTGTCGCACCCGCACTGCCGTGGCTTTCGACCATCACGATCACACTGATCGTCGCTGTGGTCGTCGCAGGGTCGAAGGACAGCTTGGCCTCGGCCGGGCTCATTGTTCTGCTGGCCGTCATCCTGCACAACGCCATCGGCCTGGGATTGGGCTACTGCGCCGCGCGGCTCACAGGTCTTTCGCCGGCACAGCGCCGCGCACTGTCCATTGAGGTCGGCATGCAGAACTCCGGCCTAGCAGCGTCCCTTGCCGCCGCCTACTTTTCGCCGCTCGCCGCACTTCCCGCCGCTGTTTTCAGTGTGTGGCACAACGTGTCCGGGGCTATCATCGCAGCGTTCTTCGCCCGGTCCAAGACCGACTAGGACAGCACAAAGCGCTTCCGGCCGCTGCGTGATTACAGCGGCCGGAAGCGCTTTCAAGGCTCAGACCCGCGCGGTGAGGGCAAGCCCGCACCACGCAGCTCAGATCACTTGTCGAGGGCCTTGGCGAAAGCCTCTTCCATGACGTCGAAAGCGTCGTCAAGCAGTTCGTCGGAAATGGTCAGCGGCGGCAGGAAGCGCAGCACATTGCCGAACGTACCGGTGGACAGAACAAGAACACCCTGTTCAGCACAGTACTTCACGACATCACCGGCGAGTGTGGGATGCGGTTCGGTGGTGCCTTCGACAACGAGTTCGATGGCCTGCATGGCACCGCGGCCGCGGATGTCGCCGATTTCAGCGAAGCGCGACTGCAGCTTGGTGCAGCGGTCAACCATCTTTTCGCCGATCTCAACAGCACGCTCAACGAGACCGTCCTGTTCGTAGGCTTCGATGGCGCCGAGAGCACCGGCAACGGCAGCCGGGTTGCCGGAGTAGGTGCCGCCCAGGCCGCCGCCGTGAACGGAGTCCATGATGTCGGCGCGCCCGGTCACTGCAGACAGCGGCAGGCCGCCCGCAATGCCCTTTGCGGTGGTGACGAGGTCAGGTGTGATGCCCTCCCATTCGGAGGCGAACATCTTGCCGGTGCGGGCAAAGCCGGCCTGGACTTCGTCGACTACAAAGACGATCCCGTTCTTCTGGGCGTACTCCTGCAGTGCCGGCAGGAAGCCTTCGGCGGGGACGATGAAGCCGCCCTCACCCTGAATGGGCTCGATGACGATGGCGGCGACGTCTTCAGCGCCGATCTGCTTATCGATCATGGTGGTGACGCGCTGTGCAGCCTCTTCACCGGACAGCTTGGTGCCATATGCGGCGTTGTCGCGGAAGGGGTAGGACATGGGTGCGCGGTAGACCTCGCCGGCAAACGGGCCGAAGCCCTTCTTGTACGGCATGGCCTTTGCGGTCATGGCCATGGTGAGGTTGGTGCGGCCGTGGTAGGCGTGGTCGAAGACGACAACCGCGTTGCGCTTGGTGTAGCTGCGGGCGATCTTGACGGCGTTTTCCACTGCTTCAGCACCCGAGTTCAGCAGCAGTGTGCGCTTTTCGTGGTCGCCGGGAGTCAGTCGGTTGAGTGCTTCGGCAACTTCGACGTACGCCTCGTAGGGGTTGACCATGAAGCACGTGTGGGTGAACGCCTCAAGTGCTTCCTTCGCACGGCTCACCACGCGCGGATTCGAGTTTCCGACGTTCGTGACCGCGATGCCCGCGCCCATGTCGATGATCTGGTTGCCGTCGATGTCTTTGAGGATTCCCCCACCGCCGGCGACGATGTATGCCGGCAGCGAACTGCCCACACCGGCGCACACGGCCGCTTTGCGGCGCTCTTCGAGCTCACGGGACTTCGGCCCGGGGATTTCGGTTACAAGTTTGCGTTCCTGCGGCAGGCTCTGCCCGCCCTGCTCCAACGTAGTCATGAGGTCAGTGTAGAACTCTCAGAACAGTCTGTGCTGACCGGCTCACCTGCCAAGCCGCCGCAGATCAGCTTCGCGGTTGATGTGCGGCACACCGGCACGGTTTTCACGTTTGTGGGCAACGATTTCTTCGACGATGGTAGGCAGCTTTTCGTCTTCGTCACCGGCAGCCAACAGCTGGGCGTCGACGCTGGTGCCGCGACGGATCAGCGCGAGTGCCACGGGCCCGTACTCGTAGTGGATCGCAGTTGAGGTCAGGTGCCCGATCACCCTCTCGGCGCCTCGAACTTCGGCATACACTTCCGCTCCGGGCCGCGGAATGGTGTGAGTCGAACCGTCGATGTGCAGGAACACCAGGCGGCGCGGCACCTGGCCCAGGTTGTGCACGCGGGCCACGGCCTCCTGGCCGCGATAGCAGCCTTTGGCCAGGTGCACGGCGGTGCGCAGCACGTCGAGTTCGCCCACGAGCGTTTTGCCGTCGACGTCCTGTGGTGAGGGACGCCAGTTCTCAATCCGCAGTGCTTCCCACGCGTCGCGGCCGGCAACGCCGTTCGGCTGCCATTGCTGCAGCTGATCGCGCGGGCAGAGCTGAATGCGCAGGTCGTGCGTGTGGCCCGGGTGGTCCGGCGAGGCCTGGTCCGAACCGAGGTCGACAGCGGCATACGAGGCGGAGCCGGCTCCCACTGCCGGCCAGGGATCGTCCCACTCGGCTTGGGAGGGCAGTCCTTCCGGGGCGGGCCCGACGGTGCCGACGCATTGGAACTCTGCGGACCGGTCGGTGATTTCTGCGCGCATCATGAAGCGCATCGAGTCCAGCCACTCCACGGCTTCTTCGCCGCCGGTTTCGAAGATCAGCCACAGGCTGTCCTCTTCTGCGATGATCCGCACCCAGTGTTCGATGTGCCCCGTGGCCGACAGGATGAGCGTTTCGGTGTTCGCACCCGCCGGAAGGTTCTCCAGCGACTGTGTTGTCAGGGAGTGCAGCCAGCGCAGGCGGTCTTCGCCGGTGAGCGTGTAGACGCGGAAGCTGGAGAGGTCGGCAACGGCACGGCCTGCTGCGAGGTCGCGCTGCTCTTTGAGCGGCATGCCGAAGTGCTGGACTTCGTCTGCGCGTTCGTCGATGCCGTAGACGGCGGCAGAGCGGGGGTAGCGAAGCGAGTTCACGGATCTCCTGACTGTTCGACGAGGGAATATTCGACGAGAAATCTTGCGAGGTGGTCTGTTCTGCCGTCAACCGCACGGCGAACAGAGCTGCTAGGAGGTGGTAAACGACACAGCGGAATCGAAAGTGTCGTAGGCGTCGCCCAGCACTTTCTGCGACTCGTGCAGTGACGAGCGCACCGGGCTCCACGCACCGGAGTCGTCGACGGCATTGAGCGTATCCCGCGCGCTTTTGAGCTTCCGCATGGCCTCCGGCGTTTCGGCTGCGGCCGGACCGAAGTCCTTCAGCGCGCCGAGCCGCTCAGTCAGCGACTGGCCGTCCTCGCCTTTGAAAACTGAGGTTGACTGAGCGAGCGTGACTGCGGTGGGTGCGGCCTCGTCTACGACGATGATGAACTGGTCGAGAATTGTGGCGACGATGCTGACGTTCTTTTCGACGTCGGTGGCCTTGCGCAGAACCGGCATGGGGAACATGTCGATTTCCTCCCGTGCCGCGTGCAGTTCCTCTGAGGCCTTCTGCCGCGAGGAATCGGCGTTCTGCGGGTCCTCGCGCAGGTCTTCGGCGAACTGTTGGGCCGCTTCGATCGCACTGTCCGCGTGGGTGCGCAGATTCTGATAGCGCACAGTGGCCATTGCCCCGATTGCCACGAGGAATCCGGCAATGATCGCAAGCACTGTGAACACCGAAGCAAATGCGGCCAAGCGCCGCCGTCGGCACTGCCTGCGCTCTTCGCGGATCGGATCTTCTGCCCTGCGCACGGGGTACGCAGCGGTGGGTTCGATCGTCATGGACTGACCGGTCAGGCGACCTTCTTCAGCCGCGCCGAAGCGTGGCTGCCCAGCGGGTTGCCGAGTGCGGCCATGTCCCACGCCCACAGAAGATCACCTTCGACCAGCCCGTACATGCGGGTGGAAGACTTGTATTCCTTCGATGTGGTGGTGCGGGCAACGAGGTCGGTCGCCAGGTCGATGCGCGGGCCTTTGACGCGGCCGGTGTAGAGCTCCATGATTCCGTGCGGCTGCACGATCGAGACTTCGAGTTCGAAGGCGTCGTCGTCTCCGCGCAGCTTTTCTACGGATTCGGCCGTGGTGTACGGGCTCTGCGCGGTGGGCACCATGAGTCCGGGGCCCGCATCGTGGGCTTCGCGCTTGCGCACCAGCTGCCAGATGCCGGTTTCCATGGTCAGCGTTTTGTCGATCTTGCCGTCAGCGTCAAGCGTGTACGCCTGCGCCGTGTAGTGCAGGAACGGAGCGCCGACAGGTGCGACGAAGTCGATGCGCTGGCCGAACTGGGTGTCGGGAGCGTCAGCGTAGCCGACGACTCCCACACCCTCCCAGGACCCGATGACCCATGCCAGCGGCACGAGCTCAGGAGCGAGGTCCGTAGGGATTTCGGTGACCATCAGCGGCGGCTCTTGAACAGGTTGGTGATGACCTTGGCTGCTATGCCGAAGGTGGCGAGGCCCGCGAGGGCAACGAGAACGGTGAAGAAGGTTTCGAGAACCACTAAGTTATCCATGACTTCAGTGTACCCAGGACGGCTGAGGACAGAAGACGCGCCCGCCGCTTCTCAGAAGGCCCGGCCCTGCCCCGGTCAGATCATGGGGAAGAGCAGCGGAATCTGGTCGAAGATGTACACGACCACCCCGCCGAGTGCGATCGGCGTTCCGCCCAGGGTGAGGTTGACGCCGACTTCGCGGACTTTGCTTCGATTGGGGCTGCGGCGGGGGCTGCGCGCGTGGAAGCGACCTGCGGCAATCGGGGCGAGCGCGCGGTCGACGGCCGCGACAAGACCGCCCAGAAGGACGCCCATGATGGCCGCCGAGGCGAGGGTCTGGGTGGGATACCACCAGGCGGAGTAGCCGATGAGCGCTCCGACCAGTCCGGCGATGATCGCCAACGGCGAGGTGAAGCGGGCGGGAAACGGCAGGATCGAGGCGCACTGGGCCAAGAAGATGGCGGCCAGCCCGATGATGATTGCCGATTTGTCACCGGGCAGTCGGAAACTGGCCGCCCAGGAGCACGCGGCAAGGGTCACGACGACTCCGGCCACCTGCGCTGAGACATTGGCCACTGCGTTTGAGGCTTCAATGCCGCGAGCCAGGTTCTGCACAAACGCCCACAGCAGCGCCAAACCGGTCAGCAGCGGCAGCCATTCCAGGTGCGGCGGGTAGATGCTCATCCACGTGGTGCCCATGCCCGCTATGCCGAACACGAACAGCATGATCGACGTCAACCAGCGCTGTGGGGAGTCCGTCAGGCGCGGCCAGCCGAAGGCGAGGACGCCCACGAGCGCGGCTGTTGCCAGGGCCACGGGGATGACGGCAACGGCCTCGCCGGCCAGCGGGTAGCTTCCCAGGAGGGATGTTGCCCCCAAAGCGAGCGCTCCGAACAAGGCCACGAGGGCGCGAAACCATCTGTACACGGCCCTATCGTCTCAGAGGGGGTTGCGTCTGCCTAATGGCGGTGTGACCGCGGCGCGTCTGCAGGCGTCCGCGCCGATATACTGTGTGCCGCGAAGACGGAAACCCGATCGCCGCGAAAGGTGGCTGCTGCTGTGTCTTGGGATATTCACTCTCCCGCCCGCGTCGACGGAAGCGTCCGCGAGCTCCTCGCGCAAGCGCAGCGGGCAGACGGTGTTCCCCCGCTGTCAGACGGCGTTCTCGATGCGGCCGATGCCACCGACACGACCGCCGTCGCGCTGGCTGACGGTTCGACCGTCGTCGGCTTCGGCATTGCCACGGGGCTGGGTTCCCGAGGTGCCGTCGAGTTCACCATCCACCCCGACTTCCGGGGCCGGGGGCTGGGCAAGAGGCTGTGGACTGAGCTGCTGGAGCGCCTGCGGGCTGAGGGCAGTCCGCACACCACGTGGGCGTGGTCGCACGGAAACCACCCGGCGGCCGCAGCACTTGCCGCCGAATACGGTTACACGCCGCAGCGCACCCTTCTGCAGCTGCAGACCCCGCGCACTGAAGATCTCGAACTGCCGCCGCTGGATCTGCCGCCGGGTGTTTCGCTGCGCACTTTTGAAACCGCTGACGAACAGCCGTGGCGGGACATCAACAATGCCGCGTTCTCCTGGCACCCGGAGCAGGCCGACCAGACCCTTGACGACATCCGCAAGCGCACCCGCAGCGCCGATTTCGACCCGCGGGATGTCATCATCGCCGAACAGGACGGCCGCGTCATCGGCTTCCACGACACCAAAATGCACCACAATCACGCCTCGGGCCTGATTGTGGGCGAGGTCTACGTCATTGCGGTTGACCCGGAGGTGCACGCGAAGGGCATTGGAAATGCGCTCATGGTCGCCGGTATGCGCGACATGATCGACCGACGCGGCGCGCGAATGCTCGAACTGTACGTAGAAGACGACAACGACAAGGCCCTCGGCCTGTACGACCGTTTGGGCTTCACACACCGCATTGAGCACATCAGCTACGCCCCGCCGTCCGCTGAGGACTCTTCCGACAAGACGCAGGGAGAAGGCTGATGTACGACGTCGCCGCCAGCGGGAAGAAGCACGACCTCCCTGAGCCGCGCGATCGCTACCTCGACCGCGAACTGTCCTGGCTGGCGTTCAACGAGCGCGTGCTGAGCATGGCAGACGACGCTGAAACCCCGCTTCTGGAGCGGGTGAACTTCCTGTCGATATTTGCGTCCAACCTCGATGAGTTCTTCATGGTCCGCGTGGCCGGCCTCAAACGCCGCATTGCCACCGGCCTGGCCGTGCCGTCTGTCACCGGCGCCCAGCCGCGGGCTGTTATGCGCTCCGTCAACAAGCACTCACGGGCATTGGCCAAACGCCACACGCGACTTTTTCTCGACGACATCAAACCCAAACTGGCCGGCCAGGGCATTCACTTTGTGTCCATGGACGAACTCAGTGCGCGCGAACGCAAGCACATTGACCGCTTCTACCGCAAGCGGGTCTTCCCCGTCCTCACTCCCCTGGCAGTCGACCCAGCTCACCCATTCCCCTATATTTCGGGGCTGTCGCTCAACCTCGGCATTCTGCTGCGCAACCCCGCCACGGGATCAGAGAGCTTTGCCCGTCTCAAGGTTCCCGGCCTGCTTCCCCGGTTCATCAACGTGTCGGAATCCCCCGACGGCAACCGGCTGGTCTCTCAGGCACACCCCGCCCGCTTCGTCGCGATCGAAGACCTTATCGCCACAAAACTCGACACGCTTTTCGAAGGCATGGAGGTCATCGGCTATTCGCTTTTCCGCGTCACCCGCAACGAAGACATGGAGGTCGAAGAGGACGAAGCCGAAAACCTCCTGAAGGCCCTGGAAAAAGAACTCAGCCGCCGCCGCTTCGGCCCTCCGGTCCGCCTGGAAGTCACCCACGACATCCATCCGCGCGTGCGCGCCCTGCTGCAGGACGAACTCGACCTCGCCGATTCCGAAATCATCGAGCTCGACGGCCCACTCGACCTCACGGGACTGTCGGTCATTGCCGATATCCCCCGCGATGACCTGCACTTCCCCCGGGCAGTCCCGCGCATGAACCGCGACCTCGCACCCACGGAAACCGCCGACCAGGTCGACGTTTTCGAAGCGACCGCCGAACGCGAAATCCTCCTGCACCACCCCTACGATTCGTTTTCCACATCCGTGCAGGCCTTCATCGAACAGGCAGCCGCCGACCCTCACGTGCTGGCGATCAAGCAGACCCTGTACCGCACATCGGGAGACTCCCCGATCGTCGACGCACTCATAGAAGCCGCCCACGCGGGCAAACAGGTTCTGGCAGTCGTTGAGATCAAGGCCCGCTTCGACGAAGAGGCCAATATCTCCTGGGCGCGCAAACTCGAACGCGCCGGAGTGCACGTGGTCTACGGACTCGTGGGGCTGAAGACCCACGCCAAACTGTGCCTGGTGGTGCGGCAGGAATCCGACGGCCTGGTGCGCTACTCACACGTGGGCACAGGAAACTACCACCCCAAAACCGCTCGCGGCTACGAAGACTTCGGCCTGCTTTCACGCGATCCGGCTCTGGGCGAAGACCTCTCGAAGCTGTTCAACAAGCTCTCCGGCTATTCGCCCCGCTCGGACTACCAGCGGCTCGTGGTCGCCCCGCAGTCCGTGCGCACCAGCCTTCTGCACCTGATCAACCGCGAAACCGAAAACGCCCGTGCGGGCAAACCCGCCCGGATCCGCATCAAGGTCAATTCGATCGTCGACGAAGCAATCATCGACGCCCTCTACCTGGCCAGCCGGGCCGGTGTTCAATGCCAGATGTTCGTGCGCGGCATCTGCGCTATCCGACCCGGAATCAAAGGGCTGAGTGAAAACATCGAGGTGCGCTCCGTCCTCGGCCGCTACCTTGAGCACTCCAGGGTATTCTCGTTCCTCAACGAGGGGAACACCGAAATGTGGATCGGCTCGGCTGACCTCATGCACCGCAACCTCGACCGGCGCGTCGAAGCGCTCGTCGAGCTCAAGTCCCCCGAGCACATCAAAAAGATCGACGCCCTGTTCGTCCGGGCTTTCGACCCGGCAACGGAGTGCTTCGTCCTGGGGCCTGCGGGAGTGTGGAGGCACATCGACCGCTCACCCGACGGTGAGAAGCTCTCCAACTACCAGGAACTGACCATCGCCGACTACCGCCGTCGTCCAGGAGAGCGCCCGTGAGTCCCACTCCGGTAGCCAACGCGGGCGAATCCGCCAGGATCAGCGCCGATGTTTTTGCCGCAGGCGCGGTTCTGTGGCGCGACTTCACCGGCCAGCTGGAAGTCCTGCTCATTCACCGGCCCAAGCACAAAGACTGGTCCTTCCCCAAGGGGAAAGTCGACAAGGGCGAAACACTGCCCGAAGCCGCGGTGAGGGAAGTCCGAGAAGAGACAGGCTACATCGTCCATTTGGGCCTGCCGCTGCCAGACGCCCGCTACACGGTGGGCAAAAAGCTCACCAAGCACGTCAAGTACTGGTCCGCTGAAATCACGACCACCCAAATGCCGATGGCCGCCAACCCCAAAGAAGTCGACGAGGGCCGCTGGCTGCCCATAGACCAGGCCATCAAAAAAGTCTCCCGACACGCGGACCGCGAACAGCTCGAAAAGCTCAAACTCGCCTACTCGACCGGTTCGCTGCGAGCCTGGCAGTTCATCATCGTCCGCCACGCAAAGGCATTTCCCCGCTCCAAATGGCACGAAACCGAGGCGCTGCGGCCGCTGCTGGCCATCGGCACCCGTCAGTCGATGGCGCTGACGGGACTTCTGGGCGCTTGGAACATCCCCCGCCTGCTGTCCAGTCCGTGGAAGCGGTGCACCGCATCTCTCAAGCCGTTTTCCGCCGGGCGCGGACTGAAGATCGCAACCAACCGCTGGCTGTCGGAAAAAGCCAACACCCACAAGCCCGAGAAGACCGTCAAGGTGCTCAAGAAAGTGTTTGCGCGCGGCCAGACGACGGCTGTCTGCTCACACAGGCCGGTGCTGCCGACCTTCCTGGAAGTCGTTGCCGAATACTGCGTCCCCGGCCTGGCCGAGAAGCTTCCACAGAAAGACCCGTATCTCAGCCCGGGCGAAATCCTCGTGGCCTACGTGCGGCCGGGATCCATTCCGAAGATTGTCGACTTCGAGCGCTTCCGCCCGATCGACTCCTGAGAACGACTGTCCGACCGACCGGCTCGAACCGACCAAACAGCAGATGCAGACGGGCACAATAGTCGCTTGAAAGCCCTTATGTGGCGGGGAACACCGCGCCCGCACAGAGGTTCACCTTCCGTTAACCTTAAAAGTTCCTGGACGTTACACGAGGTGCCTAACTTTTGAAGAGCACTGAGGGAAAACCTACCCTGTGACCTCGAAAGAAAGGCACTCTTGTGAAGCTCACACGCCTCGCACCTGCCGCAGCCGCATTCGCCGCAGCTGCCATCACCCTGTCCGCCTGCGGCGGAGGCTCCGCCACTGGAGAATCCCAGAACAGCAACGAAGGCGGAGAACAGGTCTCCGGCGAACTCGTCGGCATCGGAGCATCCTCGCAGAAGGCTGCCATCCAGTCTTGGACCACTGACTTCACCGGACAGAACTCCGGCGCAACCGTCAACTACTCGCCCGACGGCTCCGGCGCAGGCCGCAAGCAGTTCCTGGCCGGCAAGGCTGACTTCGCCGGTTCGGACGCCTTCATGGACGACGAAGAAATCAAGCAGGCCGAAAAGGTCTGCGGTGACGGCGGAGCCTTCGAATTCCCCGTCTACATTTCGCCGATCGCCATTGCCTACAACCTCGAAGGCGTTGACGAACTCAACCTCGACGCTTCCACCGCTGCGAAGATCTTCGCAGGCAAGATCACCAAGTGGAACGACAAGGCCATCGCCGACCTCAACCCGGACGCAGACCTGCCTGACACCAAGATCACGGCCGTCCACCGCTCCGACGAATCGGGCACCACCAAGAACTTCACCGACTACCTCAACAAGGCAGCCGGCGATGACTGGAAGGACGAAGCAGCCGAAGAGTTCCCGAAGGAAGCCGGTGGCGAAGCCGCACAGGGCACCGACGGCGTTGTCTCGCTCGTGACTGAAACCGACGGCGCAATCGGCTACGCAGACGCTTCCGCTGTCTCCGACGACCTGGGCACCGCCAAGATCAAGGTCGGCGACGACTTCGTGGAATACACCCCCGAAGCAGCAGCCAAGGTTGTTGACGCATCCCCCGTCGCCGAAGGCCGCGGCGAAGGCGACATCGCCGTTGAACTCGAACGCGACACCGAAGAGGCCGGCGCCTACCCGATCGTCCTCGTGTCGTACCACATCGTGTGCTCGAGCTACGACAGCCAGGAGAAGGTCGACCTCGTCAAGGCGTGGGAAAGCTTCGTCGTCAGCGAAGAAGGCCAGAAGTCGGCAGCCGAGAGCGCAGGTTCGGCACCGATCTCGGCTGACATGCGCGACAAGGTCACCGAAGTCATCGAAAAGATCGAAGTCAAGAAGTGATCTCACGCCGGTCTGAGGCTTTCTCAGACTGAGCATCAGGGCTGTGCGGCTGTTCGGGACGGACTCCGAACAGCCGCACAGTCCCTTGAATTACCTACCCACACCACAGGAGCTCTCTTGTCTACTGCAGCAGACACACAAGCCTCTGCTCCGGAATCGAAGAAATCCCGCACGGTTGTGCGCCCCGGCGACCGCATCTTCTCGGCCGCAGCGCTCAGCGCTGGCGTCTTGATCCTTGCGATTCTCGCCGGAGTTGCGTTCTTCCTGCTTCTTCAGTCAACGGACACCATCAAAGCATCGTTCGACGACCCCTCGCAGATCAGCGGCGGGCGCGGCTTTTTGCCCTACGTCTTCCCGCTCATCATCGGCACACTCATCTCAGCCGTCATCTCGCTGATCCTCGCAACCCCCTTCGCAATCGGCATTGCGCTGTTCACCACGCACATGGCCCCGCGCAAACTCGCACCGTTCCTCGGCTACACGATTGACCTGCTGGCGGCCATTCCCTCCGTCGTCTACGGCCTGTGGGGCCTGGCACTGTCGGGCAACCTCGTAGGCCTCTACACCTGGCTTGCCAAGTACCTCGGATGGATTCCGATCTTCGCCCCCGACGCCGACGGCGCAATTTCCCAGACGGGCCGTACGCTTCTGACCGCAAGCTTCGTTCTGTCGATCATGATTCTTCCGATCATCACCTCGCTGGTCCGCGAAGTGTTCCTCCAGACCCCGCGTCTGCAGGAAGAAGCCGCACTGGCCCTGGGCGCAACCCGTTGGGAAATGATCCGCATGGCAGTTCTGCCCTTCGGCGTATCCGGCATCGTATCCGCCGTCATGCTGGGACTCGGCCGTGCACTCGGCGAAACAATGGCCGTTGCCATGGTCCTGTCGTCCGGTGGGCTGATCGTTTCGCTGCTCCTGTCGGGCAACCAGACGATCGCAGCCGAAATCGCCCACAACTTCCCAGAGGCCGCAGGTCTGCGACTCTCTGAACTCATCTCGATCGGGCTGGTCCTGTTCGCCATCACGCTGGTGGTCAACATGACGGCACGCTGGATCGTCGCTCGCACGACCGTGAAGGGGCAGTGATGAACACGCAAACACGAACCGCTGACAAGACCCGCGGTGCATCGCACCTGGTGACCAAGCGACTGCCCAAGCGCGCACCGCTGTACGTTGCCGCAGGCTCCATCATTCTGGCGATTGTTCTCACACTCGTCATCGCCCACGGCTTCAACATTCCGCTCGCCGCGTTTCTCGCCGGCGTCATCAACCTGGCCGTGATCGTCGGATGGTCGTGGTCGGTTGAAGGCCGCCGCAAAGCTGTAGACCGCGCCGCTACAACACTCGTGACCTCGTCCTTCGCGCTGGCCCTCATTCCGCTCATCTCGCTTCTGTGGATGTCGATTGAAAAAGGCGGACCGGTCATTGTCGAAAACTCCACCCTCCTGTCCCGCTCCATGGAAGGCATGAAGGGCGTCTACGACAAGGACTTCGCCGCAGGACAGGGCGACCTGCTGGGCGGCTTCTACCACGCCATCATCGGCACCCTGCTCATCACGCTGTTTGCGGCACTGATCTCGATTCCGATCGGCATCATGTGCGCCGTCTACCTGGTGGAATACTCAGGCGGCAAAAAGGCCGGTGCACTTGGCCGTTCGATCACGTTCTTCGTCGACGTCATGACGGGCATCCCGTCGATCGTCGCCGGTCTGTTCGCCTTCTCCCTGTTCTCGACCGTCATCGGACTCGTCGCACCCGACAGCCTCACAGCAGCGAAATCGGGTATAGCAGCGTCCGTGGCCCTGTCTGTGCTCATGATCCCGGTCGTCGTGCGCAACACCGAAGAGATCCTTCGCCTGGTCCCCCACGACCTTCGCGAAGCCTCCTACGCGCTCGGCGTTCCCAAGTGGAAGACAATCGTCAAGATCGTCCTGCCCACCGCGATTTCGGGCATCCTCTCCGGCATCACCATCGCCATTGCCCGCGTCATCGGCGAAACAGCACCGATCATGGTGACCGCCGGCTTCGCGGCGAGCGTCAACTGGAACGTGTTCTCCGGCTGGATGTCCACCCTGCCGACGTTCATCTACGACTCCGTGACCCGACCGACCGCACCGGGCAGCGCAGCAATCGCTTCGGTTGACCGCGCATGGGCGGCAGCCCTCGTGCTCATCATCATCGTGATGGTGCTCAACCTCGGCGCGCGCATCATGGCAAAGGTTCTGGCCCCCAAGGCCGGCCGCTGACCGACCAGCACAACAGACAAGACTTAAAGCCGGCTTCCACCTCGTGAGCTCAGTCGGCACCCCGCCTGCCGGGGAAACGGCACAAGCCGAAACAGATTTTTGGAGGAAACGTGTCCAAGCAGATCGACATCGAAGATCTCAACATCTTCTACGGCGACTTCCGCGCTGTCGAAGGCGTGTCCATGACCATCGAACCGAAGTCCGTCACCGCGTTCATCGGGCCTTCGGGCTGCGGTAAGTCCACCGTGCTGCGCACGCTGAACCGCATGCACGAAGTCATCCCCGGCGCCAGCGTGCAGGGCTCTGTCAAAATGGACGGCAAAGACATCTACGGCCCCGGCGTTGACCCCGTCAACGTGCGCCGCGAAGTCGGCATGGTGTTCCAGAAGGCCAACCCCTTCCCCACCATGTCGATCAAAGAAAACGTGCTCGCCGGAGTTCGCCTGAACAACAACAAGCTTTCGAAGTCCGAAGCCGACGACCTCGCCGAACGTGCGCTGCGCGGCTCGAACCTGTGGGAAGAAGTCAAAGACCGTCTGGATAAGCCCGGTTCGGGCCTTTCCGGTGGTCAGCAGCAGCGTCTGTGCATTGCACGCGCAATCGCCGTCGAACCGGAAGTCCTGCTGATGGACGAACCGTGTTCAGCTCTTGACCCGATCTCCACACTGGCCATTGAGGACCTCATCAACACCCTCAAGGACGAATTCACCGTCGTTATCGTCACCCACAACATGCAGCAGGCCGCCCGCGTTTCGGACAAGACCGCGTTCTTCAACATCGCGGGCACCGGCAAGCCCGGCAAGCTCATTGAGTTCAACCAAACATCGGATATCTTCTCCAACCCGGACAAGGAAGAAACGCAGAACTACATCTCCGGTCGGTTCGGATGATCTGCGGCTGAAACAGCCCGCCTGCTCCGCTTGTTGACGGTGCAGGCGGACGGCTTCTAGCAGGCCCACAGGGTCTGAACCACACAGTCTGAGGCGTTCACCGAGGAGTTTCTGGGTAGGTTCTCCCTTTGGACGGCTCATCTCCCGCGGGGGTGGAAGGATCTAGTCCTCCTTCCACCCCCGCATTCTTATTGTCTCCGGGCAGACAACGGGCCTATGCTCGGCCTTCAGGAAGCTGGTCGGGCCCGGAAGCGCGATCATTTCAGGTCGGAGGCGGTGAGCAGAGTTGGCGGCCCTCATTCTGACGCTTGCAGCGGTGTTCGGGCTCGTGATTGCGGCACATGCTGTTGGTGCCGGGACAGCAGTCTTTGCCTGCACTGTAACCCTCTTGGCGTTCGGTCTGGCGCCTTTCGCAGGAGGTTCTCTGCAGCGCCGCATTCCCGAGTCCGTGTGGGCTCGTCTGTCGCTTTCTCGCAGTGCCGCCCGACGCTGCGGGGTCGACGTGTTCAACACCGCTCTGTCTGCAATCCGGTGGAACAAGCACGTCATGGCGATGAGGAGAGGCAGTTCGGGGCTGTCAGCAGAACATCTGAATCCGCGGCACATACAAGCAGCTGCGGTCGGCCACGCGTGGGCCGCCACCGGTGATTTGAGCCTTACCGCCCCGCGGGATAAACTGATGAGGCGCATGTGCGCGGGCCTCTAGCTCAGTTGGTAGAGCAACGGACTTTTAATCCGTGGGTCGTGGGTTCGATCCCCACGGGGCCCACTTTTTTATGCCCGCACCGGGTCAGCACTTCTGCCGTCTAGGGGGATATAGAGCCGAAGACTGCGATTTTGCCTCTATATTCCCCTAGCGGGCAGAGTTCGCTTAAGACAGCGGCCTGCAGAAGGCCCCGGCGGACGGTGTCTTATTTCTTCGATCCCACGACCGCGAGCAGGCCGCCGATAATGGCCGCGTTCTTGTAGAACTGAGTCTTCTGATTGGCCCTCTGGCCTTCGTCTTCTTCCTTCCAGAAGGCGTGGCCTGCAACCGTTGTGGGAATCAGCGAGCCGGCGAGCAGCGCCGCCGAGGTCTTCGGCAAAAGCCCCAGACCCAGCGTCACACCGGCCGCAGCCTGGATACCGCCGTTGATGCGCACAGCAAGCTCATCGTCCTTAGGGATCAGCGGAATGTACTCCCGCATAACGTCGAGAGTCGGCCCTGCCATCTGGGGTCGGGGTCCCGGCTCCTTGACGGCAGCGATGCCGTTGACGACGAACAGCGGAGCGATGGCCAAACGGCCAGCGGTGCGCGCAAGAGCGTTGAACATGCGTCCTCTTTCAGTAGCGTGCAATCTGTTTGCAGCTTCAACCCTACGCTCGCGACGGCAAGTTCTGCCCCGTTTACACAAGCTTCCATTTGATGCGGGTGTTCGCTTTGCGCGGCGGCACGACCTTCACCGGCAGCGGTTTCGCAAGCTCGAACTCATAGCCGCCGTTGTCGATTGCCTGCCCTGCTCGCATTCGAGCCTCGTCATCGTCAATGTTGAAGTTGTTGTCCTCCAGCCACTTCTTCCAGCTGTACACCTGCCCGCGAATGGGGCCTGGCAGGTTCTTGGGACGGACGGGCTGATCCTCGTAGCGCTGCACACCGTGCGGAGTGTCGACATCAATGCACACAGAGTTCAAACGGCTGTCAGCGACATCGCCCACCGTGCGGAATCTGCGTGTATCCCGCCGCACACGAACTACGCGAACCACGCCGTCAACAGCATCGGAGCGCAAGCCGATCGGCGCTCTGCCGGGTGACAGGCGATACACGATGACTGCGCAGAGCACAAGCAGCGCCACAATCGCGAGGAAACCGCCCCCGGCAGACAGCAGGACCTGCATGAGATCACTGCTCATGGTGCTGCCTTCGTGACAGGCGATTCATGCGGTGCGAACGGCGCCTCATGCCGGGCGGAGCACGAAACGCTGCACCAGGTGCACAAGCAGCGCGCCGAGTGCCGCAGCGAGCACGAACACAGCACCGGTCGCAATGTCCATCAGCACTCCCGTCGACAGGTTCCACGGCGTGAACAGCGCGTAGTAGACCGACAGGAGAACGGGCACACCAAGAACGGCGACAGCGTGGCGGATCCACCCGCCTTCACCCGACCACAGGTGCACAGCAGCCGCGGCGACACCGGCTAGGAGGGGGCTGAGAAGGTTGAGGAACATCAGCGACCCGAACGGCAGAATCAAGCCCAAGACGAAGTCAATCGCAATAAAAACAGCTGCGCCGACGACCCACGCGCGGATTATGTCCATGGCTCACTTCCCCGGTTTGAGTTCAACCGAATCGGCAATTTCCTTCAGGAGGTCCTCGTCGAGCGTCTTTTCCTGGCCGGCGATTTCGATGGTCACAACCTTGTAGGTCTGCGGATCAGTCATGAGGATCCAGCGGCCGCGCATTGGCGAATCGCTGTCAGACACATAGGTGAAATCGGCAGTGAAACCTCGGAAGGCCCCGGGGATTTCAGCTTTCTGCCGCTTACCGCCCTTCCAGTCTGACCCATAGAAACCCCCGACCTGTGCGCGCGTGGCCAGCTCGGCCTCGACAACGTCCGGGTGAGGCGAGTCATTGATCTCAGGTGCCATGCGGACGCGGATCGTAGGGCTGTCAGCGGAATCGTCGTAGCCTTCGGTCCAGTCCCCGTCAAAGTCCTCTTCGGGGCTCTTCACCCAGCCTTCGGGAACTTTGAGGCTGACTTGACCGAGCATTACGTCCTGCATGCCGCCCTTATTCTGTCCCTGGATCTGAGAAGCACCGCCCGACTCCTGCTTCCCCTGTGGGGATTCTGAACTGCCGCAGGCGGCCATCGACAGCGTGAGAGCTGCTGCCGCGCAGGTCAGAGCGGTCTTCTTCAGTGCTGGTTTCAAGCCGGGTGTCCTTTCGGTTATTTCAGACAGTCCGCGTTGTCCTGGACATTGCGCTTGCCTTCCCGTATAGCCTCAGCATACTCGGATTTGACCAGGCGGTAGCCGGTTTCCTCGCCGCTGGCCTCTCCGCCGATCACACCGAAATCGAAGGAATCGCCGATGAGCTTCTTATCCACTTCGTAGACGTTCCGCGACAGTTGGCTGTTGTTGTAGATGGCGTTCTCGCCCTTGCCTTCGCCGGGCCCGTTCTTCATCATGTCTGCCAGGTTGACGGGCTTAGGGTTCTTGGTGATGCGGTCAAACGCAGCGTTTCTGTCCTCTTCGGTCATCTGCGAGAAGTCCATGTCCATGTCGTACCACTCTTCGGTGACTGCGTCGCCGCCGAGGCCGAAGCTGAAGTTGTCGTTCTCGTGCGAGTCTGTGGCACCACCTGACTCGTCGCTCTTGCCGTTCACTTTGAACTTGTTTCCACTGGTCTTCGCCTGGCGGACCTTGAGGCCGACCAGTTCGTGGTTCTCGTCGAACTTATAGGTGATGGACTGTTTGCGCTTGAGGTCATTGCGAGCTTCGCCCCCGACTGTCTTAGGCGTCTGGTCGTCCGGGAGCCCGGGCAGCGAGTTCGGTATGTCTGCCTTTACGTCAGCGTTTGCCCCGAATTCACGTCCGTAGCCGGTGTCCAGCGAAATGCTGTAGCTGCCGTCCTGGTTTGTCTCGACGCCGAACTGGCCGTTGAACCCGCTGCCGAACTGGCCGCCGATCTTGGTCTCCAGAGCTTCTGCAATATCAAAGCCCAGGTTCCCACTGACATTGGCATTGCCGCTGATTTCGCCCGTGTAGCTCTTGGAATCAGGATCCCGCGGCGGCGTCGGACCATTGGTCAGTCCGGCAAACAGTCGACCGCCGAAGCCGAACGTCGCGTCGTCAGCCATGTTGTAGTAGACCCAGTCACGCAGCTGCTCTTCCAGATCCCCGGCTTCAGCTTCGTTGTCAACCTCCCAGGTATCGCCCTGTTCGAAGCCGATGTTGATCTTGGCTTCAGCTTCGAGTGCGGCTTCTGCGTCCGTGCCCTTGATTTCCGTGCCGACGTCGACACCCTTGCCGGCACCGCCTTCTACTGCCGAGGTCAAAGTCATGGTGTGTTTGCCCTCGCTGTTGACGTCGTGCTGCAGCGCCCAGCCTCCGCCGAGCTCCCATACGCCGGCTTTGCCGGTAATGCTGCCGGACTGTGATGCACGGGATACCGTGCAGGCGGGCACAGCGTCATTGGGATTCTGCGCTTCAGGAGCTGATTCACCGCCCTCGCCGGAGCCTTCACCGCCGCATTCTCCGCCGAAGATATTGCAGATTCCGTCCTGGAATCCCTTGGTCACTGTCGGCTGCGACGAAACCGGCACAGCAACGAGCACCGAGATGATCGCAGAGGCGATCAGGGCAGTCGCCATGTACTCGACGGAGGCAATGCCGCGCTCGCTCCAGCTCTTCAGAGAACGGCACCGCTCGTCTGAAGAGCGGCGCGACAACGGTGAAAGGACTGTCATGGACGACACAATAGAGCAAGAGTCCCACAAGCAGAACGGCACAGGGGCCCACCGTGAGGCCCAGCTGGCTCACATAGAAGCACCAGCGAGCACGCAGACTAGGAGTGCTGCAACAAGCATCGACGGTCCGAAGGCAATATGCACGTTCTTGAACCTGCGTTTGGCCACCGCGACCACCAGACCGTGCACAACCCCGATTACAAGCGTGAGAACCAAGGTCAGAACCACCACGCGCCACCCGTACCAGCCGACAAGAAGCCCGATGGCCACCGCAAGTTTAACGTCGCCGAAGCCCAAGGACGCTGGCGCAAAAACGAACATTGCGAAGAAAACGGCGCTCAGCAGAACTGCCCCGAGACACGCCTGAATCATCCGGTCGCCCGTACTGTCCATGACCGCAGCGACGCAGCTGGCAGCGAACACCACCAGCGCAAGGGGAATGACAACAACATCGGGCAGTCGACGCTCCACAAGATCCACCCAGATCAAAAGCGGAACAGCCAGAGCGAACAGCACCACGGCCAGCCGGTGCCAGCCGTCGCCCGAGCCCACGCACAGCCACATCACAGCTGAAAGCACTGCTGTTGCGACCGCACACAGCACCCAACCGCGGGGTGTTGAGTGCGCTGGATCGGCAAACAGTCGGCGGGTCGAGAGCCAGCGGCTGAAGGCCCCGGGACGAGATTCGGTCATCGACGTGTCCTCCTGCGCTGATGGAAGCCCGCTGCCCTGCGGTCGAGCCTGTACTCGACCCTAGGCCACACAGCTGCAAGAGCCATGCCGCAGAGCACGGACAGCACCGACCAACCGAACATAAAGGCAGCTTGCACATAGATGGAATGTTCAGCCTCGACCGCCCAGCGCGAACTGGCTGCATAAGCCAGCCCAGTGCCGATGAGCACGATCACCACATGAGCCGCCAAGAGATTGACCGCGCACGTGAGACGCGAAGCTGACAGCCTGCGGATCGCAACTGTGAATGCGCCGTCAATGCACGCGTGCAGAACCAGCGAACAGATGAGCACGAGTGCCGATGCCGCACCAGCCCCCAGCAGGGCAGAGACCGTCGGAACAGTCATGAGGCTGAGGGCAAGAGCCGCGAGCAGGCCGACCAGATGAAAGGCTGCGGCGAAAATGACAATAGACGGAAATAGGCGCAATGCCGTCACTTCGCTTCGTCGACAGACCCGTCGTCGGGCTCACAGTTCACAAAGGGCTCGATGCTGTCTTCGGGGCGCTTCAAATCCATCGCCTGTCCCTTCTTGAGGCGCGGATTGAACTTTTCGGCACCGGCCTGCGTCGGCACTCCCGTGGCCAGCACGAGGGTGTCCTGCACCGTCAGCGGACCTCCCCCCGGGTTGTTGTATTCGGTTTCGACGAGCACGGCCTCTGACCGCAACTGGCGCGCAAGCAGGTCCGTGGCGAAGCGTGGGCGGTCCTTGCGTGCTGACTCAGCCGCACGGTATTCGCGGTTCGGAAGCGCACGGAAACGCTGCCCGCCAACGCTGCGCACGCCCGGCATCGCGGCCTCGAACGCGCGAACATTCTTCTCTACAGTCAGATCGAGCGTGTACGAGCGCATCGCGAATCTGCGCCCGTCAATGCCTTCCGCATTCATCTTGCCCACCGAGGGGCTGGTGCCGGTGAGGACTCGCAGGTCCCATCCTTCCCGGGCAGGCCCGTACAGGGTCAGGCTGACCGGAGCGCCGTCTTCCCCGTAGCCGGTGCTGATGACAACGTGGTGATCGATTCCCACCCACTGGGCGAGCCCAGTCAATCGCGCACCTGCGGCGTGCGGGAATTCGACAGCCTGCACAGCGGTATAGCCGCCGTCGCGCCTTTCGCTGACCACAACGTTTCCGTCATCTGATCGAGCCACGTCCGAGGTGTCGCTCGACTGAGTCTGGGAACCGAGACCCACTTTGTCGAGGGCTTGGAATACTGCATGCGTCGGGCCTGACACACCTGGGCCCCACACGCGGTCCGCAGCCTGTAGTTCAGCCTGATTGCGGCCGACAAGCCAACGCAGAGCACCGCGGGCTGTGGAGAACCGGTGCAGCTGCAGGCCGTCGCCGCTGTCTCCGGTGACCGCCGCAGTGCCGTCGGCAAAATACCGCAGACCCTTGCCGCCGGTCTGCTCGTAGTAGACCGGCGTGCTGGTCTGGCCGCTGACGATGGCGTTCGTGTTAACAGCACACGCGTTCGTCATAGCTTCAGATGTACGACACGAGCCGAGCGTTTCACACGCCGCGGCCTGCGCACCGAAGCCAAGCTGCGGGGCAACAGGGATGATTGCTCCGCTCGCAATTCCGATGACTGCCAGAGCCGCAATCACTGCGGGCTGCAGCCTGCCGAACAGCCTCATTCCTGCTCGCCGCGAAGAATGTCTTCGATCGGCAGCGGCCACGTGCCGCTGTTGGCAATGCGCAGAGTCAGGTTCTTACGGTTGAGAACCTCGGCCGGGAACATTGAATACATCGGCGCAGGCTCCGCGAAGAGTCGATCCACTGTGGCCACACCTTCGGTGCACAGGCAATCGGCATCTCCGCCGGTGACCGGCAGGAACTGCTCACCGGTGTCTTCGTCAATCAAAGACACATTGCTGCCGGAAGGCGCACCACCATAGCCGTAGGCGTTGAGACCGAAATGCAGGGATTTGTTCACCATGCTGTTCCCGATGAACAGAGCGGGCGCGGATTTCGGATCGCCCTCTGCCGGCGCGAAGGCGTAGTCAAGGCGCGCATACCGGCCGTCTGCCTCCAGCCCGCGAACGTCGATGCGCAGGTCAGTGCCCGGGTCCCTGTTCGGCTGCTTCAGAAGCGCCGAGGCTTCAGCGCCATCGGCTGTTTCGGTTTCTTTCATCCTGGGGGCGTTGGGAAGCTTCTGCCCGGCATCGATTTTCGCATCGGCTCCGTCACTTGGCTTGTAGTCAAAGGACACCCGGCGGTTCTGCTTGCGGTTCTCCTCAATCGGATCGCCCTCGGCAGTTCTGTTCGGAACCAGCGGCTGCTTTTCGCCCCGTCCTTCTGTCTTCAAGGTGATGTCCGCACCGTCAAGCTGCTTCCCGATGGCCTTTTCGACTGATTCGGCTCGCTCTTCGGACAGCTTCTGATTGTAGTCTTCTTCGCCTTGGTCATCTGTGTGCCCGACAATCGTCACCGTCTGGCCCGCGGCACTTTCGCGCAGCGTCTTCGCTGCTTCGCCGAGGACCTTGTCGCCCTCTGCGGTGATTTTGCTGGAATCGAAGTCAAACAGAACATCTGAAGTCACGGACAGCTGAAGCTGATCACCTTCGTGCGTCTGCCGAGATCCCGTGACGTTCTTGATGGTCTCCTGCAAAGGCAGCACAGCCCGCTGCGCATCCTCGCTGCCGTACTGCTCAGGTGGAGCTTCTTTGAATTCGGCTTTGTCAGGGACCGGGTTGGCAAAGGGAGTGCCCGAGCTGATCGGAAGGGCTGTTGTCGGCAACGCGTGTTCGCCCATCATCACGCGAACCTCTTTGGACTCGGGGGCGGGAAAATCAACCCAGAACAGTTCGATTGCGTCTTCCCGCGGCTCGAAGTGGGTTCTGCTCATGGTGCGAGAACACAGGCACGCGTCTTTGCGATCGTAGGATCCCGGTTCAACATCGGCTTCCTGCAGCGGCTCGTAGAGCTTGCCGCCTTCTTCATCCACCAGGCGAATCCAGGGCGACTGAATAAAGGGCTTCCGCCCGGCCGCCAGAATCTCAGAACCTGCGGAAGGTCCGTCGGATGACCGCAGCCACGCTCCGACTAGCCGGACAGTGTCCCCGTCTTTGTCGAGGGACAGAATACGGGCGCGCGACTTCGTCATGATATCGCCGTCGGCACCGCCGTGCGGGACTGAGAAGTCAACCGAGGCGATGCCCGCAAGCTGCGGATCGCTGAAATAGCCGCTGTCGTCAACTGGCTGCTGTGAAGACTTCGGCCTGTCGGCCCTGTGCCCGTCTGCACCATCCTCTGAGTCACCCCCGAGTGAGCAGCCTGACAGTACCAGCAGTGATGCCAAACAAACAGAAGCCGCGATCCTCAAACGCATCAGAGACTCTCCTTACCCGCTTCCAGGCCGAACAACAGGCCTTTGCGCAACGGCTCGGACACTCTCAAAGCTACCATCATTTACTCCGCCTGCCGTAGTTGTTCCTGCGCTGCTCACACTCAGCGAGGTCAGATGGACAGCCCTGAACCCCCTGGGACCCCCAGCTCTATTTCAGGCCCATTTGGACTCAAGCGGGACCTGGGCGCCGCAAGTGGACCAGAAGTGCTCACCCAAGCGGGTTTGCCGGGGAAGTCTCACTCTGAGTGAACACCGTCCACTTCCTTCTAACAGCCCGTGAAACCCCGCTTCTGCGCCCGCGGGTCCGGCCCACCGGGTCCAGCCCCCTGGGTCTTGAAGCGCCGAGTACTGCACCTTAGACTCAGGTTCGTGATTTTTCGGTGACTACTGTGTCCCGTATCACCGCTCAACAGCTTTCAGCTAATGTCCTTAACTTCGACATACGTCAGCATTTCAAAAAGAGGGAGATGTTCCGTGACTGATCACCGGGTCCTGCTTCCTGAAAACGTCTGGAGTTTTGACGGGACTATTGAAAGCGCTGCTGCCGCAATCAAGCGCGCAGGCGCAAACCTGCCGCTGTTCATCCTCGACGCCAGTGATCGAAGCGGAGAACTGCTCATCGGCCAGGCGCGTGCAGCCCGCGCCGATTCCGAGCTGATCGCAGTTTCCAGCGGCCTGGGTCCCCTGGGCCGCGCGTGCTTGGCAGATTTCGCGCGTCAGCTGGCACCGGCACACGATCCGGGCCTCATAGTGGCCGTGCTCCGGGAAATTGAGCGCGCCGCTCGGAACTTCGTCATCACGGGCAAACCGGGCGGCCTCAAACGCCCCAACCCCAATATTTGGCAGCATCTCGCGGGGATCCTCCCCTCCCGGACCGCCATCGCAGAGCTGAACGGCAGCGTAAAAACCTTCGGCCGCAAGGGAATCCCCTCAAGCGCAGCAGGCGGCTTCGCCCTGCACAACATGGCACTTCATTCGACGGTGCCGCAGGATGAGGCCGGCGCGTGCCGAACACTTCTCGACGAATTCTGTCGAATCGCGGCACCGGCACAGTACGCGGCCCACCCTCAGCTGACAGAAGCCCAATCGGAATGGTGGGGCCCGCACGACGCTGTCGAAATCGTCGCGGTGCCCGCGGACATCTCACCGGTCATCGCCGCGGTGAAGCAGAAAGCGCGCACCTGCCCCTGGTGTCAGCTTTCGACACTCAGCGATGTCTGCAGCTACTGCTCTGCACCGGGAACCGCCGCCCATCCCATCCCGCGCTCCACCCTCAAAGGACAGTTCGCATGAATCCTCGCCAGCGTCGCGGCGTCATCACCCTCGTCATCGCCGCCATCGGCGCAATCGCTGTTTTCCTCGGCGTAGTCGCCTACGTCGGATCCGTCAACGCCGAGGTCGGGCCCCGCGTAACTGTTTACAAAGCGGCCGCCGACATCGACACCTACCAGACGATCAACCCTGAGGAAGACGTCGAAAAGATCGAGATGCCGGAAAAGTACGTGACCTCGCTCATGGTCACCTCGCTTGACCAGCTGGCGGGACAGAAAGCGCGAACCGACATCACAAAGGGCTCGATCCTGCAGACAGACTCACTGACTCCTGTTTCGGCACTCGAAGACGGGGAGCGCGAAGTCACCATCAGCTTTGACGCCGCAGCCGGCATCAACGGCCGCGTCCAGCCCGGCGATGTCGTCGATGTCGTCGCCGCCTTTGCCCGTGAACGCGACGACGAGCCCGGCGGCCAGGACTACCGCAGGGCCGATATCCCCTACAACGTTGCCGGTGTTCTCGTCTCCAACGCCGAAGTCGTAGCGGTGGGCAAAGCTGCACCCGACATCGACGTCCAGGGCAACCAGGGTGCTGGTGAGGCCGCGATCGAAGGTGTTGCCGAGAAAGTTGCTGTGACCTTTGCCGTGCCCGTCAAGGATGCCGCTCGGCTGTCCTACGGAGAAAGCTTCGCGGTGTCCATGCGACTGCTCCGTTCGGGCAACAACGAGACGGGGTCCAAGACCAAATCCCGCGACAAGTCGTTTGAAGACCCGGATCTGCCGCCGGCTCTTGGATCGACGCGCAGCAAGTGACCGGTGCGGAAGCACACAGGAGGAATCACACAATGACCACCGCGCTCATCGTCAGTGCCGATGAACAGCGAGCCTGGCAGATCCGGGAGGCCCTCAGCGCCGCCGATGTCGAAATCGGCCAGATCTTTGCGACCTCTCACGCTCTGCTTCATCGTCTGGCCCAACCACGCGAGGGCTCTATTGATCTCCTGGTGATCGACGAGAACTCGACCCCCATGAATCAGTGGGACCTCATTCGCGAACTCGGTGTTCGCCAGCCGACAAGCGCGATTCTGGCTGTCGTAACTGATCCCCAGCCCGAGGACTACACGGCGGCGCTGTCCAACGGCGCTCGCGGTGTGGTGCGGTTCCCGCTGTCCTATGAAGAGATTGCCAGTCTTGTCGAAAGCGCTGTCGGGTGGTCGACGGTTCTGCGCGACGTCGTGTCTACCCATACTGACAGCAGCCTGGATCGCGGGGGCCGGATTCTCGTTACCGCCGGTGCCAAGGGCGGCACTGGGACGACGACTCTGGCACTGCACCTTGCACTGCAGGCGGCCGAGCATCGGCCCAACGACCGAATCGTCTTCGTCGACTTGGACCTGCAGAAGCCCGATGCGTCGATTCTGCTCGACGTTCCCCGCAGCCGACAGCTCATTGACCTCTTGGGGGTCATCGAAGAGCTGACTCCCCGCCATCTTGACGATGTTCTCTTCCGGCACCCGAGCGGTCTGCAGATTCTCTTCGGCCCAGAGCGCGGTGAAGAAGGCGAGCTCGTCACCGAATTCGCGGCTCGTCAGATACTCAGCATGCTCGCGGCTCGAACCGACCTCGTCATCATCGACATCGGGTCCGTCATCGGAGAAGCCGGTGCGACTGCACTCGAAATGGCCGACACCATCCTCAGTGTGTCGACCCTCGACGTGCTCAGCCTGCGCGGTGTTCACCGACAGACAGAGCTCTGGGACAGGCTGAACGTCCAAACGGGCGGGACCGTTCGGATTGTTCTGAACAAGGTGACGAAGAACAGCAGCCTCGGGCCCAGTGCCGCAAAGCGGATTCTGAACTACCCACTGCTCAATGCCGTCGTCCACGACGACACCAGAGGCCTCGAATCAGCTGTCAACCAACGCGATCCCGAACTCACGTCGCCGTCATGGAAACAAGACATCGACGGCATACTTCACGAGCTGGGAATCATCGCCCCGCCGTCCATTCAGGACAAACGCCAGCGCCAGCGCTTCGGCGGCCGTGCGGACAAGAAGAAGGCCAGCCACTCCGACGAAGCTGTTCCAGAACCCGTGCGCAACAGCGGTCAAGCTGCGCAAGCCCAGGCTGACAACAACCAGTTTCCGCCTCGACCGAATCACCCTCCGGAAGTCGGCAGCCAGCCCACCGGCGCTTTCCAGCGTGCGGAAGCCCCGCGGCTGCGTTCACTGCCGAGCACAGACGCAGAGACTTCAGCCCAGCATTCTGCACCAAGAAGAGAAGCAGAAGCCCCGAAGGTGCGTTCACTGCAGGGCAAAGCGACGCTGCATTCAGCATCGGTCAGCAGGGCTTCGGAAGCACCGCTGCTGCGTTCGCTGGCAAGCAGAGACGCAAAAGCACCGACCCTGCACCCAACTGCGAGCAGAGATGCAGAAGCTCCGATTCTGCACTCAGCTCCAAGCAGGCAGGCAGAAACGCCCACTCCGCACACACCGCCGAACCGCGATGCGGAAGCCCCGACCGTCCACACACCACCAAACAGGGACACAGAAGCACCGACCGCGCACACTCCCTCCGACAGCGGCTCACAAGCTGCAGCCCTGCAGGCAATGCTGAACAGCAGCAGTGCTGAACCAGAGCTCAAACGGCCACGGCCGCGCAGCCGCTATCGCAGGGCAGCCAGGTCTGATGCTGAACGCGGAGCGGTCAGCATCGAAGCGCTTGCCATCACGGGCCTTTTCGGCCTGTTCACCGCAATCGCATTCCAGATGGTGCTGGTCGGCCTCACGTTCGTGTTCGCCTCCCACGCAGCCGACGAAGGTGCGCGCGCCGCCGCAGTCGGAGCCAATCCCACCACGGCGGCTGTCAGCGCAACTCCCGACGGCTGGGCTGACGACATGACCGTCAGCACCTCAGGTGGCCGCGTCACCGTCCGCATGGCCACCCCGACCCTCGTGCCCAAATCTGTTGACTTTGCACTGGAAATTCCTGCCAGCGCTGGAATCGTGAAGGAGCCGTCGTGATCGGTCTTCGCGGAATCAAACAGCGGCTGCGCTCTTCGGCCAACGGCGAGCGCGGCGTCGTCAGCATTGAGTTCCTCGGCAGCGCATCCCTGCTGCTGGTGGCCGGGCTCATCGGCATTCAGATCATGCTCGCAATGCATGCACTGTCTCAGGCCAATCACGCAGCCCGCAACGGCGCTCGGGCCGAAGCGATCGCAGTAGGCACCGGAACGCCGGCCGCCTACGCCGCAGTCAGCGAATCCCTTCGGAGCGGAACCCGCGCGACCTGCGGCGGCTATAAGGAAATCAACTGCACAGTGCAGATCGACATGCCGTACCTCGGAATGTCGTGGGTGTCCGATGTGGTTCCCCCGATGACGGTCACCCGGACTGCACACTTCGTACGGACGGAGCCCCTCTGATGTCGCTTCTCAACCGTGTGCGCAACAAACACAGCGGTGAACTCGAATTCGCCAACTCCGGTCAGCTCAGCGCAGAACAGCAGGCCATCCGCTCATACCGGCAGATGCTGCTGGAAGAAGTCGACCTCGACGAACTGAGCAAATACGACGCCACACAGCGTCGTATCCGACTCGAGCGTGTACTCAGCCACCTCATCTCGCAGTCCGGCCCGGTTATGTCGGCCTCCGCCCGGCAGTCACTCATCCGCCGCGTCGTCGACGAAGCGCTTGGCCTGGGCGTTCTGGAACCTCTTCTGGCTGACCCTTCCGTCACCGAAATCATGGTCAACGGACCTAACGACGTCTACGTTGAACGGCGAGGCCGCATTCAGAAGCTCGACATGGGCTTTTCGAACGACGCGCAGCTCATGCAGACCATCGACAGGATCGTCGCAGCCGTCAACCGCCGCGTTGACGAGTCCTCCCCCATGGTCGACGCACGCCTGCCGACCGGTGAGCGAGTCAACGTCATCGTGCCGCCGCTGGCACTTGACGGGCCCACTATGACGATTCGCCGCTTCCCCACCCCGTTCACCCTTGATGATCTCATTCGCAAGGGATCGCTCGACCCGGTCGCCCGCGACTTTCTCACAGCCTGCGTGCGCGCACGCTTCAACATTGTGGTCTCCGGCGGTACGGGTACGGGCAAGACGACAATGCTCAACGCGCTCTCGGGTCTGATCTCCGATGCTGACCGCATCGTCACGATTGAAGACTCGGCGGAGCTTCAGCTCCAGCAGCCCCACGTGGTTCGGCTGGAGTCGCGCCCGGCCAACATCGAAGGAAAGGGTCAGGTCACCATCCGCGACCTGGTCCGCAACAGCCTCCGTATGCGCCCAGACCGCATCATCGTCGGTGAGGTTCGCGGCGGTGAGACCCTCGACATGCTGCAGGCAATGAACACCGGTCACGACGGCTCGCTGGTGACCGTCCACGCCAATAACGCCGCTGATGCGGTATCGCGTTTGGAAACGCTGGCTTCTATGAGCGAACTGTCGATTCCCTACGCGGCTCTGCGCGACCAGATCAACTCCGCTGTCGACCTCATCGTCCAGCTCAACCGCGGTGTTGACGGTTCGCGCCGCATTTCAGAGATCGCCGCGGTGACATCGCAAAGCCGTGAGGAATTCACACTGGCTCCGATCATGGACTTCGTAGCAGACCCCATCACGGAACAGCGGACTGTGACGGGACGCTTTGTCTTCCACCCGCTGCCCGAAGCCATTTCCCACCGCATGTGGCTTGCCGGCGAATCGCTTCCCGTCGAAATCTTGGAGGCTCGCGGAACAGCACGTCCCAGCAGAACGCCGGGGGCACGGCCATGAGCGCAGCAGTTCTTGTGCTCATCGCCGGGGTGGTCATCGTTCTCGGCGCGATCGGCCTCGCTGCCTTTGCGATGGGCACCCTGGACCAACAGGCGATCATCCAACGCGAACGCTCCCTCATCCGCCACGCCGGATTCCGTGCTGCCGTCTTCAATCCACTCGATCGCCTGCTGCTGCGAGCAGCGCCCGTGCGCAAGCTTCAGCAGCTCATGAAAGAAGCCGATGTGCGGCGCATTCGCGTCAGCGAATTCATCCTTGGAATGACGGTCATATCGCTCCTTGTGGCCTACGTGCTTGACAAGATCATGGCCGTGCACTGGGCTCTTCTTCTGGGTGCCGGAGTCTTCGCCTGCTCGATCTACGTGCTGACGATTCTCCATCGCCGGCAATACGAAAAGATCGTCGCGCAGCTGCCCGAGTTCGCTCGAATTCTGGCGTCGACAACCGGCGCCGGGCTATCGATTCACACGGCCCTCCACATTGCCGGCAGCGAACTGCCCGACCCCGCCGGGCGTGAAATCCGCATCCTGTCACGCGAACTCGACATGGGCACACCGCTGGACGTCGCCTTCGAACGGCTGCGTGATCGGGTTCCAGGCCGTGACCTGGGCGTACTCGTATCCACCCTGGTCATTTCCCACCGTTCGGGCGGTTCACTCATCAGCGCTCTGCGCGACCTGTCGTTCACATTGGAGACGCGCAAGGAAACCAGCCGCGAGGTCCGCACAATCGTCGCCGAATCGAGCTACACCGGCTACATGGTCGCCGGCATGGGCATCACGCTGCTCGCGCTGCTCACCATGTTCAACAACCGGGTGCTCCACGACATGACAAGCTCCATTGTCGGACAGATCGTCCTTGTTGCCGTCTGCGGCGCCTATGTTCTTGGAATCGTTCTGATCAACCGCCTGACGAGGGTCAAACTGTGATTGCGCTCGTCTTCGGGCTCTGTGCCCTTCTCGTCTTCCTCGTCGCCTACCGCGGTCTGAGCATGATGCGCTCTGACCCTCTGGACTCACTGTCAGAACAGGATCGCGCCCTTGTTCGCGGGCCGATTCAACAGCAGAAAGCCGACAACGGCCCCATCAGCCGCCTGGCCGTTGCCATCAGCGGCGAATTCGAGAAGATTCTGGGGTCCGGTTACCGAAACTTCATGACCCGCAAGATCGTGGAGTCCGGCAAGGACGACTACGCGAGCTTCTCCCAGTTCATAACGACCAAGACCCGCCTGCTGCTGCTGGGTACGGCACCTGCTCTTCTTGTCGGAGGGTACTTCGGCTACTGGCTGTTGGCGCTGGGAATTCTGCTCGCACTGTTCTTCATCCCGGACATTGCCCTGTGGTCGAAAGCTGCCGAGCGCCAGGAGAAGATTGAAGACGATCTTCCCGACTTTCTCGATGTTCTGGCTGTGACGGTGTCCGCTGGGCTGTCATTCCGCGGAGCGCTCGAACGTGTTATCGAAAGGTCTGAGGGTCCGCTTGCTGAGGAAATGCAGCTGGTTCTTCGCCAAATGGACGTGGGTCAGTCCCGCGCCGAGGCTTTCGCGGATCTGCGTGCGCGCACGTCGTCGAACTCCCTTGATTCTTTTGTCGTCGCTCTCATGCAGTCAGAAGAACTCGGATCACCTCTGACAGAGGCCCTCAATCAGATCGCGCTCGACATGCGCCAGGTGACAGCTCAGCGCGCACGTCAGAAGGCGTCGAAGGCCAATCCGAAGATCTCTGCTGTTGTATCGCTCATTATGGTGCCGGCCACAATGCTGCTCATCGGCGTAGCCATGTTCTACTCGGTTGACTTCGCCGACATCTTCGGAAAGCTGCGACAATGAAGCCTTCGTGGTCACGCTCCGAATGGCAGGCTGGACAGGTTCTCATCCAGGCGGCCAAACTGGTGCTGTTCATGCGCCTGCTGGCCAACCTGCCGATGGTCCTCACCTGGCGTGACGAACCTCCCACACCATTCGCGGTTGTCTTTGCCGCACTGACGACGGCAACCACCCTCACGCTCATCCTCACCTGGTCAGTCGTTGTGCCGTTCATTGTCAAGCACCCCGCAACCGTTCTGCTCGACGTCACCTTGTCTACGGTCCTCGCCGCAGTATCGAACTCTTCGATCGTCTACACCGCCTATCTGGCGTGCGGCGCGTTCCTCGTGGGAATGCTCTTCGAAGCGTCGTACCGCCACCTCATCACGATTCTCATCATCGTGGTGTACGCAACGGTCATCATCCTCAACCCCGACGGCGCACACTCACCTCCGCTGATAGTCTCGGTACCCGTCTGGGCGACCATCATTACGCTGCTGGTCTGCGTCCACATGGGCGCGACACTGCGCACGCTTCAGTGGCGGATCGACGCTGCACTCGAACAGTCAGCGCAGAGCGCCCACGACGCAGCACTGGGAGAAGAGCGTTCGCGCCTGGCGCGCGAACTCCACGATTCTCTGACGAAGACTCTGGTGGGCATCGGTCTGCAGGCAACTGCACTGCGAATGAAGCACCCAGAATGCGCCGAGACCGCCAAAACCATTTCACACGCTGCCAATGAAGCAGTCAAAGAGTCCCGAAAAATCCTCACCGACCTGCGGGACGGGGCACAGACCCCGGCACAAGAATCGCTTCAGCAGGCACTGGAGGAACTCGGCACTCTCTACGACATAACAGTCAACACAGAACTCGAACTTCGCCACCTGCGCTCATCCGACCCCGCGGCCTACGTGGTCCGCAAAATCGTCGAAGAGGCCGTCATCAACGCCGCTAAGCACAGTGGGGCGGACCAGGTCGACGTCGTCATCCGATCGCTGCCCGGAGGCATCACAGCGATCGTCAGCGACAGGGGAACCGGCATGCGCCGCGGAACCTTCGACAGCAGCGTCGGGCACTACGGCCTGACCGGTATGCGCGAGCGCGCAGCGTCCATCGGCGGCCGAGTCGACATCGACTCCAAACCCGGGACCGGAACGACCATCAGCATCAATGCACCGCTGAAAGGACAGGAACATGACACAAAAGCTTCGCATTCTCATAGCTGACGATAATTCTGTTGTGCGGGTGGGCCTTGAGCACATCATCACAGCTCTTGAGGATTTCGAACTCGTCGCCGTTGCCGCCGACGGGGCCGAAGCCATTGAGAAGGGACGCGAAACCCAGCCGGACATCTGCCTGCTCGACGTTCGCATGCCCGGCACCGACGGAATCGCGGCGGCGGCTGAGCTGTCAGAGTTCAGCACCGTCGTCATGCTGTCGCACAGCGAAGAAACCGAAATCATCAAAGCCGCTCTCCAAGCGGGTGCGCGCGGGTACGTGGTCTATACGGAGTTCGACCCTGACAGCTTTGCCCACAGCCTCCGGTCCGTCGCCGCGGGTTCGTTCCTCATTTCCGAAACGGCAGCCGGAGCGTTTTTTCCACCCGGGGGTGCAGAGGCAGCGGCGTTGGCCGCCGGCGACGACAAAGCTGGCGACAAAGCAGCCGCGGAAGCGGCAGCTCGACAGGCTGCCAGGACTCCGGCCGCCGGCGGATCCGCACCGTTCAACCTCTCGCAGAGAGAGCGCGAAGTCATGGAGCTCATTGCCGACGGCCTGACAAACCGCGTTATAGCCGAAACCCTGTTCCTGAGTGAAAAGACCGTCAAAAACCACGTCAACCACATCTTCGCTAAGCTCAGCGTTTCAAGCCGTGCGGAAGCCGTCAGCGTGTGGCTGCGCACAGTGGCGATCCCCAACTGACCAGTGCCGGGCGGAAGAAACAGGCGACCGAGAAAGGAAGCTCCGATGAGCGTTCAATCAGACACGGCTGATGTTCCCGTGGCCGCGCACCGTCTGCAGCCTGGTAGTCAGCGTGCCGGTGGAGAATCCGGCCAGGTTTCGATTTCCGTTCTCCTCACGTCCCTGGCGGTCATCGGCGCGGCACTGGCCTTTATGGTCTTCGCAGAGGCGGTCGATGTGCGTTCAAGCACGCAGAAGAGTGCTGACGCTGCCGCTACGGCGGCGGCAGAAGATGCTCGTGAAAAGTGGATCGAGGCGTGGCTGCGCGCACAGAACAGCCCGAAGGGCAGCGACAGGCCCAGCCACGGCGGCGGCATCCTCCCTGAGACCGGAGGGACCGACAAAAAGGAGTCCTCCCTCAAATTCACCTACAAGCCGCCGGAGCCCTTCTGGGCTGCGGCCGCAGCTAGCGCATATCCAACCGCCATCAGCTATGCGCGGAAGAACGACGGGGGCACCGTGACGTCGTACATGCCCGGTGGCGGCAATCGCATCAGCGTCGACGTCTACCGGGCAAAGCAGAGCGAAAGCCCGCAGGGCAAGAAGTTCGTACCGACGGTCGGCGGAAAGTCATCTGCGACAGCCCAGGTCGTAGCCCCCAGGGGCCTGGCGTGTGCACCTTTGCCGAATGGCACAGTACAAGCCTGGACTCTGCAGTGTGTCAGCGCCAAGGGCACAGCAACGGCACAGTATGCTGAGGGTGTTCTTGTGACCTGGGACAAACGCGCGTTCAAAAAGATGTACACCATCCGCCTGGACCGCTGACTGCTCCTGCCGCACATGGGCCCAAAGGAAAACCGAAGCCAGTGGGCACAACTAACGGTCCCAGGGCCCTGGGAATATTCACAGAAATCCGAGATAGTAGAAAACGTACACACAGTGGAAACCCGGAAGGTAACCCAATGACTACTCTTCTCAAGATGAGCAACAGCATCCAGGACCGCGTCGAAGCACTCCAGGCCCGCGCAGGGGAAAAGGGCGCCGTCTCCATTGAATACCTGGCAATCGCACTTGTCGTCGTTGTCGTTCTCACCATCGCCATCGCTGCGGCAAACGGCGCCAGCGGTACGCTGGGCGACAAGTTCAAGGAAGCTGTCGAGAACATCTTCTCGGCCGGGTGATCTGACCCACTTGGCTCTTCGGGGCTCGGAAGCGCACGCTTCCGAGCCCCATTTGCTTTTCCACATGCTTTTCCTCCCGCTCTCTTCCAACTCACAGCTGGAACTTCTACAGTGGAGTCATGACTCTCACACCAGAGCTCGAAGCAAAGTTCAACGAACAGATCACCCTCGAATTCGAAGCCAACATGGTCTACCGCCAGCTGGCAATTGAAGCTGACAAGCAGGACCTTTCGGGTTTCGCCACCTGGCTGCGAGCGCAGGCTGACGAAGAAATCGAGCACGCCAATAAGTTCATCAACCACCTGCTGGCCCGCGGTGGTGCGCCTGTGATCGGCTCCCTGTCAGCACCGAACGTGGCTGCTGACCCGTCGGCGCTGACCATCTTCAAGGCTGCGCTCGACCACGAAAAGAAGGTTTCAGAAGCTATCCGTGAGCTCTACCGCGCGGCTGAAGCAGCAGGCGACATCGACGCTCGCCCGATTCTCAACTGGTTCGTCGACGAACAGCTGGAAGAAGAAGACACCGTCGGTGAAATCGTCGGCCAGCTCGAACTGATCGACGGCGACGGCTCCGGTCTGCTTCGCTTGGACGGCGAACTGGGCTCACGCACCAGCACGGGCACCGAAGACGACGACTGAACCGAGTCCCTCCTGAGGTTCGGCCCTCAAACCAGACTGAAATGTCACAGGCCGACCGCTGCACCGGCAGCCGGTCGGCCTGTGACATTTTCACCCCCTGATGGACGCGCGGCGTGGTTGTGTTGGGTCAAGATACAGAACACACCGAACCAAAGGAGACCATGTGCAACCCTGGATCACTCGGCTGACCCCGCTGTCGTTCCTCGAACGCTCTGCCGAAGTGTTCCCGGACAGTCCGGCCATTGACTACAAGGACACAGTCTGGACTTTTGCCGAGCTCAAAGAAGCCGCGGAGGCGCGCGCACGCATGTTCCTTGACCTGGGAATCCAGCCGGGTGACCGCGTGGCCTACATGCTTCCGAACGTGCCGGAGATGCTGGCCGCCCACTATGCCGTGCCGCTCATCGACGGTGTGCTCGTAGCCATCAACACCCGCCTGGCGCAGGAGGAAGTCCGCTACATCCTCGATCACTCCGGGGCAAAGGCACTCATCATCGACGCCGAGTTCCTGCCGACCATCGCAGACATCGCAGATGAACTGGCGAGTGTCACCACCATCGGCGTTGTGACAGACCCGCACGCTGACAGCCCGGGAAGCGGTCCGGCAGACAACCCGGCCGGCACCTCGGCCCCACAGGTCGGCACACCGTTCGAAGACCTGCTGGCTGCCAGCAATTCCAACGCAGCGACAGCCGACACCGCCTTGGACTGGAGTGTCGATGACGAGAACCGGCACATCTGCCTCAACTACACATCCGGCACCACGGGCAAGCCCAAGGGTGTTCTCTACACGCACCGCGGCAGCTACCTCAACGCCGTCAACCAGGTGACCCACCTGGGACTGAATCACGACAGCCGCTACCTGTGGACGCTGCCGATGTTCCACTGCAACGGCTGGACGAACCCGTGGGCTCTTGTTGCCGCCGGCAGCCTCCAGGTGGGTCTGCGGGCTGTGCGCAGCGACGAGGTGTGGCGACTGATCCAACACCACCGTCTCACCCACCTGTGCGCAGCACCCACTGTCATCCGCACCATCACCCACGCCCCTGAGGCGCATCAGCTGGCGCACCCGCTGACGATCACCTCGGCGGCGGCACCGCTGAGCCCCACCACGCTGTCGGAAGTCGAGGAACTCGGATTCACCGTTCTGCACGTGTACGGACTGACTGAAACCTACGGGCCGTACACGGTGTGCGAACCGCAGACCGAATGGGCGCAGCTGCCCACCCCGCACCGCGCCCGATTCCAGGCTCGGCAGGGTGTGGCCCAAGTGCTCTCCGACCCCATTCGCGTGGTCGAGGCCTCCCCTGACGCTGACGGTCACCTGATCGATGTTCCGCGCGACGGAGTGACGGTCGGTGAGATCGTCATGCGCGGCAACACCGTCATGGCCGGCTACTACCGCGACGAAGCAGCAACAGCGAAGGCCTTTGCCGGCGGGTGGTTCCACTCCGGTGACCTCGCTGTGTGGCACGAGGACGGCTATGTCGAAATCCGCGACCGCGCCAAGGACGTCGTCATTTCCGGCGGGGAGAACATTTCGACCATCGAAGTTGAACACGCTGTGGGCTCTCACCCTGCGGTGAGCGAGGTCGCAGTCATCGGCATTCCCGACAAGGACTGGGGTGAGCGCCCCGCCGCGTTCGTCGTTCTGCGCCCTGGGACTAAGGCGCAGCCGCAGGAGATCATCGAGCACGTGCGCACACACATTGCCCGATACAAAGTGCCGAAAGTCATCGAAATCGTCGACGAACTGCCCAAAACCTCCACCGGCAAAATCCAGAAGTTCCAGCTGCGCGACGCCGCCTGGCAGGGGCATACCAGCAGCGTCCAGGGCTGAACAGCGGACATCACCCCCCGAGGTGCCTGTCCCCCGAAAAACCGGCGGCACCTCGGAAGGGGGTCATCTGAACAGCTGTGCCCGGGTGGGGAGCCCTTTCCCACCCGGGCACAGCTGGCTATGCGGCTAGCTCAGCCTTCGTATTCTTTGAGTTTGTAGCGCTGTGTTTTGCCCGAAGGGGTTTTCGGCAGTTCGTCCACAAAGTGGAAGCGGCGCGGATAGGCGTGGGCGGAGTAGCCTTCGCGGACTGCCTGCTGGAGTTCTTTTGCCAGTTCGTCGCTGCCGGTCCAGCCTGGGCGCAGAACGATGAACGCTTCGGCGATCTCGCCGCGCACACCGTCGGGGTCGGGGCGGCCGACAACAGCGACATCCGCAACGGAGTCGTGTTCGACGAGCACTGATTCAACATCGAAGGGGCTGATGCGGTAACCGGCCATGAGGATGAGGTCGTCATCGCGGCTGGCGAAGAACACATCGCCGTCTTCGTCAATGCGACCGAGGTCGCCGGTCAGGTACCAGCGGCCATCATCGGAGTAGCGCACCGCGGTGCGTTCTGGTTCGTTGTGGTAGCCCATGAACCAGAAGTTCGGGCTGTTGTGGGTGTCGATAGCGATGACGCCTTCGACAACATCGGCTGAAATGCCGGGCATGGGTCGGCCCATGGAGCCCTTTTTGACCGGCTGGCGGTAGCCGTCGGCCCAGTGGCTGCAGATGACCATGCCCAGTTCGGTCTGGCCGTACTGGTCGCGGACTTCGCAGCCCAGAGCGTCTGGCGACCACGCGAGGATATCGGCAGTCAGCGGCTCACCGGCTGACGACGCCCTGCGGAGATTGGCCTTCTGATCGGTATCTGCTTTGGCCAAGGTGCGGTAGAGCGTCGGGGCGCCGGCGAAGTTCGTCACGCCCAGTTCAGTGAGGACGCGCAGGGTGTCCTCGGGGCCTGCTTTGCCGGTGTAGAGGATGTTGGGCACCCCGATGGCGAGAGGCCCGACAACGCCGTAGTACAGGCCGTACGCCCAACCGGGGTCGGCAGCGTTCCAGAAGACGTCGTCATCGCGGACGTCGAGGCTGATCTTCATGTACGTCTTAAAGGCCGCGAGCGCTCGCACGGGGACCGGCACGCCCTTGGGCGCACCCGTAGTGCCCGAAGTGTACAGCTGCAGGAACGGGTGGTCCGGTGCGGCAAGGTAGTTTTCCGTGACGGGTTCAGCGGTTTCGAGCGCGCGCTGGTATTCATCGCCTGCCATGAACACCGGCAGGCCCAGCGGTTCGACTTTGAACAGCTGTGAGTCCTCAGTGACGACGAGCTTCGCATCGGATGCCTTCATCCGCATTTCAACAGCGGGGGTGGCAAAAGCGGTGAACAGCGGAATGTAGACCGCGCCCAAGCGGACGAGGGCCACGAGGGTCACCACGAGCTCTTCGCGCTTGGTCAGCAGAACACCCACGCGGTCGCCCTCACCGATGCCCATGGACTTGAAGTGGCCGGCGAGCTTACGGCTGCGCTCCCCCAGCTGCCCATACGTCAGCTTCTCAACGTTGAGGTCATGGTCAACGAAGGTGAAAGCGACGGCATCCTTCGGGTGGCTGTCGCACAGCTTCGCGGCGACATCGACTTCACCGGCCTGCACTTCTGCCAACCACGCGTCGACCGTTTTCTGATCAATTGTCACGGTGACTCCAATCTCTGTGTGTGAGTCAGATCATCGTATCGAGCAGGAACGGCAGACCGTGCCGCAGTCTGTTCTGTAAGACGCCGCAGCAGCAGGATACGTTCATGCTGGCAGCAGGAAGGCTCAGTGGAAATCAATCAACCGGGGATACCCGGATAAGAGTGCCATCGGGATCGGCGACGACAAATGTTCGGCCAAATACGTCGTCATATGGTTCCTCCACAACCTGGGCTCCTTTTGCGACCCAGTTCATAAACATTTCGTCTATTGCGGCAGGCGTTCCCGGCACCATAAGTCCGACCTCAGACGTTCGAGGTGTGCTCGGATTCGCCAGCTCGCTTCGCCCAGACCACAGCGCAAACAAGACCCCGGGAGCAACTTCAAAGGCAACATAACGGGGACTGGTGAATGTCGGTTCTATCTCAAACAGTCTGCTGTAGAAGGCCGTGGCATCTACAGTGTCGCGAACGTAGATCAGGAATAGGTTGGGTGCGGGCATAGAACACAGTCCTCACATTGTCGGTTTTTGCCTACTGCTTCATTTGACCAACTAATCACGACACAACCTGTCATCTATTCTGCGAAAATCGGTCGGTATGAAAGCTTCCAGGTTGTTGCACCTTCTCCTGCTGCTGCAGACACGTCACCGCGTCACCACTGCCGAACTCGCGGATCGTTTGGAGGTATCAAGGCGGACCGTACTGCGAGACGTCGAAGCGCTGTCGGCAGCAGGCGTACCTGTGTACGCTGAGCGCGGGAGGAACGGCGGGATCGTATTGCTTTCCAATGCACGACTCAACGCATCTCATCTTGAGCCCCGTGAACTGGAGGCCCTCTCGGTCGCAGGTTTGGACAACGAACATCTAGAGAGTCTGAGGCTGTCGGCAGTGCATGCTTCAGCCGCACTCAAGATTGCTGCCCGTCAAAACGCAGCACCCGGGCTTTCGAGCCATCCCCTCCTGTCGGAACTGGTCCTCGTGGACAGCAGCGCTTGGCTTGCTGATTCGAGCCCGAGGTTGAACGTGGCTGATCTGATATCAGCGCTGCGACTCAAGCACCGAATGCGCATCGAGTACCGCCGCAGTTCCGAAGAACAGGCGTCTTCGCTGGTAGTCGACCCGTACGGGATCGTTGCCAAGTCGGGCCGCTGGTACCTCATCGCCGATGAGCAGGGAACCGGCCGATTATTCTCTCTGGAACGGCTCTCGGCATTCGAGGCTCTTGACACGCCGGTGGTTCTCCGCCCAGATGAAACCCTCCACAGCGTGTGGGCAACACTGAAAGAACGCACTGAGTCGCCAGGTCGGCTAAGCGTAATCGCCCATCTTAGAAAAAGCCGACTCGATCTGGCGCGGCGCATCCTCGGCACCCGGATCCGGGAAGTCTCATGCGGAGAAAGCGAGTGGTGCACCGTTGTCATCCACTACCCCGACATCGAGTCCGTGCGTCAGCTCCTGCAGTTCGGCAACCACATCGAAGTACTCGCCCCTGCAGCAGCAGCCCGGGAACGCATCTGTCAGCTCGCCCAGGATGTGGTCGAACGGCACTCAGCTCCCGCCCAGTGACTGGTACGCACCCAACCCCACCGTTCACTGTCCCCGCACGTAGACCCAGGCGACCAGCCCTCGCCTGGATGGCCCCAGAACCTCCCTAATCCGCTGTTCATGTCCCGGTGTTTGAATGAACTCATGAGCAAACTCTTTGAACACGAAACCGAAGAAACCATGACACGCGAAGAAGCTGCGGAGCGCCTGCGTGAACTTGCCGACGCGCTCGCCCGCCAGAACAAGGTCCGCGTCACCGACGGCGAACACGATGTCACCGTCGATGTTCCCGACACCGTCACCTACGAATACGAAATCGAAGTCGAAGAGGGAGGCAAATCAGAAATCGAAATCTCCATCACCTGGAAGTGAGAACCTTTCAGGAGCCCCGCCTCGTCAGCCCCGCTTCATCAGATTCACCCTCTATTTGACCGAGATGATCCCGGGGAACCACGTGGCGATCTCCGGTATGAAGATCATGATGACCATGAGCGCCACTTCGATGATGAGGTAGGGCACGGCACCTCGGATGATGTCCCGAATGTCCAGCTGCGGCATGACGGACTTCATGGCGTAGAGGTTCAGCCCCACCGGCGGGGTGATGACCGCGGTTTCCAGCACCACCACCAGGATGATGCCCAGCCACAGCGGATCGTAGCCCAGAGCTGTGAAGATCGGCAGCAGAATCGGCGTGGTCACCAGCAGAAGCGAAGCCGCATCGATCAGGCATCCAAGCGCCATGACAACCAGCAGCAGAAGCACCGCAATAACCCACGACGGGATAGTGAGCGCACCCGCCCACGCCGTGACGTGTTCGGCAAAGCGGACCAGCACGAGCATCTGTGAGAACACAAAAGCCGCGCCTACGATGATGAGCAGGCCCGCAGAGATCTGCGTGGTCTCACCAAGGATTTTCTTGATGTTCGCCCACGACAGCTGGCGTTCGAAAACGCCCACAACCACAATCGCGCCGATGACGCCGACCGCAGCAGCTTCCGTAGCCGTGGCAATGCCGGTGTAGATAGAGCCCAACACCAGCACGATGAGCACAAGCGAGGGCAGAACTTTCTTCGTTGCCTCAAGCTTCTCCCCCAGCTGAACCTTGGCTTCTGTGCGCGGGGCGATGTCCGGGCGCACCAGGGCGGTGATCATGACGTACAGCGCCATGAGGGCAGCCAGGAGAATACCGGGCACAAGACCGCCGGCAAACAGCTCGCCGATGCTCACACCGGAAATCGACGAATACAGGATGAACATGAGGCTGGGCGGAATGAGCATCGCCAGCGCACCGGAGGCAACAACCGAACCCGTCGCAAAAGACGGCCGGTAGCCGCGATCAAGCATCTCCGGCACCGCCATGCGGCCGACAACGGCAACTGATGACAGGGACACCCCCGACATCGCGCCGAAAACCGTCGACGAACCCACCGAAGCCACACCCAGACCACCCGGCAGTCTGCCCAGCCACGCATTGGCAAAGCGGAAGAACGCCCGACCCAAACCGCCGACAGCCAGAATCTCGCCCATGAGGATGTACATGGGAGCCGCAACCAGCGAATAGCTTTCCAGCTGGGACACAAAGGCGATCGGCACCTGCTCCAGACCGCGCGGGCCCTCCAGCAGAACCAGGCCGATGATTCCCGAGGCTGCCAGGGCAACGAAGATCGGGGCGCGCAGTGCAATGAGCACTGCCAAGACCAGCAGCGCAAAGCCGACGATGACAGCGTTCACCGGTCCTCCACCTCGCGCATCTGCAGGACGTACTGGAGAGGAATCGTGACGGCCGACGTGAGGAAGCCGAACGCCACGAGGAAATAGTGGATCCACACCGGGATGTTGAAATTCCCGGCGGTGTGAATCTGCGCGCCGAAGAACGCAGCGAACGTGTTCAGCGACACCAGGCCCGCGGTCAGGCACACGGCGAAAACGGCAGCGGCGACGATCCCGTCGGCTATCCGCTGCAGGCGCGGACTGAACTGCCGGTAGAAAAGATCCATTGCAATGTGCTCACCGCGCAGCGAAACATCCGGAATCGCCAACATGATGATCGCAATGAGCCCCACGGAGCTGATGGTGATCGACCAGTCCAAAGGCAGAGCGAAAACATAGCGCATGACGACGTCGTAGCCGGTGATGAGCACCAGCACCACGACGATGACACCGGACAGCATGCGCAGCGCGTGGGCGATCTGCGACAGTGCTTTCACGGGTTCCTCGCCTGCTTCAGCGCTCGCGTGGCGAGTTCGTCATCGCCGACCTTGTTCTCCCACCATTCCTCAACCCATTTGGTCGCGTTGCGGAACTGGCGGGTCTGGCTCTTATCAAGCTCGATCAGCTCAATGCCGGAGTTCTCAAACACAGGCATGTATTCGTCATCCTGAACGTCCTTGGCAAGCTTCGTGCCGTCGACTGAGAACACCCGGCCGGAATCGTGCACCGCCTCGCGCACCTCCCGCGGTATGCGGTTGAACCAGTCGAGGTTGACGTAGGTGTCATAGGTGTAGGCACCGAAATGGCCGATCGTGGCATAGCGCAGAACTTCCTGCAGCGAGCGCGACACCACAGTGCCGGGATAGGACACCATCCCGTCCACTGTGCCGCGCTCCAGCGCCTCGTAGACTTCGGCTGACGACAGCGCAACCGGTGCTGCGCCGAGAGCTTTGAGCATTGCGCCCTCAACGTGACCGGATACCCGGATGCGCAGACCCCGCACATCTTCCGGCCTCGTCACCGGACGGTTGACGGTGTAGATCCACTCGGTGGGACACATGATGGTGCCCACGCTCATGATGCCCTTCTTCGCAAACTCCACGTTGAACGTCTTGCGCAGATCCGAACCTGGGCTCATGGCCTCGCGCAGGGTGGGATAGTCCGCACCGCTGAAAGGCAGCTCAATCGCCCCGAGAATGGGGAAGCTCGTCGATACGTAGCTTGATGTCTGCATGGCAACATCCGCCACGGCACGCAGCAGACCCGTGACCGTCTGCTCGGAGTTCAGCAGCGTGCCGGCACCGTACACATCGACGGTTCCTTCGCCTAAGCGCGCGTCGACGTTCTTCGCGAACTGCGCAATGGAGGGCTCCAGGTCCGTGTAGCTGGGTGTGAGGTAGTGCGACACTCGCACGGTGCCGTCGGCCCGCAGACCACCGGTGTTCATCATCGGGCCACAGCCGCTGAGGCCGCTCATGCCCAAAGCCGCGAGCGCACCGGCGCCGAGGACAGCCCTTCGGCTGACAGCTGGTCTTTCCACCGGCACCTTCCATTCACTTCGCGCCTGGCTGTGCCCAATTGCAGGCGCACAGTCAGCAGACCCGATATTCGCGCATTAACTATACGGTTCCCGTCCTGTGAATGCGCCTGCGCCTGCAATCGAGCGCAACAATTCGCTACAGTGACACCACCCACAGACTTTCAGGAGTGATTATGAGCGAAGTGCTGACCGCCGTCGACGCCGGGGTGCTGACCATCACCATCAACCGCGAAGACAAAAAGAACGCGCTGACCAACGACATGTACACCGCCCTTGCTGACGCCCTTGAGGCCGCGCGGGATGACAACGATGTCCGAGCTGTTGTCATTCAGGGCAGCCAGCGTGTGTTCAGTGCGGGCAACGACCTCGGCGATTTTCAGAGCACGCCCGCCGACGCGGGCCTTTCACGGCCGGTATTCCGGTTCCTCCACTCACTCGCAGTGTTCCCCAAGCCGCTGGTCGCCGCCGTGTGCGGTCCGGCGGTCGGCATCGGCACCACCATGCTCCTGCACTGCGATTTGGTGTATGTCGGCACCAACGCAAAGCTCAGCCTGCCGTTTGTCAACCTGGGGCTGTGCCCTGAGGCTGCTTCTTCTCTGCTGCTGCCGAAGATCGCCGGGCACGCGCGCGCTGCCGAACTGCTCATGCTGGGCGAGCCCTTCTCTCCACAGCTGGCTTACGAGGCGGGGTTGGTCAACGCGGTCCTCGAACCCGAGGAGGTCCTCGCCAAAGCACAGCAGACTGCGGTCAAGCTTGCTGCCAAACCGCAGAAGTCCCTGCGTGTGACGAAGGAGCTGCTGCGGCCGGAAGCACTGCGCAAGCAGATCCTTGAGCGCATTGACGACGAAGCTCAGACTTTCAGCGCCATGCTCCACGAACCGGCTGCGCGCGAGGCTTTTGCCGCATTCATGGAAAAGCGCCGCTCGGACTTCAGCGGTATGTGAACTGACACCTAAGCGGCTGCGGCCTTCGGCTGCCGTAGCCGCTGCAGCTTCCCGCTGCACCCAGCCGCCTCGGCCAACCGCTGCACCCAGCCGTCCCGCCCAGCCGCGGTAATGCAGATTCACGCTTTAATGCGCCGCATCAGCGCGTGGATCCGCATTACCGCGCAAACCTGCGACGGTTGGACGAGGCTGCGACGCTGGAACCGCCCCACACAGCACTGGGACCTCGCCGTGACCATATGCCGCGCTCAGTCGGCCACGATTTGTCGGCCGGTGCCGCCCAGCACAAAGGCATCACGCGCGGCCAACACAGAAACCGCGAACAGCACGGCGAACACGCACAGCAAAGCAATGATCGGCACGGTCCAACCACCGCTCAGCGAGTGCAGTGCACCCATCCCAATCGGCCCGGCAGCTGCCAGAATGTAGCCGAAGCCCTGCGCCATCGTCGACACTTTCGCGGTCAGAAGCACTGACGGGGAGCGCCACACAATGAAGCTCAGGCACAGCGCCAACAGCGCACCTTGGGCGAATCCCATGAGCGTCATCCACACGTACGGGGCGGCCAGGGGTGCAAACAGCAGGCCCGTGAAGCTGCTCATGCCCAGTCCGACCGCAATCAGCATCGGCAGCCAGGTGGGCCGAACCCGCTGGGCGAATATGGGCGCCAGCAGCGATGTGACGGTTGACGGAAACACGGTGAATGCCACCATCCAGCCGGCCTGCTGTGCTGGCATACCGGCGGCCATGAAGATCGAGGGAACCCAGGTCAGCGACGCGTAGTACGTCATGGACTGGATGCCCATGGTGAGGGTCACCGCGATCGCCACCGGGTCTGCCAGCAGCTGCCGCATGCCTGCGCCCGTATCGCCGCCGCGGGCTGCTGGACCGGTCTCGCCCGGGCCCGCTTCCCCCGCCGAGGTGCCGCTCGGTTTGCCGCTGCCGCCTCGTCGGAGAAGCTGGGGAACCCAGGCCAGCAGCGCGAACACGGCCAGGCCGGCCCACGCGGCCAGCGCCCAGCGCCAGCTGCCGCCGAAGCTCTCCCGCAGCGGCACCGTCAGACCGGAGCCAAGCGAGGCGCCGATGCCGATGAACGCGGAGTACAGGCCCATCATGAGGCCGGATTTCGCAGCGAAATCGCTTTTGATGACTGCGGGGATGACCACGTTGCCCACTGCAATGGCGGCACCGACGAGGCACGTGCCGAGGAACAGCATCTGGAGTCCTGGCACGCTGCGCAGAAGAATGCCCGCGGCCAGGACAAGCAGCACGAGTCCCAGGAGTCGGCGCATCCCCAAACGCTGTGAGAGCCCCGGCGCCGCAAAGGCGAAGATGCCGAAGGCAACAACCGGGATTGTCGTCAGCAGGGATGCTGCGGCTGCCGAAAAGCCCAGATCAGCGCGGATGTCGCCAATCACCGGCCCAATCGAGGACACGGCGGCGCGCAGGTTCAGCGAAATCGCCAGCAGTCCGGCGGCGGTTATCCATGCCGCAGCGACGCCTGAAGTCCTGGGTCCGGTCATGGAGCGACTGTATCCGATACGACGGAGGCAGCCTGTCGTCGCCGGTGGCCCCGCCGCCAACCGCGGCCCGACGATGCCGCAGCCCGTCGACGCCAGACTCACGCTGTAATGCAGCTTTGCGCTGTAATGCAGCGCATTAACGCGTGAATCTGCACTACAGCGCACATCCGGACCATCCCGAACGCACAATCAGACGCCGCCGGAAGCAGCGCGCAGCCAGGCTTCAGGAACGATGCGTGCGCGGGCCGTCTTCAGCCGCACCAGGTGCTGCGTCCGCACCTTCAACTTCCGCGGCCTCTTCAATCGCCGCAATGTCATCAATCATGCTCGGCTCAGCAGAAGCGTCGTCAGCAGTTTTTCTGCGCCGACCGATGAGCGCGCCGATTTTCTTCAGCGAGCTCAGGCTCTTCCGGTCTTCGCGCAGACTGGTTATACGCGGATCGGTTTCGGCGATGAAGTCTCCCGGCATGGGGCCAAAAGCACCTGCTGCGCTTTTGATGACGACGTTGGCCATTGAGCGGTTGACCATGATGCCGACGGCAGCGCCCAGCCCGAATGGCAGAATCCGGCCGACTGTGGAGCCGACGGTTTTGGTGCCGTAGCGTTTGATCATTTCGTCGCGCATCTTTTTGATGAGCGAGTTCAGCAGGTTTGACGGGATGGTCTGTGTGACCGTCGACGCCCAGGCCCGCCCGGTGCGTTCGACGTTTGTCTGGCCTGCGACCCCGGTGTCTTCGGAGAATTGACGCACCAGCTTCCGTCCGGCTTTGCCCAGCATGAGGCCCAGCACCAGGGCGTTGGCGCGGGGGCGGTCGACAATCGTCATGCCGTGCAGTTCGGCCATGGCCTGCGCGTACAGTGCGGAGGCTTCGAGGAATCCGGCGGTTTCGGCGGCTGAGACTCCCAGGGCGGCGGTTGTGCCCAGTCCGGGGAAGACGGCGACGGCGCCGACTGCAGCACCGGAGCCCATGGCCACGTTGCGGTAGTGCTTGCCGATGATGTCGGCAAGTTCCTGTGGCGAAGCGCTGGGGTTGCGCCTGCGCATGGTTCGCAGATAGGCCAGCACCATGGGCCGCTGCACGCTGAGCAGTTTGCTCAGCGAAACCTCGACGGCCGGCTGAAGGGTGCCATCGCGGCGCACGGCGAACCCTGCGGCTTTCTGTGCGCCCTGGAGCGCTTTGCTTGTCTTAGACACGGGCCCCACTGTAGTGGTCGGTTCTGAACGGCTCCTTAGACTGGCCGTCATGAGCTCAGAACGCCGGTTCCACAAACCTGTGAGACGTCCCAACCTCGACGGCAGCGATTCGCGCCCCGGCCCGGCTGAACAGTCCGAGCTTGCCCACGAACTTGCCGGGATGGTCATCAGCGACCGCTCCCGCAAGCGGGATTCGGCCAGCACTGAGCGTTTTGTCCGTTTGGCTGACGAGCACGGCTTGGAGCAGATTGCGCAGCTGTGGGCGCGGTCTCCCGCGGTTTCGCTGCCGGGTGCGCTGTGGCGCCTGTACGCGCTGCGCACCTGGATCCGCCGCCGAGGCGCCGAAGCCTCCCGCTGGTACCGCACCGGTCTTGCCGACGGGGCTGCCGCTGTGTCGGAGGCGATAGCGGGTGCTCCGCCAATGCCCACTCCGGATGAGCTTGCCGATGTTGTCGATGAGATTATGCGCGGAGCTTTCCGCGGGGATTTCGCAATCGCCCTTGAACGGGCTTCTGCTTTTGTTTCGATTGTCACACGTGGGCGAGCTGACGATGATGCCGACGACAGCAGCCTTCGGTCTTTTGCGCAGATGAGCGAGGACTTGCGAATCTGTGCTGGCCAGTTCCGCGAGGGCCGCTTGGTTTAGCGGGACAGCACAACTGGTCTTCGTCCCACTGGGCGCATACAGTGGAGGTGTGCTCTTCGGAGCACGGGTGTCGGGCCGCTAGATGCCCCGGGCTCCAACATTTGCCGCTTCGAGCGGCCTTCCGCCGAGAGGCGCACTCGGCCCGACACCACCCCTCAGGTATTGAATAGACGAGGACAGGACATGGCCCGAAAGTCCGCGAGTGCGGTTTTCTTCGATCTGCTGGCCCAGCTGTCCTTCGCCATGCAGGAAGCCAACCTCGTCTTAGCCGAACTGTCCGGCATCGAAGCCGAACACCGGCGCAAAGCACAGGCGCAGCTGGAAGTCATCGCCGCCAACGCCGATGACCACTTCGACGCTCTGACGCGCTCCCTGCGCGAGTCCTATCTGACTCCGATCGACCGCACGCTGCTGTATCGGCTGGCCGCAGCTATGCGCGACTGCTGCTATGAGCTGCGCTCGGTCGGCTTTGCTCTGACCTCATCGGCTTTTGACGAACTTCCCGCCGGTGCGCTGGAAATGCTCGCACTGCTGTCGAACTACGCGGACAACACCAAGCGCATGACGCAGCGGCTGCCCGCCAAGTTCGACCAGTGGGAGTACACGGCTTCCGTGCACACTCTGTCCAAGCGCGCCCTCGCCCTGCGCCAGCAGCTCTCAGACACTGTGCCGGCTTCCCGCAAGGGTTCCGTGTACCTCAGTGCGGCAATTCAGCTGAGCATGACATTCCGAGACGCGTGCAACTCTTTTCAGGAGGTCGGACGCATCGTGGCAGAGATTGCTCTGACGGAATCCTGACGTGGACCCGCTGCTTGTGGCGGCCGGCCTTCTGTGCTTGGCCTACGGTGTCTCCAATGGCTTCCACGATGCCGGTGTGCAGGTGGGCAACGCAGTGGCCACGCGCACCCTGCGAAGGCGCCAAGCGCTCTTCCTCTGTGCTGGGTTCAACTTCATCGGCGCGCTCTTGGGCCAGGGACTCCTGCTGGCTCTCACCGGCCATCTGCTCACCGCGGAGACCCTGGGGCATGACCTTCTGCTCATCCTGATTCCGGGGCTGTTCGCAGCGCTTGTCATCAACACCTCAACGTATTTTCTTGCAGTCCCGATTTCGGCAACGCACTGCCTTTTCGGCGGTCTGCTGGGAGCAGGTTTCGTCTACGGAGCTCAGCCGCTCAACACAGACCTGGTCACCGACTCCCTCTTCCGCCTGGCCATCAGCCCGATCGTCGCACTGCTGGTGGCGTGGCTTGCCCTCACCGCGGTCGTTCCACTTCTGCTCAACCGCGCACCGAAACCCGTATTCCGCGTGTTCCGCCAGGGCACCGCAGTGGGCACGGCCGCCCTGTCAGCCGCCCACGGTTCACAAGACGCACAGAAAATCGGTGCGGTGTTCATAGCCGCGTGGCTTTCTTCACGCGGCAACACCAGCATGGACCAGCTGCCGGGCTATGTCCTGTGGATCATCATTGTCACGATTGCCCTGGCAATTGCAGGAGGCACCCTCCTGTCAGGGTGGCGCGTTGCCGACACGGTGTCGAGGCGACTGTCCACCCTCGACCCCGTGGGGGCAGGCACCTCGACCATGGTGGCCGCGGTCTTGTCCTATCTGGCCGCTTTCGTCTTCCGCGTGCCGATCTCAATGAGCTTCCTGGTGGTCGGCACAAACATCGGCGCCGGACTCGCCTCACCCCACAGCCGGATCGGCTGGCGCAGCCGAAACCGGCTGCGGACCCTGGTGTTCGTGCTGTCTGTGTGGCTGATGGGCATGCCCGCCAGCGCCCTGCTGGGTGCGGCATCCGCTGGGGTTTTCCGCGCAATAGCCGCCTGACATCTTTCCCGCCGACACCAGGCAACACACAAAGGAGAAGTAGTGCAAAGGGGCGCGCAGACCTTAGCCAGCACGCCCCTTCGGATCTCAGCGGACTCAGCCGTCAAGCAGCCAATCATTGGGTGCGAACAGCTCGAAGTGGACGGCATCATCTGTGAAGCCTGCCTCGCGCAGCTGACTGCGCGCATCTTCGAGGAATCCGGTGCCGCCGCACACGTAGACCTGAGCGTCCTTCGGCAGACCGAGCTTGTCGATTGACAAACGCTCAGCACCGTCAGAGTAGACGCTTTCTGCCCGGGCGTTCTCAAGATCGTCAACGAGCGCGCTGCGCTCAGCTGCGAAGACATCGGCCTTTTCGTTCGCTTCGCAATGGGCGACGACTATCTCTCGCTTCGAGCCGTGGGCGTGCAGTGCTGCGAGGATGCCCATCATCGGCGTCGTGCCGATGCCCGCTGACAGCAGAGCCACAGGCTCGGTCCCGTCGATGTCGACCACAAGGTCGCCGAAGGGAATCGTGGCGTCCAGCTGCATGCCGACCTCAGCGTTATCGCCCAGCCAGTTCGAAACCTCGCCTGCGGGAGCATCGCCTTCAGCCAGCACCCGCTTGACGACGAAACTCAGCGTGCCTTCCTCGGCGGCCACCAGCGAGTACTGGCGCAGCTGGCGGGCGCCGTCAGGCAGTTTGACGCCGACGGAGGTGTACTGGCCTGCACGTCCGGCAGGCAGCGCCGTCCCGTCGACGGGCTTGACGGTGAAGCGGACGATCGTGTCGGAAAGATCTTCGCGTTTGTCGACGACAACGCGGCGGAAGACGTCTCCGGCTTCAACTCCGGCGGAACTGTAGAGGTCCTTTTCAAAGTCGACGAGAACGCGGGCCATGATCCAGTAGACGGCATCCCAGGCTTCAGCGACTTCTGGTGTGACAGTGTCTTCCCCGAGAACCTCGACGATCGCCTCGAAAAGGTTGTCATGGACGATCTGGTACTGGTCTTCGGTGATCCCCAGCGATGCGTGCTTATGCCCGATCCGCTCAAGAAGATCGCGCGGATCCGCAGCGTCAGGGTTGACCAGCATGGACGCGAAGGTGGCGATGGAGGCAGCGAGTGCTCGCTGCTGCGCGCCGAGCTTCTGGTTGCCCCGGTTGAAGGTGTCGGCGATCAGCTCGGGGTGCTTGGCGAACATCTTTGAGTAGAACAGGGGTGTGATCTCGTCGATCTTCGAGCCGACCAGCGGCAGGGTTGCGCGGATGACGTCGGCGTGTTCTTCGGAGAGCTCGGTGCGGTCGATATCGGCCAGGTGGGGCAGCGGCTGGGTGGTCATCAGGTCTCCTTCGAGGTGGAAGAGGACGGTGTGCTCGGGGCCAGAAGGTCCAGAGCGGATGATCGGCGGACGAGTCCGCCGATCTGAACGCCGTCGAGGTGGCTGAGGAACGCCTCTTGCGCTGCGGCGAACTCGCTTCGCAGCGCACATCCGGACAGAAGCGGGCATGGAGTCGGGGTCGTGCAGCCGACGACATCGCCATCGCCTTCGAGTTCGCGGACGACAGCGCCGACCGTGGTTTCGAGAGCTCCGGGTGCCAACAGCAGTCCCCCGCCACGTCCGCGGCGCGAATCGATGAGCCCCATTCCGGCAAGCCGCGCGACGACTTTGGCCATGTGGGCCTCGGGCGCTCCTATGAGCTCGGCAATGTGCACAGTCGAGACCCGCTCGTTCGCACGGGCTAGGACCATGAGCGTGCGGAGGCTCAGATCTGTGAATCGCTCAAGCTTCATGAATCCCACGCTACATAATCTGACTTATAGACTCCAATTAAAAACCGCGGCCCCTCGCAGAGCCAGCCGGTGTTTCAGTATCCGGTGTAGCGGCCGGGCCTGTGGTTGGTGGCAAGCACCACATTGAGCACAACAACGCCGATGACGGACACCAGCACCGTCTGCCACGGACTGACAAAGAACGATGCCACCACGATGACCCCGTCGAGCACCATGAGAACAGCGCCGGCGTTCAGCCCCGCCCGCTCCTGCAGGATAAGAGCCAGGATATTGAATCCGCCCAAAGATGCTCCGTGGCGGAACAGAATGAGAATGCCGACTCCAGAAATCAGACTGCCGGTGGGAACCCCGTAGAGAATCGGGAGATCGTGAAGGCCGAGCATTGCCTCGTTGAAATCGGCCAGCGCACCCACGACCGACACTGCCAGCAGGGTCCGCAAGGTGAACCCCCAGCCCTTCTTCCAGATGGCCAAAGCGAAGAAGGGCAGATTGACCAGCGGAAACAGCAGCCCGATGGGCAGATCGACAACATAGCTGACAAGCAGCGCCAGCCCGGCTGTCCCACCTGTGACAGCTTCAGCCGAATGCAGAAGAGCCAAGCCGATGGACGTCAGATAGCTGCCGGTGATGAATCCCAACAAGTTTTCGTACCAGCGGTGGCGCACCGGGGCGGGAAATACCGGCGGCGGCACTGGGTTTTCAGCAGTTTTCGGCACTGGGCAATAATAGCCACCATGCCGCAGCAGCATTCGCGTGGAAGAACCCTTGCCGCCATCACCGCTCTCGCAGCCGGCACTTTCGGCATAGGCACAACGGAGTTCGCCACCATGGGCCTGCTTCCGAACATTGCGGAAGCGTTTTCAGCTTCCCTCACCGAAGCCGGGTCTGCGGTGACCTTCTACGCTCTCGGCGTTGTCATCGGCGCCCCGGTCATCACTGCGTTCGGCGCGAAGCTCAATCGCAAAATGCTGCTGGTCATTCTGGCCTGCATTTTCACCGTCGGCAATATTGCCGTGGCCGCAGCACCCACCCTTCCAGTTCTGCTGGCGGCCCGCTTTTTCACGGGTCTGCCGCACGGAGCCTATTTCGGGTTGGCGGCGGTGGCTGCCGCCGGAATCGTCCAGGAGGGAAGACGCGCCCGCGCCATGGCCGCCGTCGGCTTGGGGCTCACGGTTGCCGCGATCCTCGGCGTTCCCGCGGCAACCGCCGTCGGATCCCACCTCGATTGGAGGCTCGCCTATCTGCTGATCGCCGCAATCGGGGCCGTCACCGTCGTGGCCATCCTCATCCTCGTTCCCCGTGTCCAGCCGACGACCCCGCCGTCAGTGCGCGGTGAGGTTCGCTCACTGGCCAATCCGCAGGTCATCCTCACCTTGCTTGCCGGAGCGGTCGGCTTCGGCGGCATGTTCGCCGTCTACACCTACATCGCCCCCGTCGTCACCGACTTGGCTCACCTTCCCGGAGCAGCCGTGCCGTGGATCCTCGTCACCTACGGGGCCGGCATGACGGTGGGCCAGATGATTGCAGGCCCGCTGGCAGACGCCTCCATCGAACGAGGCGCCATCACCGGGGCTTCCCTCATGGGGTCCGCTCTGGTCGTCTTCGCCTTCACGGCTCACCTTCCGGTCCTGCTGTTTCTGTGCGTGTTCACACTGGGGATCTCTGGCTCTGTTTTCGTCACCGCCCTGCAGATGCGCCTGCTGCGCGATTCACATGATGCCCCGAATCTGTCAGCAGCAATGAACCATGCGGCATTCAACACCGCGAATGCGGCAGGAGCGTGGCTTGGCGGAATCGTCTTGGCCGCCGGCTACGGCCTGCGGGCTCCCGCAATTGCCGGCATCGGGCTCAACGCGGTCGGCCTGGGGCTTCTTCTGACCGCTGTTGCCCTGCATCGCAGATCACGTGCTTCGCGACAGATTCTGCCGCTGTGATTCCGCTACTCTGAAACTGTGAGCAGTGCCGTGCCGCGCACTGCCGAACACGAGAGGAGCAGCCATGCGGATTGCCCTGTTCGCCACGTGCATTGTCGACGCAATGTATCCCGAAACGGCGAAAGCAACCGTCGCGATCCTGGAACGTTTGGGCCACACCGTGATCTTTCCCCGCAAGCAGGCCTGCTGCGGGCAGATGCACATCAACTCCGGTGCTTTCGCCCAGGCCTACCCGGTCGTGAAGAACCACGTCGAAGCCTTTGAATCAGAAGAGTGGGACTGGGCGGTCGCCCCGTCGGGTTCCTGTGTGGCCTCACTGGGCCACCAGCATGGGATGATCGCCGAGTCGCAGAACGACGAGTCTCTGAAGTCGCGCGCAGATGACATCGCCGGGCGCACCCTTGAACTCGCCCAGTTCCTTACGGACGTCGCCGGGGTGAAGAACTCGGCTGATGACCTCGGCTCGTACTTCCCGCACACCATCGCCTACCACCCGTCGTGCCACGGCATGCGCCTGCTGCGTTTGGGCGACCGCCAGGAGCGGCTGCTCTCAACCGTCGAGGGTGCAACCGTCATCGCACCGCAGAACCAGGATTCCTGCTGCGGTTTCGGCGGCACGTTCTCGGTGAAGAACCCACAGGTGTCCTCCGCGATGTTGCAGGACAAAGTCGAAGCTCTCGTCTCGACCGGAGCGTCAGTGTGCTCCGGCGGTGACGCCAGCTGCCTTATGCACATCGGCGGCGGCCTGCAGCGCCAAGAGGAGCTCATGCCGGTCATGGGCGAAACTCCCGCAACCGTCCACATGGCCCGCATTCTTGCATCGACAAAAGACAATCCGCTTGTTCTCGACCGCACCAAGGTCACAGGAGGTGCTCTGCGATGAGCCAGACATTCCTCGGCATTCCGTCCGTTCCACCGCCGGGCAAGGGCTTCCTCACGGAAGCCACCCCGTTTCCGCAGGTGGCAGAACACGAACTGACCAATGCGCAGCTGCGCGCTTCATTGACCAACGCCACCGGGACCATCCGCCACAAGCGAAACCTTCGGATCAGCGAAATGCCGGACTGGGAGGCTCTGCGCGCTGCCGGTGCGGCGACAAAGGCTCATGTCATGGCGAACCTGCCGGAGCTGCTGCAGCAGTTCGAGGAGGCCTTCACCGCCGCTGGCGGCACGGTCCACTGGGCCCGTGATGCCGACGAAGCCAACAGGATCGTCGAAGAGCTCGTCGTCGAAAACGCCCCCGTGCTCGCAGACGGCCGCCGTGAGGTCATCAAGGTCAAGTCGATGGCCACGCAGGAAATCGGCCTCAACGAATACCTCGCCGAGCACGACATCGACGCCCTTGAAACCGACCTGGCCGAACTCATCGTCCAGTTGGGCGATGACCGTCCCAGCCACATCCTGGTGCCTGCCATCCACCGCAACCGCAATGAGATCCGCGAAATCTTCAAGCGCGGCATGCCGGATGTTCCCGAAGACCTGTCGAACAACCCGGAAGACCTCGCGGAAGCCGCGCGAAAGCACCTGCGCCGCAAATTCCTCGAAACCAAGGTCGCGGTCTCCGGAGCGAACTTCGGCATTGCCGAAACCGGCACGCTCTCAGTGGTCGAATCCGAAGGCAACGGCCGCATGTGCCTGACCCTGCCGGAAACCCTGATCACGGTCATGGGAATCGAAAAGCTCCTGCCGAGCTTTGACGATCTCAGCGTGTTCATGCAGCTGCTGCCCCGGTCCTCCACCGGTGAGCGCATGAATCCCTATTCCTCGCTGTGGACAGGCCGGGCCGATGGCGACGGCCCGCAGAACGTCCACGTGATTCTGCTGGACAACGGACGTTCGCGCGTACTGGCCGACGAGGCCAGCCGCGAAGCGCTTCACTGCATTCGCTGTTCGGCGTGCATGAACGTCTGCCCCGTCTACGAACGCACCGGCGGCCACGCCTACGGTTCGGTCTACCCCGGCCCGATCGGCGCGATCCTCACTCCGCTGCTGACGGGAGTCGAAGAGGCCGCCAACGGCTCCCTGCCATACGCATCGAGCCTGTGCGGGGCCTGCTACGACGCCTGCCCCGTGAAGATCAACATTCCCGAGCACCTGGTGCGGCTGCGCAACCAGGATGTCGAAGCAAAGGAAAAGAAGAAGCCCGTCAAGGTGCCCACAAACCAGCTCGACGCTGCGCTGAGCGCGGCCAGCTGGCTGATGAGCGACGGTGACCGCTTCGGCAAAGCACAGAAGGCCCTGCCCCTGGCCAACCTCGTGTCACCTAAGACCGGGGTGAAGGCCCTGCCCGGTGTTGGCGGCAAGTGGACGCATTCGCGCACACTGCCCACCCCGCCGAAACAGTCGTTCCGCGAATGGTGGAAGAAAGAGCGAGGAGACAACGCATGACCGCCAAGCACGCAATCCTCGACCGTCTGGCCTCAGCGCTGGGCCGGCCCGTCACGGAGGGCAGCACCGAACCCGTCAGCACCGAAGCGATTCCTCGGGACTACCGCGTGAGCGCAGAAACGGGTGAAGCTGAGCGGATCGAACTTCTCACCGATCGCCTGCTCGACTATGACGCCGGCGTCTACGAGGTGCCTGCTGAGCAGGTGCCGAAGAAGGTCGCCGAACTGCTAGGCGACGCCTCCAGCATCGTCGTTCCGCACGACCTCGACTTCGGCTGGACTGAGAAGACCGGCGCGGAAGTGCTGAAGGACTCGGGTGATGAGCCCCTGTCGATTGACACGCTCGATTCGGTTGACGCCGTTGTCACGGGTGCGACAGTCGCAATTGCCGACACCGGCACCATCTGCCTGGCCGGCGAGCGCACGGGACGGCGGGCTATCACGCTCGTACCGGACCACCACATCATCGTGCTGCAGAAGAAGGACGTCTGCACGATCGTTCCCGAAGGCATCGGAGTGCTTGAAGAGCGCGGGCTGACCACCACTCCGCAGACGTGGGTGTCCGGCCCCTCAGCCAGTGTCGACATCGAGTTCCAACGCGTTGCCGGTGTGCACGGGCCGCGCACACTCGATGTCATCATCACCGACTGACGCAGGCGTCTCAGCAGGTCAGGGCTTCAGAACGAACTTGTTCTGAAGCCCTGATCTGTGTACGGACTCCAGTGCACGGCGGGCCTGCCTGAACGCGGCGGGTGAACTTTGCGAGAAGAAGCTGGGAGTTTAGGCTGAGGAGTCAATCTGACGTCCGCGCCACAGCCGGCGCAGCACAACCGGGAGGCTCTGTGAGCACCACTCAGCCGTCAGGCGGCAATGCGCATATCGCCGCCATTTCCTCAATGTCACCGGAAGACCAGGCGAGAACCGCTCGCCGGGCCGCAACCGCCGCCCTTGTCGGCACCGCAATGGAGTGGTACGACTTCTTCCTGTTCTCCACGGCTGCGGCCATTGTCTTCAACATCCACTTCTTCGCATCTGACGACAAGGTCACCGCACTGCTGGCCTCCTTCGGAACCATGGCCGTCGGCTTCGTCGCCCGGCCCATCGGCGGAATCATCTTCGGGCACCTGGCTGACAAGGCCGGGCGCAAGCTCGTCCTCATTGTCACCGTCACCGCCATCGGCATAGCCACCGGGCTCATCGGCATCCTGCCGACATTCGCCACAATCGGCGTGTGGGCACCGACCCTGCTGATTGTGCTGCGCATTGTGCAGGGGCTTGCCGTGGGCGGTGAATGGGGTTCGGCCGTCACGGCGGCCGTCGAATCCGCCCCACCGGAGAAGCGTGCACGCTACGCGGTCATGCCGCAGGTCGGCTCTCCCATCGGAACCATTCTGTCCTCCGGCGCGTTCTTCATCATCGGAGTGCTCCTGCCGCCTGAAAGCTTCGAAGCCTGGGGCTGGCGCATCCCGTTCCTCGCCGCCATTCCGCTGCTGCTGATTGCACTGTTCATCCGCAAGCACCTGGATGAAACCCCCGAATTCCAAAAGCTCATTGCAGAAGGCGAAAAGGAATCAGTCCCGTTCTTCAAGCTGCTGGTGGAAGCTCCCCTGGGAATCATCGTGGGCTTTATGACCACACTGCTGGGCGTGGCAGGCTTCTTCGTCGTGACGACCTTCGCCGTGTCCTACGGCAAGAACTTCCTTGGGCTGCCTGCCAACCTCATGCTCGCGGCGACCATGGTCGGCGCGGCCATGCAGATCGTCGTGATGATCCTCTATGGTCGCGTCGGCGAAAAGATCGGCTCGGCCCGCGCCTCGATGATCGGCGGCCTGCTCACCATCGCGTTCGCGTTCCCCATGTTCTGGATGATCGAAACCAAGTCCGCGGTGCTCGTCATCTGCGGTGTCGCAGCCGGCATCACGATCGTGTCACTGTCCTACTCCGTCAACGGCTCACTCATCACGGCCTTGTTCAAGCCCGAATACCGAACCTCGGGTGTTTCACTGTGTTCGAACCTCGCCGCCATCGTGGCAGGCTTCATGCCGATGCTCGCCACCCTGTTCCTCGGCGTAGTCGACGGCGCCTGGTGGCCTGCGCCCCTCATGCTCATGACACTGGCTGCGATCACCGCAGTCGGTTCAGCACTTGCCCCAAAGGTCAGCCTGCAGATTGAGGGGTACCGCCACTGAGGCGAATTTTCATACACCCCGTCAGCTGCAGCTGACAGAACAGAAGCCGGGCCCCGCATTGCCGAGGGCCCGGCTTCTTCGGTTCCCGGCACCTCGCGCCCTTCCCGTCCGGCACGAGAATTCTCACGGGGGTGCAACCGACCCCTCATCAGTATTGAGTTATTATACTGTCTAATGCATATTCATTAATCTGTAGGTGAGGGGCCGATCCCTACCTACAGCGGCAGCCGCTGCCGCACACCACTAGGAGCAACCGTGAAAAAAGCCCTCGCAGCACTGACTGCCGCAACCGCACTGACCCTCACAGCCTGTGGAGGCGGCGAAGCCGACGACAGCGGCCTGGTGCAAAGCGGCAAGCTCACCGTCTGCTCCACCGTGCCCTACGAGCCGTTTGAGTTCGTCAAGGACGGCGAAACCGTCGGCTTTGACATCGACCTTGCAGACAAGCTCGCTGAACGCCTCGATGTCGAAACCGAAGTGCTGAGCACCCCGTTCGAGGGCATTCAGTCGGGCACTTCGCTCGACACCGGCAAGTGCGACATCGCCATCTCCGGCATTTCGATCACCGATGAGCGCAAAACCAAGATGGACTTCACCGACCCCTACCTCAACGACAACCTCGGCATGGCCGCAGCGAAGTCGGACGGCTTTGCGAGCCTGAAAGACGTCAAGGACAAGAAGGTCGGTGTGCAGGCTGCAACCTCTGGCGAAAAGCACGCACAGGACGAAGGCATCACAACGGTGCAGTACGAAAACGGCGGCATGCTCACTCAGGCGCTCATGGCAGGCAAGGTCGATGCCGCTGTCGGCAACATCTCCGTCATCTCCGCAGCAACCAAAGCCGATGACAAACTCGAACTCGTAGAAACCTACGAAACCGGCGAACAGCTCGGTGCTGCCGCCAAAAAGGGCAACACTAAGCTGACCGAAGAATTCAACGCCATGCTCAAGGAGATGACCGACAACGGCGAATACAGCAAACTCGTCGAGCAGTGGTTCGGCGACGAAGTCTCCGAAAGCCTCAGCGTGGCCAAGAACTCCTAAGCGGCTCCGGCGCGGCAGGCAACAATTTCTGCACCCGGATGAATTAGGCCCAGGAACACCCCAAATGTGACCCGCAGCACTGTATGGTTTTTTCTCATGAGGCGGCACGAATGGGCCTGCCGCGCTATCAAGGAGACATCGTGAAGAAAGCACTCTCGATCGCCGCTTTCGCTGCGGCAGCATCCTTCGTCCTCGTCGGCTGCGGCAGTGGAGGGGGCGACAGCTCCGCGGAAAGCAACGGAATCGAACTGATTCAGAACGGCAAGCTGATCGTCTGCTCCGACATCCCCTATGAGCCGTTTGAGTTCGTCAAGGACGGCAAGACCGTCGGCTTCGACATCGACCTTGCAGACAAGCTCGCCGAGCGTCTGGGTGTTGAAGCTGAAGTCGTCACGACTCCATTCGAAGGCATCCAGTCGGGCACCTCACTCGACACCGGCAAGTGCGACATCGCGCTTTCGGGCATTTCGATCACCGACGAGCGCAAGACGAAAATGGAGTTCACCGACCCCTACCTCAACGACAACCTCGGCATGGCCGCAGCGAAGTCGGACGGCTTCAAGAACCTCGACGACGTCAAGTCCAAGAAGGTTGGTGTGCAGGCAGCGACAACCGGCGAAACCTACGCCAAGGACAAGGGAATTTCACCAGTGCAATACGAAACCGGCGGCATGATGACCCAGGCGCTCATGGCTGGCAAGGTCGATGCCGCTGTCGGCAACATCTCCGTCATCTCCGCAGCAACCAAAGCCGATGACAAACTCGAACTCGTCGAAACCTACGAAACCGGCGAACAGCTCGGCGCGGCTGCCAAAAAGGGCAACACCAAGCTGACCGAAGAATTCAACGCCATGTTCAAGGAAATGCTGGACAACGGCGAATACAGCAAACTCGTTCAGCAGTGGTTCGGCGACGAAGTCTCCGACAGCCTCAGCGTGACCGAAGACGCCAAGGGCTGACACTTCGCCCCACGGGGTGCCGCTCACCGCGGGTGGGCGGCACCCTTTCCCGAGCAGACTCCCCCATTCCCACCCCTGACCAGGAGGCACCGTGGCTCTGAGCATGAAGCAGCGCCGGCGCACATCCCTGACGATCCAGTACGCAATCTTCTTCATCGTCATCATCATTCTGGCCGTCACAATCGACTGGCCGAACATCGTCGACAAGTTCTTCAACTTCCGGATCATGGCCCAGCAATTCCCGGCCGTGATCACCACAGCACTGAAGAACACGATCATCTACACGGCCCTGGGCTTTGTGTTCGCCATGGCACTGGGCATTCTGCTGGCGCTCATGAAGCTGTCTTCGGTGGGCCCGTACCGGTGGATCGCAACGGCGTACATCGAATTCTTCCGAGGCGTCCCGGCACTGCTGGTGTTCCTCGCCTTCGGGTTCGGCATCCCCACCGCATTCCAGGTCAACCTGAACAACTACCTCACCGTCATGCTCGCGCTGGGAATCGTCGGCTCTGCGTACATTGCAGAAACTCTGCGCGCCGGCCTGCAGGCCGTGCCGAAAGGCCAGTACGAAGCGGCCCGCTCGCTGGGCATGAGCCACTCCAGGGCAATGATTTCGGTGGTTATCCCGCAGGCATTCAAAATCATCCTGCCGCCGCTGACCAACGAAATCATCATCATGACGAAGGACTCTTCGCTCATCTACCTGCTGGGTCTGCTGCCCAGCCAGTTCGAGCTCGCACTGTTCGGCAAGAACGCAATCGCCGCTCCGGAAGCCGGCCTGACGCCGCTTGTGATCGCAGGTGCCTGCTACCTCGTCATCACACTGCCCCTGGGCTGGCTGGCCCGCAAGTTCGAATCCCGCCAGCAGAAAGCGAATGGAGCCTGACATGACTGCCGAACAGACCACAGCCGTCAAACCGGCTGTCAAAATCACCGACCTGCACAAGTCCTACGGCGACGTCGAAGTCCTCAAGGGCATCAACGTCGAGGTCCTTCCCGGCGAAGTCGTCTGCCTCATCGGCCCATCGGGTTCAGGCAAATCGACCCTTCTGCGCTGCATCAACGTGCTCGAACAGTCCAACAGCGGAACAATCGAAGTCGCAGGATTCACCGCCACAGATCCCGACACCGACCTCAATGTCATGCGGCAGCACGTGGGCATGGTGTTCCAGAGCTTCAACCTCTTCTCCCACAAAACGGTTCTGGAGAACTGCACGATCGCACAGATCAGAGTTGCCAAGCGCGCCCCTGCCGAAGCGCAGAAGATCGCCCTGGAAAACCTCAAGGTCGTCGGTCTCGACCACTTGGCAGACCGCTACCCCGACCAGCTCTCCGGCGGTCAGCAGCAGCGCGTGGCGATCGCCCGAGCCCTGTGCATGAACCCCGAACTCATGCTGTTCGACGAACCGACCTCAGCTCTCGACCCCGAAACGGTCGGCGATGTCCTCCAAGCTATGCGCCGACTGGCAGGCCGGGGCATGACGATGGTCGTTGTCACCCACGAAATGAACTTCGCCCGCGAAGTCGCGGACAAGATCGTCTTCATGGACGGCGGAGTCGTCGTCGAAATGGGCCCACCGAATGACGTCATCGGCAATCCGCAGCACAAGCGCACGCAGAGCTTCCTGAAACGTGTGCTCGACCCTGACCACATGGAACACGAAATTGAATAGGAACCGAGTCAACGTAGTATCGAGGCATGCGCCTTGATCTGAGAATTGACAATGCCCACCTGCTGACAATGGAGTCCGCAGGCGAAGCCGACCCCTACGGCACCCGCGCGAAGCTGGGCTCCATCGGCATCATCGGCGATCGGATTGTGACCGTGGGCGATGAAGCCCGCGAAACCGCAGCCGATCGTGTTCTCGACGCCGACGGACGCTTTCTCACCCCCGGCTTCAACGACGTCCACTGCCACACCGCCTGGTACGGCATGACGCTGCTGGACGTCAGCGTTGAAAAGCTCGGCAGCATGGACGCCGTGTACGCAGCACTCGAAGCTGCCGTGAAGGAAAAAGCCCCCGGAGAATGGGTGACCGCCACCGGGTTCAGCCAAAACGACTACGACGGCCAGTACCCCGACATCCGGGTGCTCGACCGGATTGCCGACGGCCGTCCCTTGTTCATTCGCCAAGTGTCCGGCCACGCGGCGATCGCCAACACGGAAGCACTCGAACGCGCCGGGGTTTTCCGCAACGACTTCGAAACACCCGAGGGCGGCAAGATCGTTCGCGACGAAAACGGTCAGCCCACCGGGCTCATTGAAGAAACAGCCCAGGCGCTCGTACAGGACCTCATCCGCCCCTATTCGCGGTCGCTGCTGGTCGACGCTATTGATGCCGCCACCTCGTCCTACGCCCAGCAGGGCCTGACCAGCTTCGGCGATGCGGGCATTGCCGCCGGGTGGATCGGACATTCGCCCACGGAACTCGGCGCCTACCAGGAGGCCCGCCAGAACGGACGCCTGCACGCGCGCGGCCAGCTCATGCCGATGGCCGATGCTCTGCGACCAGTCCACGCCCACGACGACGACCACAACGGACTGGGACTCGACCTCGGCGTCGTCAGCGGATTCGGCGATGCCATGCTGCGCCTGGGACCAATCAAGATCTTCATGGACGGCGCGATGAGCTCCGAAACCGCCGCCATGTACGACAACTACGAAGGCTCGGATTCCCCCGGCTACTTCCAGGACGACCTCGAAGTGCTGCGCAGGCAGATTCTCGACACCTACCGGGCCGGGTGGTCTCTGGCGGTGCACGCTATCGGCGACAAGGCCGTGGCAAAGGCCATCGAGTTCATCTGCGAAGCCCAGGACACGTACGGTTTCCCCGCCCAGCGCCAGCCGGGACACACCATCCCCAACCGCATTGAACACGCCGCCATGGTCAGCGACCCCCAGCTTAGAACCCTGCGCGAATACGGCATTGCGGTCACCCCGCAGGCAGCCTTTGCCGATGCAATCGGCGATGCCCAGAACGCTTCTCTGGGCGAGGCTCGACGCCCCCTGCTCTATCGGGCCAGGGCATTTTTCGACAGCGGAGTTCTCCTGCCTGGCTCATCCGACCGTCCGTGTGCCGACGGCACACCCCTGCGCGGTATCCAGGCTTTTGTCGACCGGCGCACCCGCTCCGGCGACATCATGGGCTCTGCCGATGAATGCCTCACTCCCCAGCAGGCGCTTGCCGCATACACCTCGATCGCGGCGGAGGCCTCCGGCGATCTTGCCGACAAGGGAACCCTCAGCCGCGGCAAGCTGGCCGACATCGTCTTCCTCGATGACAACCCGACCGCGGTTGATCCCACCACAATCAAGGACATCAACGTCGCGGCCACCATGCTGGGCGGCCGCTTCACGCACGGAAGTCTCAACTGACCATCCCGCCCACAGCAGAAAGGAGCTGACGGTGTCCGCAGACGCCCAGGCCCAAGAATTTCTCAACGACTTTGCCACCATGAGCGGCTTCGGGCAGACCGCCCGCGGCGGTGTGGACCGGGAAGCAATGACCCAAGCGGATGTCGACCAGCGCAACTGGTTCGGCGACTGGCTCAAAGAGCGCGGCTTCAGCGTCGAAGTCGACAGGGTCGGCAACCAGTTCGGACTGTACCGCTTCCACCCCGATGCCCCGTTCGTTTTGTTCGGTTCGCACATGGACTCACAGCCGACCGCCGGCCGCTTCGACGGCGCCTACGGTGTGCTCGCCGCAGCACACGCCGCCCACCGTGTGATCGAAGCCCACCGGGAAGCGGGAACCACCCCGAAGCACAACATCGGCGTGGTCAACTGGTTCAACGAAGAGGGCTCTCGCTTCGAACCTTCGATGATGGGTTCGGGTGTGTACACCGGCAAACTCGACGCCGACACCGTGCTCAAAACCGAAGACCTCGACGGCACGTCCGTTGAAGACGCCCTGCGCGCCGGAGGATACCTCGGAACCGGCGACGGACCAGAGGCCGCGGCCTACGGTGAAATCCACGTGGAACAGGGCCGCCTCATGGAAGACGCGGGCAAGCAGATCGGGCTTGTCGAAGCCACCTGGGCTGCGCACAAATACCACCTGATCGTCCACGGCGAACAGGCCCACACGGGATCCACCGTCATCGCCGATCGCCACGACGCTCTGCTCGGCGCATCCCACCTGGTCATTGCGGCACGCGAAATCGCCGACCAATTCGGCATCCACTCCTCGGTCGGGCAGATGGTCGTCCTGCCCAACTCCCCCGTCGTTGTGCCAAGCGAAGTCCGCATGCACATGGACTTCCGCTCCCCCAGCCAGGAAAAGGTCGAACAGGCCGATGCGAAGCTGAAGGAGCGCATCAAGCAGATCGAAAGCATCGCCTCGGTCCGCATCGAAGAGGGCACCGCCCACGCGTGGGACAAACAGGCCTACCACGACGCCGGGGTAGAACTCAGCCGACAGGCGGCCGAAGATCTGGGGCTGTCGCATATGAACATCATGACCGTCGCCGGACACGATTCGACGAACATGAAGGACGTTGTGCCGACCGTCATGCTGTTTGTGCCGTCAGTTGAGGGTGTGAGCCACAACGAAGAAGAGTTCACCACCGATGACGACATGCTTGCCGGTGTCACGCACCTGACCGAAGTCGTCCGCCGCATGGCCGACGGAGCACTCGACTGAACGTGAGGCTCGAAGACTCTGCCGAGCAGCTGCGAGCGGCTCTCGCACAATTCCCCGTGGAGAGCTTCCGCAGCGTGGCCGGTGTCGGTTCGGCGACCCTGGAGATCAAAAAATCCGAGTTCATCGGCCTTGTTGCGCCTGCATCGACTGAAGAAGAAGCGCGGCGGATCATCGACGAGCAGAAACAGCTGCACCCCAAAGCCCGTCACTGGTGCACCGCCTACATTCTGGGTCCAGACGCACGCACACAGCGGTCCAATGACGACGGCGAGCCAGCAGGAACAGCAGGCGCTCCGATCCTCGATGTTCTGAACGGCAGCGGACTGACAGACACTGTTGCGGTTGTGACCCGCTACTTCGGCGGAGTTCTGCTGGGTGCCGGTGGGCTTGTCCGCGCCTACGGTTCGGCTGCTTCCGAAGCTCTTGCGCGGACGAAGATCATCACCCGCAGCCTCATCGTCCCCGTCAGTGCGCGTCTGGACTATTCGACGGCGGACACTGTTCGAGCACGCGCCGAACAGCGCGGCTGGAAGATCATCGATGCCGAGTACGCGGCGGATGTCACCGTGCACACGGGAGTTCCCGCTGACGATGTCGATGACTACGTGCGCATGCTGGCCGACCTCAGCGCCGGTGCTGCACAGCCGCTGATCGGCACACCCCGCTACGTATAGCTGTTCGCTGCGCGCAGGGGCCGTCAAGCTGCGGTCAGTCGAGGGTCGCTATTCGGCCGACTTTGGCCTGGGTGAGTGACACGATGTCCTCGGGCTGCATTTCCACCTGCAGGCCGCGCTTGCCGGCTGACACAAACACCGTCGGATAGTCTGCAATTGTCTTGTCAGCTATGACGGGGTGCTGACGCCGCTGCCCGAAGGGGCTCACTCCCCCTGTGATGAATCCGGTGCGGCGCTCGGTTTCGGCCACGCCCGCCAGCTGGGCTTTGCGGCCGCCGACGGCAGTCGCAGCGGCTTTGAGGTCCAGCTGCCCCGATACGGGCACCAGCGCGATCGTCGGCTGTCCGTCGACGAGGATCATCAGGGTTTTGAACACCCTCCCGTATTCGACTCCCAGTTTGTCAGCCGCTTCCGTTCCATAGCGGCGAGCCGCCGGATCGTGCACGTATTCGTGCAGAGAGTAGGAAACTCCCTTGACGTTGAGCACTTTGAGTGCGGTTGTCGATGCGGTCTGGGTCTTCACGAGGCTTCCTCCTGCACGGCTGCGCGTGCGGGCACAATTCCGTTTGGTCTGCCGTTAACCATATGAAAACCCGTTCGATGGCACCAAATACGGGCGAGTCTCGGTGTTTCGCCTTCAGGTAGATAAACCCTTGCGTGAACGCGAAAGCACCCCGCCGACAAGCGACGGGGTGCTTCCTTTAAGGCAGTACCGCTATATTGCGATGCTCATCTGGCCTATCATCCCTGGCCGGTGAGGATGGCGATGAGCTTCTGGATCAGGTTCATCCGCTCGTTGCCGTCTTCGGAGCCCTTTTCATTGGATTCTTCAGTGTTCTCAGTCGGCTTTTCAGGCTGAGTGGTCTCCGGTGCCTTCGTGCTGTCGGACTTCTTCGGGTCCTTCGACTTGTTCGAGTCGTTGGTGTTCTTGGAGTCCTTGGACTTCTCCGACTTCTTGTCGGACTTGGACTTGTCCTCAGGCTTTGTGCTCGGTTCAGTGGTGCTCTTGTCCGACTTCTTTTCGGTCTTGCGCTTTTCACCCGCAGGGGTGAACGTCGCGTCGTCGAAGGTGATCTTGTCACCTTCAGCCTTCGGGTAGAGCGACTTGTTCGCCTTCGTCGTCCACAGGTTCACCCGAAGCTGCTGGGTTCCGTTGTCCCTCGGGACACGCTTGGTCTGAGTGTCATCCGAAAGGACAGTGCCATCTGCAAGCGATGTGATAACCCGCAGGTAGTTCTTATCCCAGACGGCTTTTGTCTTGATTGTCTGAACGCCCTTGGGGATATCAAAGCGCTTGTGGGGAACCCGGTCGCCGAAGCCCTTAAGGTCATCAGGGTAAACAGTTACCATACCGAAGGTTTTGGGACGGTCCGCGCTGCCCCAACGGGAAATCTCAATGAAGTCGATTTCCGAGCTGCCCTTCATATTGGTGTGCTTTTCCATTCCGGGCGTACGGTCAATGGCAACTTCTGCAGTGTCGTACGTAAAGATTCCAAGAACGTTGCTCGGATCCATTCCGTCGAAATCTCCGGTGTAGCTGAATTCGTATGTGCCATAACCGGTTGATTCCGTAGCAATCAGCTCAACGCCGCCGTCAATGCCCTTATTCTGAACAACAAGCTCGTCTTTGCCGTTCACATGGGCACCCTGCACCCACTTACCTTCGCCATCGCTGGGGTGCGGAGCCTGCGGACCACCCCAGCCCATGACATCATTAGTGGAGCGAATAGCCCAGTCCTGACCTGAGAATTCGATCGTCTTGAACTTGTAGTCGGTTTCAAACCGACCGCTCTCATAGGAGATCTTCGGAGGAGCGGCCTTTGCCTCTACCGCAATAGAAGCAGGAAGGACGAGCCCCATCGCCAACGGAACAATTGCATACTTTGCAAGATTCTTTTTGGTGAACACCTGCGGTCTACCCCTTCGGCTTAAATGTTTATTCAGCATCAAAGTAACATCTGGATAACATCTTTGAGCGAGTCCAAAGCGTAGCACAGCGAATTCGGCGTCCGCGATGGCAAAACCGGCTGGAAAATCGCCGAAAACAGGCATTTAGACCTATTGATTTTGGGCCCCTGGCCCCACCCTTTTTGACAGCTGCTTGAACGGCTTCCGCGTGTACTCTGGCAAAGCTCAACTCAGGAGACTTTCCGAGGCTTTTCGAAAATCACTCAAACTTTGGGTACAACGCAGGCTCGACTCGATACGGCCTAGGACTCAGCGTCAACCGAGCTCAAACGAAGCTAGGCCCAGCCCAGTTCATGCAGGCGTTGGTCATCGATCCCGAAGTGATGCGCGATTTCGTGGATGACGGTGATGTAGATCTGATCGCGCAGATCGTCGTCATCTATGGCGAAGGCGACCAGGTTGTTCTTATACAGACTGATGGTGTCCGGCGGAACGAAGCCATATGAGGAGTCGCGCTCAGTAAGCGCCACACCCTCATAGAGTCCCAGAAGATCAGGCTCTTCCAGCGGAGCGTCGTCCTCGATGAGGATGGCGACATTGTTCATGGCCTCGCGCAGCTCGACCGGAAGGTCGCTCAGTGCAAGCTCAACGACCGCAGTGAACTCGTCGTCCGAAATGCCCTTCTCCACACATCCTCCACTCTCCGTCTGACTTGGCAGTTTAGGCCGGCTCAGCGCATCAGCCGAGCCCGAATCCCCTCCGCCCAAAGTGCCGCCGCAGCCCGCGTGGCCAAGGTCACGCCGGGGCACCGCCCTCGATTTTGCATTCTCTCAAAGCGGCCTATATAGTTATCTCTGTTGCTCACCGCGGAAGCGGTCAGAAACACCAGGCCCCCATCGTCTAGCGGCCTAGGATTCCGCCCTTTCACGGCGGCGACACGGGTTCGAATCCCGTTGGGGGTACTCGAAACTTCGGTTTCAATTTAAAAGAATAAGGCCCTGTGGCGCAGTTGGTCAGCGCGCCGCCCTGTCACGGCGGAGGTCGCGGGTTCAAGTCCCGTCAGGGTCGCGGAGCACAGGGCTCTTCTGCTTCAGAAGAGCCTTCGTTCTATCGACTGAACAGCCAGTCGATGGCTCTGTAGCTCAGTTGGTAGAGCGTTCGACTGAAAATCGAAAGGTCACCGGATCGACGCCGGTCGGAGCCACCAAGCAAAACCCCTGCTTCGGCGGGGGTTTTCGCGTATTCGGACATCGTTCTCACTCCCCCTTGAATACATAGTTTGAGAGGGCCCGCTGCAGCTCCCACCCACGCGCCGCACAGCACAGCAGACCGGACAGCGCGCACAGGCTGCGCTTCCGATCTGCACAGCATGCAGGCTTTGTTAAGACCCGTTAAGATTCCTGAGAACACTCTGTGTCGCCAATCACTGCTCTGACTCCTGTTGCAGATCGCAAAGCCGCGGCAAAGCGGAGCCGGAAGGAACCACATGTCTGAATTCACTCCCTGGACTCTTCTCACTGACGCGGGAATGATCGGGGCCCTGTTGGCTGTCGGCGTGCTTCTGCGCGCGATCATGAAAACGCTCCAGTCACTGCTCATCCCGGCATCGTTCATCGCAGGCTTCCTCGGCCTGGCGCTGGGACCCAACGGCTTCGGCCTGCTGCCGTTCTCCGACGAGCTCGGCACCTACGCTTCCGTTCTGATCGTGGTTGTGTTCGCGTGTCTGGCCATGTCAGATGACTTCGACTTCCGCAAAATCAAGGGCCCCATCGTGAGCTTTTCCGCATACGGGGTGCTCATCTACACCGCCCAGATTGCGATCGGCATTCTCGCCGTCATGCTGCTTTTGGGCCCCGTGTTCGGCGCGGACCTCACAATCGGCACACTGCTGTTCGCGGGCTGGGCCGGCGGTTTCGGCACTGCAGCGGCTATCGGAGATGTCTACGCCGGTGCAGGGCACGAAGATCTGCGCTCCCTCGCTTTCACATCAGCAACCGTCGGCTTGCTCGCAGGCATTGTGGGCGGCATCATCCAGGCGAAGATCGGCGCTATGCGGGGCCACGTCAAAGAGTTCGCCGGCATGGAGTCCATTCCGAAGGACATGCGCACAGGCGTGCTCACCGGAGAAGACCGTCGCACACCCATCGGGCAGCACCGTTTCTCCGGTTCCAGCATTGAGTCCCTGGGCTTCCAGGTGGGCATAGTTCTTGCTATCGCAGGTGCTGCCTACGGCGTGACTACGCTGTTGGGCAGCTGGTTCCCCGCTGTCAGCTTCCCCACCTTCTCGGCTGCCTTCCTCGTCGGCCTGGTGGTCCGCGGTCTGTTCAAAGCAACCCGCACCACTAAATTCGTCGACCGTGACAGCCTCACCTCGATTTCCGGTTCCGCAACCGACATTCTCGTGGTCTGCGGTATTGCGTCCATTCAGATGCAGGCTGTCGCCGACAACCTCCTGGTGATGTCAATCCTGTTCGTCGTCGGTCTTGTGTTCTGCCTGGTTCTCGGTCTGCTGGTGGCGCCCCGCACCCTGCAGGACGGCTGGTTCGAAAAGCAGATCTTCACGTGGGGTTGGGCAACAGGTGCTGTCAACACCGCGATCGCCCTGCTGCGCATTGTCGACCCCAAGCTGAAATCCGGAACACTGGAAGACTTCGCCATCGCCTACATTCCGGTTGTGCCGGCCGAAGTCACCGCGGTGACGTTCGTTCCGGCGCTCGCCATGGCAGGCTTGGCCTGGCCGATCCTTGGCATTTGGGGCGGTATCGCCGCTGCTGCCGCGGTCATCTTGGCGATCGTCGCGGTCCGCAACCGCTCCGCCGTACCGACCGCCGCGTAGCCGCCCGCATCCCGCATAGATCCTGAAACGCGCCCGTCACCGATGGTGGCGGGCGCGTTCTATGACAACAGCTGCCGAGGTGCGGCTTCCGTGCACCTCTCTCCTACCCCATGACGAGGCGGAGGACGGCTGCCCGAGCTTCTTCGGCTGTTCCTGCCACTGCGGTGCGGAACTGTGCACCGGCGGCAATCAGCGCCGCTGTTGCTGCTCGCGGGTCATTGCCCAGATCGAGCACCGCTTTGGCTTCGCCGCAGGCATCGGCCTGTTCGGCGGTCTCAACGAGAACTGCTTCAACCGCTGTGCCCTGCGGGGCTCCCACGGCGAAGATGCGCGGCCGGGCAACATCCGCCTCGAGCACGGCAATGTTCTCCCACACCCTGCGACCAAGCTGGTCAGCACCGCTGACCGGTGAATCGACCTCGCCTAACGCTGGCTGACGCTCATCAATCTGCACCCACACGGTCCCGTCAGCGGCCATAAGTCGCAGGACCTCGGAATAGGCGTTGGTGAGCACATCGACCCACGCCTGCCCCGCGGCATCATCGGCCAGTCCCCCGGCAAAAGCCCGAAGAACAGATGCTGGACCGGCGAGAACCGGCCGGATTTCGACCCCTTCCTCATCGAATGCTTCGGCCCGCAGATCGAAAAGCCGTCCCGGACGCACTGGCCCGGCACTCGGGGCCGCAGCACCGGTCAGACCCGCGGGTGGTTCAAGATCGAGCTCAGCACGCAGACTCACGTGAGAGCTCGAACCGCCGATGAGCCCCAGCACAATCGCGGTCGAAACCAGCAGCGAACCGTGCGCAAAGTCGGCCGGAATCGCATGCGGTTCATACAGCCCATCATCAGCCAGCTGGCGGTACGCTGACAGTCGGGCGGCACGCATATCGGATTCATATTCGGCCTCGTCAATTTCGCCCGCGAGAAGCCGCGCAATTCCTGCATCCCGAACGTCGGCAAGGAGCTCCCGCGGAACCGACAGAGTCGTCGCGGCGGGAAAAGCACGGGAAAAGTCCACTTACATCCAGCCCTTTTTCTTGAACACCACGTACAGAACCACGGCGAGCGCGACCATCGCACCAATCGCCATCGGGTAGCCGAAGGACCAGCTGAGCTCCGGCATGTCCGTGAAGTTCATACCGTAGATCGCGCCGATGAGCGTTGGGGCAAAGAGAATGGCCGCCCAGCCGGAGATCTTCTTCATGTCGTCGTTCTGGCGCTGCGAAACGAGGGTCGAATTGACCTGCAGAATCTGATTGAGCGCATCCCGCAGCTCAGAGATGTCAGGAATAACGGTCGCCAGGTTGTCAGACACATCTTCCAGATATGTCTGCAGCTCTTCGTCTTTTCCATAGCCGTGCCGGGTGATGCCGAGCAGCAGACGGCGAATCACGCCCATCATCGACGACGAGGCCTGCTGCAGTTCGATGACCTCACGCGACAGGCGGTAAATGCGCTCGGCAACCGCGGGATCACCCGAAAACACCTGTCGTTCAATCTGCTCTTTGTCGAGTTCAAGCCCCCGCAGAACCGGAGGATAGTCATCGACGAGGGAATCCAACAGACCGTGAATGACGGCCTCCGGGCCGTGTTCCAAGAGGCTGTCGTGTTCAGACCAACGTTGAATGAAATCGGCCGAACGGCTGTGCCACGCTTCTGCGGCCGCAGCGTTCTGACACAGAATAGCCACTTGGTTGTCGCGCATGAGCACGTGAATTTCGCCGACGTCGATATCTTCTTTTGAGTCCCGGTAGACAACCGAGTTGACCACCACGAAAAGAACATCGCCATAGCGTTCGACCTTGGCGCGCTGCTCTTTGGCCTCAAGGTCCTCCACCAGCAGCGGGTGAAGATCCCACACGTCCTCAAGTTCACTCAGCTGTGCTGCAGTCGGCCGGTCAACAGCAAATGCGACCACACGGTCCTCGTGCTTGCGCGCAAGCGTGTCAATTGCCGTGATCTCGTGTTCCATGTCGATCGAACGCAGACCGAACTTGTCAAAGGACACACCCCGAATGTTGTGCCGCACGGGGGCCGGCGCAGCCGTCTTCTCACGACTTCGGCTGGCAACGCGAGGAAAGCGGAGCCGACGACTGGAACTGGAGTTGTGAGCACGAACCATGCCCTCATTCTCACACGTCCCAGCCGTCAATCCGCGTCCACTCAGAAGGCTGAGAGCAGCGGACCCTCAGACATGAGCGGCCGCAGCGACGCCAGCTCCCTGCCTAATGCCCAGCAAAGCGGCACGAGCGTGCACCAGATTGCGCAGCGACGCCTCGGTCTCCCGGTAGCCGCGCGTCTTCAGACCGCAGTCCGGGTTGACCCACAGGCGGTCTGGGCCGATCGACTTCAATGCCGCTCCCAGCAGATCCTCCAATTCGGCCGTTGACGGCACGCGCGGCGAATGGATGTCCCACACACCCGGGCCGATCTCAGCGTGGAAGCCGTCATCGAGAGCATCCAGCAGCTCCATACGCGAACGCGCCGCCTCGATCGAGGTGACATCGGCATCGAGTGCTTGAATTGCCGTGATGACCTGACCGAACTCGGAGTAGCACAAGTGGGTGTGGATCTGCGTGTCCACACGAGCTCCCACAGCGCACAGTCGGAAAGCGCGCACAGCCCACTGAAGGTATTCAGCACGGCGTTCTTCGCGCAGAGGCAGCAGTTCGCGCAGAGCAGGTTCGTCGATCTGGATAATCGGGATACCTGCGTCTTCAAGGTCGCTGACCTCGTCTGCCAGGGCGAGCGCAATCTGGTCGGCGGGCACGCTGAGCGGTTCGTCGTCGCGCACGAACGACCACGCAAGAATCGTCACCGGTCCGGTGAGCATGCCCTTGACAGGTTTGTCGGTGAGGCTGGCCGCATAGGACGACCACGGGACGGTAATCGGCTCGGCACGGCTGACATCGCCGAACAGGATCGGCGGGCGCGTACAGCGGCTGCCGTAGGACTGGACCCAGCCGTTGGCTGTCGTAACGAAGCCGTCGAGGTTCTCTGCGAAGTACTGGACCATGTCGTTGCGTTCGGGTTCACCGTGGACGATGACGTCTAGCCCGATGTCCTCCTGCAGGTCGACAACGCGTTTGATTTCGGCCCGCATGGTGTCGGTGTATTCGGCCTCGTCGATCCTGCCGGCGCGGAAAGCCGCACGAGCCTTGCGGACGTCATCGGTCTGCGGGAAGGAGCCGATTGTGGTTGTGGGCAGATCAGGCAGACCCAGGCGGGCTTTCTGCGCGGCACGGCGCTCATTGACATCGCCGCGGCTGACTTCGGCTGGCAGGGCTGCCGTGCGCTGTCGCACCGCATCATTGTGGGTGCGGGCGGATTCGGTGCGGGTGCGCTGTGCTCGTGCGGCACGCGCGAAGGCAACCTCACGGCTCTGCGTGGTTCCGGTGGCGAGTGCTTCTGCGAGTGCTTCGATTTCCGTGACCTTCTCTTCTGCAAAGGAGAGCCATCCGGCGACGTCAACGGGGAGGTTCACTTCGCCTTCAAGGGTGTAGGGCACGTGCAGCAGCGATGTCGAGGTACTCACGGATACCGGCCGGTCGAAACCGCGCAGTGTTTCCAGTTGGGTTTCGAGGTCTGCCGCCCAGATGTTGCGGCCGTCGATGATGCCGGCCACCAGGTGCGTCAGCTGGGGTACGGCCGCCGTGATCCGTTGTATGTAGTCCGGGTCGGCTTGCAGAGTAGGTTTGGAGATGTCGACTGTGAGAGCTTCGGGAGCGACTGAGGCAAGCGCATCGAGGCCTGCCCGCAGTGAACCGTAGGAGGCGGTGACTGCGATCTGCGGGCGCTCATCGCCGACCGCGGCACTCAGCAGAGTGCTGTAGGCCGATTGTGCAAGACCGGCCAGTTGGTCATCATCAGCGGCGTCGAAGTCGGCGACAAGGGCCGGTTCGTCCAGCTGCACCCATTCGACTCCCGCTTCTGCCAGGGCAGCAAGAACCACCGCGTAGTTCTTCACCAGATCGTCAAGCCGGTCCAGGGGCCGGAAGTTCGGGTAGTCTTCCGCAGCCTTTGACAGTGCCAGTAGAGTCACCGGCCCCACCAGTACGGGACGGACAGTGTGGCCTGCCGAAGCGGCTTCTTCCACGAGCGCCGTCACTCGCTGTGGGCGGGGAGTGAAAACGGTGTCGGGACCGATTTCAGGAACGAGGTAGTGGTAGTTCGTGTCAAACCACTTGGTCATTTCAAGGGCCGGGCGGTCATCGGTGCCGCGAGCAAGGGCAAAGTACTCTTCCCAATCGAGGTCTCCAGCCGCACCGCCGAGAACTCCGACGGCCGCGGCGGTTTCAAGAACCTGGTCGTAGGCGGCGAAGTCGGCAGGCACAGCGTATGGCTGATTCAGGCCCAGTTCTGTCAGTCGGCCGTAGGTTTCCAGCCGCACGGAGCGTGCCGCTGTTTCAAATTCAGCAGGCGAGATCTTGCCTGACCACAGAGCTTCGAGGGCTCTCTTGAGTTCGCGGTTCGGTCCGATCCGCGGGTAGCCGGTGACGGTCGCAGTGGGGTAAGCGGCCCAGGTGCGTTCAGTGTGAGACATGTGCGTCCTCTCATAGCTGTACCGGAAGCCGCAGTCTGACTTCCTTCGCTTGCGACACTAAAGACGATGGGCCGGTGGGCTCCCCTCTGCTGTCATCTGGCGGTCACGGAAGATCACAGTCCGTCACACGGGTTCACACAGCTTCACGACCGACCGCACCGACAGTCCTCGCGGCGATGCCCAGTCGGTTGAGCACTTCGAGCGTTGTCCGCGGGTCATTGAAGGTGTAGAAGTGCAGGCCGGGAGCTCCCGCGTCGAGAACCCGCTGGGCGAGTTCCACGGTGGCGGCCAAGCCGATGTCGCGGGCGTGTGCGGGGCTGCGGGCTCCTTCCAGCTGCTCGGTCAGCCGCTGGGGCGGCACCAGACCGGACAGGTGGGCCATTCTGTTCAGCCGGGCGGACGAGGTGATCGGTAAGATCCCGGGAATGATCGGCATGGTGACGCCGGCCAGGTGGGCTGAGCGCAGCAGGCGACTGTACGCCGAGGTGTCGAAGAACAGCTGAGTGATGGCGAAGTCCGCACCAGCCCGCTGTTTCGCGGCGAGGACGTCGAGGTCTTCGTCCGGACCGCTCGATTCGGGGTGGCCCGACGGATACGCGGCAACCCCCAGGGACAGCCTGCCACCGCAGAAGCGGGCAGCGCTGCGTTTTTCCAGCTGCCGCACACGAGTGACGAGAGCATCCGCGTGCGGCAGGTGGTTCTCCGGTGGACGGGTCTGTCCGGCGGCCAGGTCCCCGCGAACTGCGAGGAAACCGCGCACCCCGGCGTCAATGAACTGCTCCACCCATTCCAGCAGCTCGACCGTGGGAGCGGCCGTACACGCCAGGTGCGCCAAAGGCCGAAGCCGGGTGGTTGCGGAAAGCTCGCGAACAAAATCTGCCGTCCCCTGTACCCAACCGGATTTCGCTGAAGATGTGATCGCCACGTAGTCGGGCCCGTACGCTTCTAGAGCGCTGATCAGCTCCGGCAGAACCTCACGCGCCTGAGGTGTGCGCGCAGGCATGACCTCGAAAGACAGTGCGGGGCGCACGGGCCTCGGGAACCGCAGCTCGGCTGCAAAGTCTTCGGCCAGTGCGGGCGCAGATGCGGATTGTCTGCTTTGGTGTGCGTGTTCCATACGGTCACACTAGAAATCCGGCCGCGACGGCGTTCATCAATCGTCACGAAGCCGCCGCGAACAGTCAGAAAGCGTCACACGTCCCAGCCGACACGCCTCAGCGAACGTGCGGTCCTTCAGCTGGAACGGGAAAACAGGCCCAGCTTCTCCCAGCTTTCCGTGTACAGGTTGAAGGCTGCGACAGCGCTGTCAAAGTCATCGGAGTCAAGCGCATCCACCCACGAGTCAACGTAGTCCTGCGCCTGCTCAGGATCGAGCACACCCGTCATGCCGCCCAGGTCGAGCTCAAGAACCGCGTTCGGATCAAAAGTCTCCAGCCACTTGCCGAACTGCGCCGCGGATTCGACAACAGCGCGCAGCCGGGACTTCTCCCGAACCACAGACAGAGCCCAGCCCACACGAGCAGAGGCAGCCACAATGTCCGTCCTGATGAAGGTGCGCTGGGAGCCGTCCTCCGCCTCGTCAGTGCGGACCCTGTCAGCGTCGAGGTCAAAGGCGAGCCACCACACGGGTGAAACCTCCCAAGCGGCGGTGCGGGTGAACACACGGTCATCGGGGTCGTCCTGCAGCCACTCCACACGCCGGGCAGCGGCACGCCTGCGCGCGGACTTCGGCACAAGGGTGTCGAGTTCATCGCGTGAAACGTTCTCCGCCAAAGCGTCAACAGCGTGCCACGAGCGAATATCGTCCTGTACCGGGCAGACCCGCGTAATGCCATCGCCCCACTCTTCTGCCGTGAGGAAAATCGGAGTGCCGCGATAAGAATCGGCAATAGGGTCCGGTGGGAAGCTGATCAGCCGGGCGTCAGCATCGGCTGCAACAAGCTCCTCGATCATCGCGCGGTTGTCCGACACCGGATAGTCGCCGAGTTCCGGATGTGCGTCCAGCGGTTCGAAAACCCTCAGACAAACCTGATACCTGCGCTCATAAGCCATACCGTCCAGCCTAGCCGCACGGCTGAGCAAACGGCGTCTTATGGCCCGTCTCAAATGGCAAAGTGCATAGGGGTCCGATAGAATGACGCCGAACTGAAGCACACAAACGCAAACCGGGGCCTATCTTGGGTGCCCTGGATCGACGAAGAGGGGGTCGACGCCTGTGGGTCGCGGCCGCGCTAAGGCAAAGCAGATCAAGGTAGCCCGGAAACTCAAGTACTACAGCCCCGAAACCGACCTTTCCGCCCTTCAGCGGGAGCTTTCCGGCAAATCAGGATCGAACGACTACGATCAGTACGACGACGATCCCGACTACTCCGAGTACGCAGAAAAATACGCAGACTACGATTCCGACGAAGACTGACGGGCCTTAGTCTGCACGGACAGTGGGGGCAGCCAGCTTGGTCTGGCTGCCCCCACTGCTTGTTTTAGCTGGCCTGTTTTGGTCGGCGCACCGCCGGGCGCTGGTGAACTGCCGAGGTGCCGCCCCAGTCAGGCGGCACCGCTGCGGGACAGTCTCAGTCCAGCAGGATGGCCGCACCGCCGTCGACGCCCTTGGCGCCGGTGACGTAGAAGCTGTCGGATGAGTGTTTGCCGGTGTCTTCGGCAACCTCGCCTAGAATCCACGAACCGCGGAAAGAGCCCAGCACATCGTCCACGCGGTCGGCGTCGACGACGAGCACCATGCCCACACCCATGTTCCACGTGCGCTCACGGTCAGCCTGCGGAACACCTCCCAGGTCGCCCAGCACGCTGAACACCGGGGGAACCTCCCACGTGCTGCGGCGCATAATGCCGATCGAACCGGCCGGCAGGACGCGAGCCATATTTGCCGATAGGCCGCCGCCGGTCACGTGCGACATGGCGTGCACCGCTCCGGGCTGGTTTTCCAGAAGTTCGAGCAGCTGGCCGGTGTAGACCCGGGTAGGCACCAGGAGCTCTTCGCCCAGGGTGCGGCCGAATTCATCAACGCGCGCGTGCAGGTCCCAGTCGGCATCCGCGATGATGCGCCGCACCAGCGAATACCCGTTTGAATGCAGACCGGAAGCGGGAAGTCCGATGAGGACATCGCCCGTCTGCACTTTCTGCGCACCGAGCATATCGGCGGCCTCAACGACTCCCGTGGCAGCACCGGCAACATCGTATTCGTCTTCGCCCAGCAGGCCGGGGTGTTCCGCGGTTTCACCACCGACCAGCGCAACATCGGCTTCGCGGCACGCTTCGGCAATACCGCGGACGATGTCGGCGATCCGTTCGGGAACGAGCTTGCCGCAGGCAATGTAGTCGGTCATGAACATCGGCTTGGCCCCACCGACGATGATGTCGTCAACCACCATGCCCACGAGGTCCCAGCCGATAGTGTCGTGAATGTTCATCTGCTGGGCAATTGCAACCTTTGTGCCCACACCGTCAGTGGAGGACGCCAGAAGCGGGCGGTCGTAGTCCTTGAGGAAAGAAACGTCGAACATGCCGGCGAAACCGCCCACACCGCCGACGACGTTCGCGTTGTGGGTTGCCGCCACAGCGGACTTCATAAGTTCAACGGCACGGTCACCGGCTTCGACGTCGACACCCGCCGACGCATAGGTGGTTTCGGGCCTGTCGGTCAGACGGTGGCCGTCTTCATCCGCTTGGCCTGTAGAAGCAGCCGGTCCGTGCAGGGGGCCAGTCGCGGAATTCGGCGGAGTCATGTCAGCTGTCCTTTGTTCCAGATGTTCCAGAGAGTTCTGAGTCAGTCAGATCGGCTTGCGGTGGAATCGGAATCCTGTAGTCACCGGAGAAGCAGGCCGTGCACAGCTCACTGCTGTTCTGCGTTGTTGCCTCGATCATGCCGTCCAGGCTGATGTAGCCGAGCGAATCAGCCCCCAGAGAACGGCAGATCTCCTGGGTGTCGAGGCCGTTGGCAATGAGTTCGGCGCGGGTGGCGAAGTCAATGCCGAAGAAACACGGCCACTTGACCGGCGGTGCGGAGATCCGCACATGGATTTCCTTGGCGCCGGCTTCGCGGAGCATGCGGATGAGCGCGCGCTGCGTGTTGCCGCGGACAATCGAATCGTCCACAACCACCAGGCGCTTGCCCTCGATGTTCTCTTTCACCGGGTTGAGCTTGAGCCGAATGCCCAGCTGGCGGATGGTCTGCGAGGGCTGGATGAATGTGCGGCCGACGTAGGCGTTCTTCATCAGCCCCTGCCCAAACGGGATGCCGGATTCTTCTGCGTAGCCGACCGCGGCGGGCGTACCGGAGTCCGGGGTGGCGATCACGAGATCGGCATCGACTGGGTGCTCACGGGCCAGACGGCGGCCCATTTCGACCCGCGAACTGTGCACCGTTTTGCCGTTGATGACGCTGTCGGGCCGAGCCAGGTAGACGTATTCAAAAACGCAGCGGGCAGCCTGCTCCTGGGCAAAGCGGTGGCTGCGCAGACCGTCTTCGTCAATTGCTATGAGTTCGCCGGGCTGGATTTCGCGCACGAACGACGCTCCGACGATGTCAAGAGCGGCGGTTTCTGATGCCACAACCCAACCGCGGTCGATCTTGCCCAGCGCCAGCGGTCGCACACCGTGGCGGTCACGCGCGGCGTACAGGGTGTTCTCGTCCATGAACACGAGGCTGAAAGCTCCCTTGATCTGCGGCAGGAGGCCCAGTGCGGCGTCAGTCAGATTGTCGGCATCGGATGATGCGAGCAGCTCCGTGATGAGCGATGTGTCAGACGATGAGTCGCGGTGGGCGCGTGTGCGCCGCGGTTTCTGCTTGTGGGCGGCAACGATTTCGCGGTGCTTGTCCAGGCGCTCATCGGCCAGGCTTTGGAGTTCGTCGAAGTTCGTGAGGTTGCCGTTGTGGCACAGCGCAACAGATCCGTAGCCTGTTGGGCCCAGGGTGGGCTGGGCGTTTTCCCAGGCGTGCGCGCCGGTTGTGGAATAGCGGGTGTGGCCGATGGCCATGTGGCCCGGCAGGGTTTCGAGGTCGTTTTCGTCAAACACCTGGGAGACGAGCCCCATGTCGCGGAAAACGAGGATCTGCTCACCGGTCGAGGCGGCAATGCCAGCCGATTGAGTGCCGCGGTGCTGCAGGGCGTAGAGGCCGAAGTAGCTGAGCTTGGCGACTTCCTCACCCGGTGCCCACACACCGAAAACGCCACATTCGTCTTGGCCTTTGTCGGCGGAGTCAACAACAGCTGTCAGGTGTCCATCTGCACGTGCCACAGTCGCTATTGTTCCACACGCTCTGCCGGATTCAGCCCTCTCGGTCTGCGCGGGTCTGTTCGGCGGCTGTCTGGTCGCGCTGCTCTTCTGGGCTGGTTTCGAGCGAGGTGCCGTCGGCTTCCTCTTCTTCGGCTTGGGCTGCCCGGGAGCCTTCTGCTGCGTCAGCTTCTGGTCCGCCCTGCTCTTCGTAGTGGCCGGTGACTTCCACGGTGCGCGCCTTGCGCCGCAGAACCGCATCCAGAATCAGTGCGACCCCGGCACCCAGCACGGCTCCGGTCAGCGCGAGCAGAACAACTCCCATGCCGACGACCGCGCCGCGGCTGTACTCCTGGCTCAGCTCGCCCATGTCGAAGGGAAGAAAAGCCAGCACACCGGCGATGAGAACTCCAACAAGCGCCCCGACGGCAGCGAAGGACCCGTACTTCGGGGCTCGACGGACGGAGACGAGGGCGGTTTTCTTCATCGGGTTCTCCAGACGACTGGGCTTGAGGCAGTTTGCGGACCGGCAGACGATTCTAGAGCACGCCGCGAAGAGGCAGATGCTCGCTCAGGTCTGAGCGGGTGCCGGAGGCTTCCACCCGGCCAGCCTTCACCTCGTCAGCGAAGTCAGCCTGCCCCGTGACCAGCAGGAGCCAGGTCTCCGGCTGGACCTCGACGACATTCGGGGGTGTTCCGCGGGAGTGCTTGGGACCCTCGATGGCCTGGGCGGCGGCAAACGGCGGGATGCGGATTTCGACCGCACCACCGGGGTTGCGCTCAGCGAATTCCTCCACGGCGTAGCGCACGGCGGTGGCGAGGGTCGCTCGGTCGACGTCACCGCTTTGGTGGTTGCGCCACTCCTGCCAAACCTCGAGTGCTCGACGCCCTTCTTCGGGATCAATGCGACGGCGGATGCTCATGCTGCTCCTCAGTGCTGTTCGGTGCGGTTCAGTTCGGGTCTCAGACCGGGAGGTCTTCGCGGTCGGCGGCTGTGCCGGTCGGGGCGTCCGGCCTGGATGCGGCGAGTTTGGATTCCGCGGCCAGCAGGCCCGCGCCGGGCAGAACTTCACCAGCATCGAGCGCGCGTCCGTGTTCGTCTGCCCCGCCCGTAACGCGCGGGGCAATATCGGACAGAACCCCCAGCGCGGCCTCCATGTTCACCGCACCTGCGGATGCAAGCAGGCGCAGGGCGACAAGTGAGGCCGGGCGCGAAGAACCGTCGAGCACTTTGACCGCAGCCGCCCAGCCATCGGGTGTAGCCATGACACACACGCCCTCGGCGCCTTTTTTGGCGAGGATGCCCAGCCGTTCGATGACGACCGAGTTCTCTTTGCCGCGGCCTTCGATTGCCCACGGGCTGCCCAAAACGGCAGACATCAGCTGATGAGCGCTCTCGGTTCTTCCAGCGGCCGCGCCGGAGATTCCGCGGGCCAGACCGGGCAGGCTCAGCGCATACACGGGGGCTCCGCACCCGTCGATTCCAGCAGCGCTGACAGCTTCACCGCAGAAGTCCTCCACTGTCTGCCGGACCTGCTTCTGCACGATCGAATCGGGGCGCAGATAGTCTTCCGGCCGTGAACCTGCGATCTTCTGTGCCATGAGGAAGGCGGCGTGTTTGCCGGAGCAGTTGAAGAACAGCCGCGATTCAGCCCGGCCGCTCATGCGCATAGCCGCCCTGTTGTCAGCATCAGCCGGTGCGCAGGATGGGCACTGGAGGTCGTCTTCGCCGAGGTTGACCGACGACAGCATGCTCGTAACAACCGACACGTGTTCGGCTTCTGCACGGTGGCTGGCGCTTGCCAGAACCGCGGCCTCCCCGGAAAGCGGCACGCCCAGCTGCATGCACGCAATCGCCTGCAGCGGTTTGAGGCACGACCGGGCGAACACCGGCTCCGCAGGGGCCCCTATCGCTGCGACGACAGCACCGCTGGGGTCTACGAGAGCCGCCGAGCCGATGTGCCGCGATTCGACGAAGTCAGAGCGGGATACGACGGCGAGCTCTTCGGAGCTGTCTGCGGTGAAGGTCTGCATGCCGTACACCCTAAGCGCACGCCGCCACGAGGTCACGTCAGAGCCCGTGCGATGTTGACGGCTAAACTTTTCGGTGTGAAGGTCTTGGTTTTGGGTTCGGGCGCCCGCGAACACGCCCTTGTCACCGGTTTGGCCGCCGATCCCGGAGTTCACGCGCTCTTCGCAGCGCCCGGCAATCCGGGTATGGCACAGGAATGTGAGATCCGCGGCGTAGAACTGACCGACCCTCAGGCGGTTGTCGCACTTGCCCACGAGCTTGCGGCAGACCTCGTGGTGATCGGCCCCGAGGCTCCCCTGGTTGCCGGTGTCGGCGATGCGCTGCGGGAAGCGGGGATCGCAGTCTTCGGCCCGGATGCCGCTGCGGCAGAGCTTGAAGGCTCGAAGGCCTTTGCCAAGGAGATCATGGAAGCTGCGGGAGTTCCCACATCGCAGTCGGTTGCCGCGGCCTCACTTACCGAATGCGAAGAAGCATTTGACCGATTCGGTGCCCCTCACGTGGTCAAAGCCGACGGTCTGGCCGCCGGCAAGGGTGTTGTCGTCACATCTGACAGGGACGAAGCTCTGGCCCACGCCCGCGCGTGTCTTGCCGAAGCGGACCGCGTTGTCATCGAGGACTTCCTCGACGGGCCCGAGGTGTCGCTGTTCGTGCTGTGCGACGGCACCACCACGGCTCCGCTGGCCCCGGCGCAGGACTTCAAGCGGGCACTGGACGACGATGAGGGCCCCAACACCGGCGGCATGGGCGCCTACACTCCCCTGCCGTGGGCTCCCGCGGGGCTGGTCGACGACGTCATTGCGCAGGTCGCACAGCCGGTTGTCGATGAAATGGCCCGCCGCGGAATGCCCTTTGTGGGCCTGCTGTACTGCGGGCTGGCGCTGACGAAGAACGGCATTGAGGTCATCGAGTTCAACGCCCGGTTCGGCGATCCGGAAACCCAGGCTGTTCTGCAGCGGCTGACAAGCCCTCTGGGCACTGTGCTGCACGCCGCGGCAACCGGTCGGCTGGCACAGCTGCCGCCGCTTGAATGGGCCGACAAGGCGGCCGTCACGGTTGTCATGGCCGCGCAGAACTACCCGGCCAGCCCCGCCAAGGGCGATGTCATCACCGGCATCGACCAGGCCAACGCACTGGAAGACGTGCACGTGTTCCACGCTGGAACGTCAACGACTGAAAGCGGCGAGCTTGCAACCAGCGGCGGACGCGTTCTGTCGGTGACCGCACTCGGTGCCGATCTTGCCGACGCGCGCAGCCGCGCCTACGAGGCCGTTGACCTTATTGAGTGGCGCGGCGAGCACCATCGCACCGACATTGCCCAGGCCGCGGCAGAAAACCGCATCACGATCCCGCAGGGAGGAAGCCGATGACAGGCCACCAGGTTGAGGCAGTCGCCGTTCCGGGCTGGAAGCACGTCTACTCCGGCAAGGTCCGCGACCTCTACGTGCCCGAAAGCGCCGAGTCGATTGAGGTCGCCCCGTCACTGCTCATGGTCGCATCCGATCGCATCTCCGCCTACGACTTCGTACTGGAATCGGAGATCCCCCACAAGGGCGCCGTCCTCACCGGGCTGTCCGCCTGGTGGTTCGACCAGCTGGGGGACATCGTCGGCAACCACGTGGTGAGCGCCGATGTGCCCGCTGAGGTTGCCGGGCGCGGACTCATCTGCGAACCGCTCACCATGTTCCCCATCGAGTGCGTGGCACGGGGCTACCTGACCGGATCGGGGCTGGCCGACTACCAGCGAACCGGAGCTGTCTGCGGAGTGGCGCTGCCCGAAGGGCTCGGCGAATCCGATCGTCTTGCCGATCCGATCTACACGCCCGCGGCAAAAGCCGAGGTCGGCCAACACGACGAAAACATCACCTTCGAGAAGTCAGCCGACATGCTCGGCGAAGCTGATGCACAGGCTCTCCGGGAGCTCACGCTCAAGGTGTATGCGCGGGCTGAGGAAATCGCCCGCGAGCGCGGCATCATCCTGGCTGACACGAAGTTCGAGTTCGGCCGCAACGGTGCCGGTGACATTGTGCTGGGAGACGAGGTGCTCACCCCGGACTCCTCGCGCTTCTGGGACGCACACGACTATCAGCCGGGCAGATCGCAGGCGAGTTTCGACAAGCAATTCGTCCGCGACTGGCTGACCAGCCCCGCATCGGGCTGGGACAAGAACAGCGGACAGCAGCCCCCACAGCTGCCCCAGGACATCATCGAAAAGACCTCGGCACGCTACATCGAGGCCTTCGAAAGGATCACGGGCGACCCCTTCCCAGAGCGCTCGACCACCGTGTGACCGCACCGGCCGGAAAGTGGGCCTGACGGCCTACGGGGCCCGGGTCCAACACCTGGTGAGGCGGCTGCGCGGCTCATCGTAAGTGCCTTCGTACGTTGTTAAGATGATGGCGCCGTCATCACCGGAGCGAACGAAGGAGCGCAGGTGGCACGTTACATCGTCGAGGTCATGCCGAAACCCGAGATCCTCGATCCCCAGGGCAAAGCCATCGGGGCGGGACTCGATCGTCTGGGATTCTCCGGTTTCGCGGTTCGCCAGGGCAAGCGCTTTGAGCTTGAGCACGACGGCGAACCCACGGACGAAGTCCTCGAACAGGTGAAGAAGGCAGCCGAAACGCTGCTGGCCAACACCATCATCGAAGACGTTGTCGGCGTCTACCCCGCTGAGGACGGCAACAAGTGACCGCCACCCGCACCGCCTACACCGACGGCGGACCACTTATCGGAGCCCAGCGCTCAACCACGGTGCTCGAGGGGGCCCAGAACGTGCGCATCGGCATTGTCACGTTCCCCGGCACCCTCGACGACCGCGACGCCGCTCGGGCCGTCACGCTCTCGGGAGCACAGGCCGTGAGCCTGTGGCACGCGGATGCAGACCTCAAGAGCGTCGACGCTGTGATTCTGCCGGGCGGCTTCAGCTACGGCGATTACCTGCGCTGCGGCGCTATCGCCCGCTTTGCTCCCGTCATGGAGTCCGTGACCGCCGCAGCCGAGGACGGCATGCCCGTCCTGGGCATCTGCAACGGCTTCCAGGTTCTGTGCGAAGCCGGACTGCTGCCCGGAGCTCTCGTGCGCAACTCCGCCCAGCAGTTCATCTGCAAGGACCAGGAACTCGAAATCGTCAACGCCGACACCGCCTGGACCCGCGACTACGAAGCCGGCGAAAAGATCATCATCCCGCTGAAGAACGGCGAAGGCTCCTTCCAGGCTCCCGCTGAAACCCTCCGGGAGCTCGAAGCGGACGGCCAGGTGCTCGCCCGCTACGTGGGCGCCAACCCCAACGGATCAATCGACCTCATCGCGGGTGTGACCAACAAGCGCGGCAACGTCGCAGGACTCATGCCCCACCCCGAACACGCTGTCGAAGCCGGCTTCGGCCCCGATTCCGCTTCCGGCATGCGCCAGGGCGTCGACGGTCAGGGGTTCTTCACGTCCGTGCTGCGCACAGTTTTGGAGAAATGAGTTCATGAGCGAAATGGATACCCTGCTGCGACAGGCTGCTTTCGGATCGGTCGAAGCCCAAAGGACCTTTGAATCTCTTCTGGCCCAGACCAATGGCGAATGGGAAGTCGACCTGCAGCGCGGGCACATTGTGTTCGGCGATCAGCTGCACGCCGACGTCCATCTTCTGGGTTCCACCGACACTGTGTCCGGAACCTGGCGGTGGGCGTGGTCGGAGCTCAGCGACTTCTCCGGTCCCGTTGTCGAACTGGCCAACGCAGTGCGCGACTACGGTCAGAGCGAGGGGATCAACGACCTCACGCTCGATGAGTTCAAAGCAGGTGATGACGACGCCCTCGGCCTGGTGATCGCCGCCAAGCGGATCACGGGCCACTGGGTGCACTACCCGCTGAAAACCGGCACGATGACCGTCTGGACTCTGCTGGACGTGCACGGACTGGGCGAGCTCGGACCGACCATCCGCTCCGTCGTCAAAGCGCTGGCTGCCGGTGTGAAGTCAGGAAGCATCACCGGTCACAGGCAGGCGCTGCTTGACTATGCGGCGCTGCGCGGCTTTGCTGTCGCTCCCCTGGAGGGCACCAGCCTGCGGATCCTGCTGACCGACGGTTCAGCTGACATCGACTTCGACAAACACTCCCGCCTGACCAGCTGCCAAGTTCACGCACCGCTGGCTGGCGAAGCTGAGGCGCAGTTCACCGCCGCGCAGCCGGTTGCACCGCAGTCGGTGCCGATCGAAGTCGACTTCAGCGTGCTTGAACAAGTCGATGAAGAACCGCGTGCCGAAGAGGCCACCCCCGCCCCGGGCGAACACTACTCGGGCGTCGGCGAAGTCAGCGAACCAACACCTGCACCCACGGAACCCGAAGAGGCCGAGGCGCCGCAGGCTCCCGATTCAACCGAGGCTCCTGAAGCCGCAGAGGCTCCCGAAAAGCAGGAAGCGCCTTCGGAGTCGGCAGAGGAAGACACATCGGAACCCGAGCCCAAAACCGAGAGCCCGGCACCGGTCGAAGACCAGCCCAAGAAGAAAAAGGGATTCTTCGAAAGGCTGTTCGGCCGATGACGAGGACGGAAGCGGCCTTACCGGCTGCTGCTATTGCGGCTCTGCTGCGCTGACGGGTCGCACCCGCGAGCCCCCTTTGTGTCTGGGGTCACTTTGCGCCGGTAGGGTGTCGGCATGACCGAAGAAGCTCACTCCCCCGCATACATCCCCACCCTCACGTCACTTCTCGATGCGCCGCGCACCACTGGTCTGAGCTGTCGCCGTGACGGCGGTCCCCTGTTGGCCTCCGTACAATCGCTGGACGGCACGGGGCGCTCCTACGCCACGCATCTGGCTGAGCTCGCCGGTGATAAGAACACCGATTACGCGACCCCACGGCGTTTGACCCGCGGAGCAGCTTCGATCGGTGCGACAGATATCGCCGACGACGGCTCGGTGTTCTTCACCGCCAAGCGTGCCGGTGATGACGGCGAAGAACCCGGCGACGCCGCACTGTTTCTGCTTCCGGCCCGCGGTGAGGCGCGTCGCATTGCCACACGCCCCGGCGGTTTCGGCCAGGTCGTCTGTCGCCCCGGTGTGCTTGTGGCACAGCTGGCAGTGCACTCGCAGGCGAACAGCGAAGAAGAACACGCTGAGCTTGCCAAGAAGCGCTCAGACGCGAAAGTCTCCGGCATCCTGCACGCTGAGTTCCCCACCCGCCGCTGGGATTCCGACCTCGGGCCGAGTGTGAACCGACTGGCGGTGGCACAGCTGCCGCAGGATTTGGGGAAGCTGAGCTCCACCTCGGACGATTTTGCGCTCAAGCGCGACGGCGACGGCCTTCCGCCGCTTCTGGACTTCACATACCCGCAGATGCCGGACGGCACTCTCATCGCGTGGGAGGTTTCCGCCGACGGCGCGTGGGCGCTGGTGACAGTGCGGCGGACACTCATAGACCACATCGACCAGGTGAGCATCCACCGGGTCGACCTGACCGGCGAACACGCGCCCCAGCAGCTGCTGACGTCCCAGCCCACGGACGCGCGCTGGCTGGGTGCGCTCAGCCCGGATGATTCGCGCGTAGTCATTGAACACGTCGCCGAATGGATGCCCAATCAGGATTTGGACCCTCAGACCTACGTCCACTCCGTTGACAGGGCTGGCGGGTTGACCGGTGAGCAGCGCCTGTGGCCGGAGTTCGACCAGTGGTTTGACACTGTGTGGCTCGATGACAGCACGCTTGTGGCCGCATCCGATGACCACGGCCGCGGTTCCGTGTGGATCGGTGGTCTGAACGATTCGGCCCCGCGCAGGCTGGCTGGCGGTCCGGGGCAGAAGTACACCTACTCCGGGCTTGCCGTACACGACGGCCGCGTGGTGGCTCTGCGCTCTGCCATTGACTGCCCACCGCAGCCGGTGGCAATCGACCCGACCAGCGGTGAGGTCACCGAACTTGCCAATCCGACCGGAGCGGTCAAGGTGCCGGGTCGGCTTGACGAGGTCACTGCGACTGCTGAGGACAGCACCGAGATTCGCGCCTGGCTGTCGCTGCCGGAAGGCGACGGCCCACACCCGCTTGTTGTGTTTGCACACGGTGGTCCGTGGGGATCGTGGAATGCGTGGACCTACAGGTGGAACCCGGCACCGTTTGTGGCTGCCGGCTTTGCGGTGCTCCTGCCGGATCCCGCGATTTCCACCGGCTACGGCCAGAACATGATTGCCCGCGGTCAGCAGCAGCTGGGCGGCACACCTTTCACCGACATCATGGCTTTGACCGACGCGACCGAAAAGCGCGCTGACATCGACTCTGTGCGCACGGCTTTTGCCGGTGGGTCCTACGGCGGCTATATGACCAACTGGGTTGCTGGGCACACGGGTTCGCGCTTTAAGTGCGCTGTCACCCACGCGTCCCTGTGGAACACGGAATCCATGGGCCGGACAACCGACAATTCTTCGTGGAACGACGCGATGGCCGGTCAGTCGCGGGAGTACTCACCGCACCTGTACGCTGCCGACATCGAAATCCCCATGCTCGTCATCCACGGCGACAAGGACTACCGGGTGCCCATCGGCCAGGGTCAGGAACTGTGGTTTGACCTGCTGCGCAAGACGAAGACCCCAGCTGGGCCGGACGGGCTGACGCAGCATCGCTTCCTGTACTTCCCCGACGAGGGCCACTGGATTTTGGGCCGCGGCAATGCGGAGGTCTGGTACCGCACATTCATCGACTTCCTGCGCCACCACGTGCTGGGCGAAGAAACCCAGACGGCAGCGGAACTTGGCTAGGACAGACTCGCCGGGTCATGGCCGACTGCTGCGGCCGGGTGTGCTGTTCACGTACACCTGGCCGCCGCTGCTCGCGGCAATCGGCAGCGTCGTCTTAGGAGTAACCGACTCGCTGTTGATAGCGCACTATTCGACATCGGCACTGGCCGGTGTGGCTCTGGGTGCGGCACTGTATGAACTGCCCATCAACGCGCTGCTCGGCGCACTCATGGCCTACCGTATTTTGGCCCCTCGTCAGCCACAGGGTGACGATGGCGGCCTGGAAACAGGTGGTTTGGCAATCGCCCTGAAGCGAGTTCTGCCGTTTGCCGCCCTGCTCTCATGCGCTGGCGTGGCCGCGTCCGCCTGGGGCTTTTTCACGCTCAGCGACGCCACATGGTCGGCGGCTCTGTCATACAGTGCGGGCCGCGCACCGTCCCTCGTCACAGAAATCGCCGGGGCAACCATGGCGATTGCTCTTGTGGCTTGGGGTCGGACGAGCGTCCCACTGATCGCCTTTTTGATTTCCGGTCCTGCAAACCTTCTGCTGGACGCAGTGCTCATCTACGGTCTCGGCCCTGCACCGGAGCTCGGGGCCTTCGGAGCTGGTATTGGGAGCACCATCAGCACAATCCTGCCGCTGTTTTTCCTCGCGGGCCTCATCGCAAGACACCGCACACAGAACAAACCGAGCGCCGAAGTCCGCAGGAGCTATGCCGAGTGGCCAAAGCTCGCCTGGCCTGCAGTGGGCTCCGCGGTCGTGGACTACGGCGGAAATGTTGTCTTCACGCTGATTCTCGCCGCCTCGGGCACAGCCGCACTGGCGGGAATGCGCTTTGGCGTGCAGGCCCATCTGCTCGCATTCATCTTTGTATCCAGTGTGTCGTCCGCAGCCCTGTACATCCTCGGCAAGGTCTATGCGGAAGACCCGAACACCATCCGAGGCGGAGCGAGGGAAGTGCGCAGAACGTTCTTCTTGATCGGAGCTGCTGTCGGCTTTCTCGTGCTGCTGGGTGGATTTGCTGCCGCACCGTTTTCGTCACCTGATTCCGATGTCGTCTCCGCCGTCCGTCTCTCGACTGCTGTCGTCGCGCTGCTGTGCCCCATCGCGGGATTGACGTACGGCAATGTCACTCTGCTGCGGCTGTTCGGGATGACGAACCGCGAGTTCGTCAGCAATGCGCTGGGTGTGTGGTGCGCGCAGATTCCCCTGGCCCTGCTTTTCGTTCTGCTGGCAGACGGAGTGCTTCCCTTTTTCGGCCTTTTAGCCTACTGGGCCCTTCGCTGTGCGGTGAGCCACCGCCAGGTGACACGGCATGTACTCGCGCGCAGCCTGTAAGGCAGCCAACCCGCTTGTTACTGTGAAAACGATGACAACCGCTATCGAAGGAGCATCGTGAAAACTGCACGCCTACTCACCGCTCTCAGCGTTTCCGCTGTCATGCTGTTCACCGGCTGCAGCGGAGGAAGCGGGGGCACCACTGAAGCGAACAAGGATCGCGACTGGGGCGACTGCACGCCCGCGGAAAACTCCAAACCGCTCGACGGCGTTGAAAGCGCAGAAGACGAAGACAAATCCGTGACCGTCGCCGCGTTCAACGGTTGGGATGAAACGATCGCGACCGCGCACCTGGCCAAATATCTTCTGGAGAAGAACTACGACTACTCGGTCGAAGTCAAGATGTTCGATCTGGCCCCCGGCTTTGTCGCCACCGCCAACGGTGATGTCGACTGGATGTCATCGTCAATGCTGCCGGTCACCCACGCAAAGTACATCGAGGAATACCAGGACAAACTCGAAGACCAAGGATGCTGGTACGACCAGGCCCAGAACGTCGTGGCCGTCAACGAAGATGCCCCGATCACCAAACTCAGCGAGCTGAAGGACCACAAGGACGACTTCAGCGGCGAGATCGTCGGCATCGAAAAGGGCTCAGGCCTCATGGGCGCAATGGAAAAAGACGTCATCCCAGAATACGGCCTGGAAAACTTCAAGCTCATCTCATCGTCGACCCCGGCAATGCTCGCAGCTTTGAGCAAGGCTGAGAACAGCGGCGACAACATCGCCGTCACTCTGTGGCACCCGCACTGGGCGTACGACGAGTTCAACATCCGCGACCTCGAAGACGACCTCGGTGCCTTCGGCGACCCAGACTTCCTCTACTCGTTCTCACGTGTCGGCTTTACGGATGAACACCCGCAGGCAGCGCAGGCCCTGAAGAATCTGGCGCTGACCCCAGAACGTCTGGAGGGCCTGGAGAAGGTCATGGCCAAAGACTACGACGGCAAAGAACCGCAGAAAGCCGTCGATGAATGGGCTCAGGACAACCAGGACTTCTTCGACGAATGGCAGGGCGGCGGCCTCAGCGCAGACAGCTGATTTCCGCCGCATAACGTCATCTTCACTTCACGGCCCGTCATACACCCGTCATGTATGACGGGCCGTGAAACTGTGTGACCTCTTAAGCTCCCCACGAGGCAGGGCTCTGGAAGCCTCACAGCTATGACTGGACTGCACACACCCCTTTCGCCGCTGAGCTTCCTTGAGCGCAGCGCCCGCGTCTACCCCAACCGCACAGCCGTCATCGACGGCGAAACCGCACGCACATTCGCCGAGTTCGCCGCCGATGCCCAACACCGCGCACAGCTGCTGGCCGACCTCGGCATCCGCCCTGGCGACCGCGTGGCCTACATGGCGCCGAACACCCTCGAAATGGCAACCGCTCAGTTCGCGGTGCCGCTGGCCGGTGCTGTCCTCGTCCCGCTGAACATCCGCCTGACCAGCGCAGAAATCCACTTCATCCTCGAACACTCCGGCGCAAGGGTCTTCGTCATTGACGCCGAATACATCCCGGTTGTCCAACCGCTGATCGGCCAGCTCACAACCGTCGCGACCATCGCCGTCGACCGCACTGCCGACCCCGCCGCACACCTGCCTGAAGGCTTCGTCGACCTTGCGGACCTCCTAGCCCAGACCCAGCAGCCGGGAGCAGACCAGACCGGGCAGGCACCTCGTGAGTTTCAGTGGGCGCCCCACAGCGAACTCGACCCGCTGGGCATCAACTACACATCCGGCACAACAGGCAATCCCAAGGGCGTCATCGTCACCCACCGTCAGGCGTACACAAACGCCATCAACCAGGTGATCCACTCCCGCTTCGACACCGACAGCGTCTACCTGTGGACCCTGCCGATCTTCCACTGCAACGGCTGGTGCGGCGTGTGGGCGCTCATCGCAGCCGGCAGCACCCAGGTGTGCCTGCGGGCAGTGCGCGGACCGAAGATCTGGGAGCTCATCGACCGCCACCGGGTCACACATTTCAACGGCGCACCGACCGTCGTGCGCACTGTGCTGGCCACCGACGAAGCCCACCGGCTGAACTACACACTGCGCGTCACCTGCGGCGGAGCGCCTCTGGACCCGCGCACGCTGGCCGATGTCGAAGCCCTCGGATTCTCCGTCACCCACTCCTTCGGCATGACCGAAACAGCCGGTCCTTACACGATCGCCTACGAACAGGACGAGTGGAAGGACCTCCCTGCTGAGACCCGGGCGGCTCTGCTGGCCAGGCAGGGTGTGGGGCAGATCGGCTCCAGCGAACTGCGCGTTGTTCAGCGCGAACCCGACAGCGATGGCCTTCTTGTCGATGTGCCCGCCGACGGAGCGACAATCGGCGAGGTCGTGGTGCGCGGCAACACCGTCATGGCCGGCTACTACCGCAACCCCGAAGCCACCGCGAAGGCCTTTGCAGGTGGCTGGCTGCACACCGGGGACCTCGGCGTTATGCACGCAGACGGCTACGTCGAACTGAAGGACCGCGCAAAGGACATCATCATCTCCGGCGGCGAGAACATTTCGACCATCGAAGTCGAGCACGCCCTGGGCGCGCACCCGCTGGTGGCCGAAGCCGCCGTTGTCGGAGTGCCCGACCCCAAGTGGGGCGAACGCCCGCGCGCCTACGTCGTCACCCGCGAAGGCGCAGAGCTTGAGGACGATGTGCTCACAGCACACCTGCGAGCCCGCCTTGCCGGTTTCAAAGTTCCGCGCGAATACCGCTACGTGGCTGAACTGCCCAAAACATCAACGGGCAAAATCAGCAAGGTCCAGCTGCGGGAGGGCTGAAACGCCGCGCCCAACAGCGCCGCCGACTACACGGCAAGCTCAGCAGCCGCACGGCAGGCTCAGCCGCCCCGCCCTCACATGCCGACTGACACGCAGCTGCCGCACGTGGGGTGCAGGCCCGCGCGGGTGCACGCTTCGCAGCGCAGGAACTGCTGGCGGCAGCTTTCATTGGCGCAGTTGACGAATTCCGGGGTGCGTTTGCCGCACTCCAAGCACGAGCCCAGAGACTCCGCACCGGAGCCGAACTCCATGTGCATGCGCTTGTCGAACACGTACAGCGAACCGTCCCACAGGCCTGAATTGCCGTAGGTTTCGCCGTAGCGGACAATCCCGCCGTCCAGCTGGTAGACCTCGTTGAAGCCGCGGTTCTTCATGAGCACCGACAGCACTTCGCAGCGGATGCCGCCGGTGCAGTAGGTCACCACCGGGCGGTCCTTATATTCGTCATATTTGCCGGATTCGATTTCGTCAATGAAGTCCCGCGTGGTCTCGACATCCGGCACGATCGCACCGCGGAAGCGCCCGATTTCGGCTTCCATTGCGTTGCGTCCGTCAAAGAACACGACGTCGTCACCGCGTTCGTCCATGAGCTTGTGCAGGGCACCCGGTTTGAGGTGCTCTCCCCCGCCGATCACACCGTCGGCATCGACCTTGATTTCATCCGGCGCAGTGAAGGTGACAAGCTCGGGCCGGACTTTGACCGACAGGCGCGGGAAGTCGTCACCGTGGCCGGTTGACCATTTGATGTCGGCCTTTTTGAACGGTTCGTAGCTCTTGGTGATGCGCACGTACTTTTTGACGTCGTCGATGTCCCCGCCGAGCGTTGCGTTGATCCCGTCTTTGGAGATGATGACGCGGCCTTTCAGCCCGCACCCTTCGGCGAGCGCGTGCTGCCACAGGCGCACGGCTTCCGGGTCAGCAAGAGGGGTGAATACGTAGAAGAGGACGATTTTCTGCACCGACATAGTCTCAATTGTATTGAGCACCCCAACTGCCGAAGCGCCGGTCACTGCCCGCGGCCCCGCTCTCCAGAGGCTGGACGCACCGGTTCCCGTCAGCTGTTTCGTCGCATGAGAGCCGTATGAGACCTGTGCCACAATGCGCGTATGGACGTTTTCTTCAAGCGAGGCGGCGCGCACAGCTTCACGGCCACACAGCACACCTCGGGAGCGTGGAACCCGAAAGAGCAGCACATTTCCCCTGCTCTGGGGCTCATCACCCACATCATCGAATCTGACGCGCAGGCTCGCGGGCAGGAGCACCTGCAGATTTCGCGGATCAGCTTCGACATCTACGGCGTGGTGCCGATTGCAGCCTTTGACTACAGCGTCGAGGTGCTGCGGCCGGGCCGGACCATCGAACTGGTCGAGGTGCTGCTCACCTATGACGGGCGGGTCATTGTGCGGGCTCGTGCCTGGCTGACTCTCGAGGCGGAGACCGCTCCTCTTGCCGCCTCGCCTTTTCCGGAGCTCACCCCGCTTGCGGACATGGAGTGCTTTTCCGGTTCGAGCGTGTGGCCGGGTGACTACATTGCCACTCTGCGGGCTTACCGGCACCAGTTCGAGCCGGGGCGTGCGCACTTCTGGCTGGCTTCCACGGCCGATCTCGCCGATGAGCCCACCTCGCAGTTCGCCAAGTCTGCTGCCCTGTTCGATACCGCCAACGGAATGTCAGTCCGCGAAGATCCGCGGAAGGTCGCATATCCCAATGTCGAGCTGACCGTCACGTACATTCGCAAACCCCACGCCCCCGTACCGGGAATCACGCCGCAGCCGGTCCCCCAAGACCCTGTCGGTCTGCCCTGGCAGGCCGGGGATGTCAGCGTCAGCTTCGGACCCAGCGGCATCGGCTTAACCCACACTGTGTGGCATGACGCCTACGGCCCGTTTGCCGTCGTCACACAGTCCCTGACAGTCCGGCCGATCAGCTGAGCGGCACCTCGTCATCTTCGGACAGCAACCCGGTTCAGCCCCCTCGGCCACATGCCCCACGAAGGCACCCGCGCGGTAGGATGACCACGTCAATCCCCGTCATCCCGCGCACCCGGATCCGCGCAAGCAGCGCACCAACGAGAGGACGTCGACAGGCATGTCATCCACGAACCCCTCCGCCGACAAAAAGGTCAAGGAGACCGTCGAATACGCGGCCGCCAACCCGGATGTCGAACAGGACTGGGCGTCACTCGGTCTGAAGGAAAACGAGTACGACGCGATCCGCGAAGTCCTCGGGCGCCGTCCCACCTCGGCAGAGCTGGCCATGTACTCCGTCATGTGGTCCGAGCACTGCTCCTATAAGTCCTCCAAGGTGCACCTGCGCAAGTTCGGCGAATACCTCACCGAAGACATGAAGAAGCACATGCTCGTGCCGATCGGCGAAAACGCCGGTGTTGTCGACATCGGGCAGGACTGGGCTGTCACGTTCAAAGTCGAATCCCACAATTCGCCGACCATGGTCGAGCCCTACCAGGGTGCCGCCACGGGTGTCGGCGGCATTGTCCGCGACATCATCTCCATGGGTGCGCGCCCGGTTGCCGTCATGGACCAGCTGCGCTTCGGCGCGATCGACCACCCGGACACCGCCCGCGTGTGCCACGGAGCCGTGGCCGGCATCGGCGGCTACGCCAATTCGCTCGGCCTGCCGAACATCGGCGGCGAAACCGTCTTCGACCCCGCCTACCAGGGCAATCCGCTGGTCAACGCGCTGGCCGTCGGAATCATGAAGCACGATGACATCCACCTGGCGAATGCCTCCGGTGCAGGCAACAAGGTTGTTCTGTTCGGTGCGCGCACCGGCGGCGACGGCATCGGCGGTGCCTCCATCCTGTCTTCCGAAAGCTTCGAAGAGGGCTCTGAATCCAAGCGCCCCGCCGTGCAGGTGGGCGACCCGTTCAGCGAAAAGGTGCTCATCGAGTGCTGCTTGGAGCTGTTTGCAGCCGACACCGTGGAGGGCATCCAGGACCTCGGCGCGGCCGGTATTTCCTGCGCGACCTCGGAACTGGCCTCCAACGGCGACGGCGGCATGCACATCGCACTGGACGACGTCCTGCTGCGCGACCCCACGCTGACCCCCGAAGAGATCCTCATGTCGGAATCTCAGGAGCGCATGATGGCAGTTGTGCGGCCTGAAAAGCTCGACGAGTTCATGGAGATCGTGGGCAAGTGGGAAGTCGAAACTTCGGTTCTCGGCGAAGTCACCGACACCGGCCGCCTGGTCATCGAATGGCACGGCGATGTCATTGTCGACGTTCCCCCGCGCTCCGTCGCCCACGACGGCCCGGTCTACGAACGCCCCTACAGCGAACCGTCCTGGCAGGCTGAAACGCAGGCCAACACGGTCGACGCCGCAGGACTGGCCCGCCCCGAAGGCGGCGATGAACTGCGCCAGACCCTGCTGGACCTCGTGGCCTCACCCAACCTGTGCTCGAAGGAATGGGTCACCAACCAGTACGACCGCTACGTGCAGGGCAACACCGCTCTGGCCTTCCCCGACGACGCCGGTGTTATCCGCGTCGACGAGGAAACGGGCCTGGGCATTGCACTGGCGACCGACGCCAACGGCCGCTACACCTACCTGGACCCGGCAACCGGCGCCCAGCTGGCGCTGGCCGAGGCCTACCGCAACGTCGCCACCACCGGTGCGCGGCCAATGGCGGTGACCGACTGCCTCAACTTCGGTTCGCCGGAAGACCCCGCAATCATGTGGCAGCTGGCCACCGCAATCGAAGGTCTCGCCCAGGGCTGCCAGGCTCTCGGCGTTCCCGTCACCGGCGGCAATGTGTCGCTGTACAACCAGACCGGCGACACCGCGATTCTGCCCACCCCGGTTGTCGGAGTCATGGGCGTTTTCGACGATGTCACCCGCGCCACCCCGTCGGGCTTCACGGGTGCTGGCCACGCCATCTACCTGCTGGGCGAAACAGAAGAGGACTTCGGCGGTTCGGCGTGGGCGGATGTCGCGCACGGCCACCTGGGCGGTCTGCCGCCTAAGTTCAAGCCCGAAGCTGAACGCGAACTCGGCGAAATCCTCATCAACGCCAGCCGTGACGGCATGATCGACACCGCGCACGACCTCTCCGAGGGCGGCCTGGCGATCGCCGTGGCCGAAGCGGTCATGCGCTTCGGCATGGGTGCGCGCATCTGGCTGGACGAAGTCATCAAGCGCGACGGCGTGGACCTGTTCACCGCGCTGTTCTCCGAAACCGCAGCGCGTGCAATCGTCGCCGTGCCGCGTTCGGAAGAAGTGCGCTTCACCGATATGTGCACCGCCCGGAACTTCCCGCACGTGCGCATCGGCATGACTGATGCTGGAGAAGACAACCGGGCGAGCCTCGAAGTGGTCGACCAGTTCACCATCGGCCTGCAGGAGCTCCTGGAAACCTCCAAGGGCACCATGCTGAAGCACTTCGGCTGACCGTAAGCCAACTTACGAGGTGCCGCTCACCTGACAGGTGAGCGGCACCTCGTTGTCTGTGCGCCGGGAAGGGCGGTGGGCGCGGCTGGGGTTCGGCGGGGAGGCCGGATGGAATGTCCGAGGGTGCCGATAGTGTTGACCATGAGAGAACTCAGACGACTAAGGAGGGTCCATGAGCTCGAACTACGCGGTGACAAACCCGGCCGACGGCCAGGTCACAGCCGAATACGACACCATCTCCGACGCCCAGCTGAGCCAGGCGCTCGACACAGCGGTCGAAGCCCAAAGGCAGTGGGCTGCGCGTCCCATAGAAGAACGCGCAGCCATTGTGAAGAAAGCCGCCCAGCTGTTCGACGAACGCGCTGACGAACTCGGCCACATCATCGGAAGGGAAATGGGCAAGCGCCACTCAGAAGGCGCAGAAGAAGCCCAGTTCTCCGCTGAAATCCTCAACTACTACGCGGACAACGGCGCAGAGTTCTCAGCGGACAAGAAGCTCGACACCCCCGGCGGCACCGCTGTGCTGCAGAGTCGGCCCATTGGGGTTCTGCTGGGCATTATGCCGTGGAACTTCCCGTACTACCAGGTGGCCCGCTTCGCTGCACCGAACCTGGTGCTGGGCAACGGCATTGTGCTCAAGCACGCCGAGATCTGCCCCGAATCCGCGCAGGTCATCGAAGACATCTTCCGCGAGGCCGGTCTGCCCGAGGGCGTGTACACCAACGTCCGGGCATCTCACGACCAGATTGCCGAAGTCATTGCCGATAGCCGCATTGCCGGTGTATCGCTGACCGGTTCGGAACGCGCCGGCGCCATTGTGTCGGAGCAGGCGGGCAAGGCTCTGAAGAAGGCCGTGCTCGAACTCGGCGGTTCCGACCCGTACGTCATCCTCGACACCGAGGACGTCAAGAAGGCAGCGCAGGACGCCTTCGCCACCCGTATGTACAACACGGGCCAGGCGTGTGACTCCAATAAGCGCCTGATCGTCATGGACGACGTCTACGAAGAATTCGTCGACGAACTGGTCCGCCTGGCCGCAGACATGAAGCCCGGCGACTACACGAGCGACGATCCCACGGTCTACCAACCGCTGTCCTCGCGCCGCGCGGCCGAAAACCTCGCAAAGCAGATGGAGCAGCTGAAGGAGGCCGGAGCCACCATCCGCACCGGCGGCGAACTCGCCGACGGCCCCGGCGCCCACTTCAGCCCCGCCGTCGTAACGGACGTTCCGGTGGGCTCAGATGTCTACTACGAAGAGCTGTTCGGCCCGGTGCTCGTTGTGTACCGCGTCAGCTCTGACGAAGAGGCCCTGGAACTTGCCAATGATTCTCGCTTCGGGCTCGGCGGCACCGTGTTCAGCACCGACACCGCGCGGGCCGAAGCGCTGGGCAGCCGCCTGCACGTGGGCATGGCCAAGGTCAACTCCTACGACACCGATTCGGCCGCTCTGCCCTTCGGCGGTGTGAAGAACTCCGGCTACGGACGTGAGCTCGGCCCCGTGGGCATGGACGAATTCGTCAACAAGCGCCTGTTCTACACCAAGGAGGACTGAATGAGCATGGACTACAAGGTCGTCAACCCCGCTACGGGCGCGACCGTCGAAACGTTCCCCGCCATCACCGACGACGAACTCGAAGCGGTTCTCGCCAAAGCAGAAAAAGCCCAGCGCGCATGGGCTGAGCTCGACATGAGCGAACGGTCGAAGATCGTCAGCCGGGTTGCCGACCTCTACGATGAGCGCGCCGAAGAACTCGCCGACATCATCGGCGTCGAAATGGGCAAGCGCCGTTCGGAGGCCGTTGGCGAAGCCCAGTTCTGCAGCCGCATCTACCGCTACTACGCCGACAACGCTGCAGAATTCACCAAGGATGTCCCACTGGATGCACCCGGCGGCAAGGCTGTTATGCAGCACCGGCCGGTCGGCACCATTCTGGGCATCATGCCGTGGAACTTCCCGTACTACCAGGTGGCCCGCTTCGCAGCGCCTAACCTCATGCTCGGCAACGCGATTGTGCTCAAGCACGCCGAAATCTGCGCAAAGTCTGCCGGTGTGATGGAAGAGATCATGCTGGAAGCAGGCGTGCCCGAAGGCGTATTCCAGAACATCTACGCCAAGCACGACCAGATTTCGAAGGTCATTGCCGACGACCGCATCGCCGGTGTATCGCTGACCGGCTCCGAACGCGCCGGTGCCGCAATTTCGGCGCAGGCGGGCAAGGCCCTGAAGAAGGCCGTGCTCGAACTCGGCGGTTCTGACCCGTACATCGTGCTGGACTCCTCCGACGTCAAGGCCTCGGCTCAGCTTGCCTACAAGACTCGCCTGTTCAACACCGGCCAGGCGTGCAACTCCAACAAGCGGATCATCGTCATGGACGACATGTACGAAGAGTTCGTCGACGAACTGGTCCGCCTGGCATCTGAGGCCACCCCCGGCGACTACACGAGCGAAGACCCGAGCGTCTACATGCCGCTGTCTTCGCGTGCGGCAGCGGAGAACCTCTACGACCAGATTCTCCGGGCCAAAGACGCAGGCGCCACCATCCGCACCGGCGGGCAGATCTCCGACGAGGGCGCCTATGTGTCGCCCACTGTCATCACCGACATCCCGGTGGGTTCGGACATCTACTACGAAGAGTTCTTCGGTCCGGTGCTCGTGGCCTACCCGGTTTCATCTGACGAAGAGGCCCTGGAACTTGCTAACAACACCCAGTTCGGCCTGGGCGGCACAGTATTCAGCGAAGACGTCGAACGCGCCCAGAAGGTCTCTGACCGGCTGGAAGTCGGCATGGCTTCGGTCAACATCCCCAAGGCCGGTGGAGAACACCTGCCGTTCGGCGGTGTGAAGCGCTCCGGCTACGGCCGTGAACTCGGACCGGTCGGCATGGACGAATTCGTCAACAAGCGCCTGTACTACGTGGCTGACTGACACAAGCCGTGCTCAGCTGAGCACAGCCAATCCAGCCAAGCGGCGCCTCGTCATTTTCTGGCGGGGCGCCGCTTGTGTTACGCGAATGTTCCAAAATGCGTCAACGCCCCAGCACGCATGTTCGCCCGTTCATATGATGAAAAAAATTTCTTCAAGGAAGGAGCACCATGACCATTCGCGTTTCCCACGCCGGCTCGCTGCCGCGCACCGACAAGCTCATTGCCGCCAACGCCGCACGCTTTGACGACTCCATCGACAAGGAAGAATTCGGCCAGCTGCTGACCGATTCCGTGGTTGACATCGTCAAGCGCCAAAACGACATCGGCATCACCGAAGTCAACGACGGCGAATACGGCCACGCAATGGCCGCCGAAAGGGACTACGGCGCCTGGTGGCACTACTCCTTTGAACGCACTTCGGGCTTGGAGCTGCAGGAAGTGCACTTCCACAACGCTCCCCCGGTGCGTTCCGAACCGGGCAAGGTCGTGCTGACCAGCTTCCCCGACCGCCGTGACCGCCACCTGTTCCCCGGCGTGTACGGCGACGCGGAAGCTTCTGGCGCTGACACCGGCCAGCAGCAGCAGTTCCCAGTGGCCGTAGAGCCGGTGCGCTACGTCGGCCAGGAGCTCATCCAGCGTGACATCCAGAACCTCAAACAGGCCTGCGAGGCAGCCGGAATCGACCCGTCGACCGCCTACATCAACTCACTGGGCCCGAGTTCCGCAGCACGCATCCAGAACGGCTACTACGACAGCGACGAAGAGTTCATCTGGGCCATGGCCGATGTCTTCCGCGAAGAGTACCTGGCGATTGCCGAAGCCGGTTTCATCATCCAGATCGACGACCCTTCCATCGCTGAGAATCGACGACCCTTCCATCGCTGAGAACTGGGACCAGATCAACCCCGCACCCAGCTTCGAAGAGTACCGCGAGTTCACGCGCCCGCGCATCGAAGCGCTCAACCACGCTCTGCGCGGCATCGACCCGCAGCAGGTGCGCTTCCACACCTGTTGGGGCTCTTGGCACGGCCCCCACGTGACCGACCTTCCGTTTGAGGAAATCGTCGACGACGTGCTGAGCATCAACGCCGCAGGCATTACCTTCGAGGCTGCGAACGTCCGCCACGAACACGAATGGCGCATCTGGGAAGACACTAAACTGCCCGACGGCAAGTACATCATTCCCGGCATCGTGTCGCACTCGACGAACATCGTGGAACACCCGCAGCTGGTCGCAGACCGCATTGAGCGCTTTGCCCGCCTGGTAGGCCCGGAGAACGTCGTCGCATCCACCGACTGCGGTCTGGGTGGGCGCATCCACCCCGAGATCGCCTGGGCGAAACTCGAAAGCCTCGCACAGGGCGCTGAAATCGCCTCCAAGCGCCTGGGCAGCTGACCCAAATCAGCTGCGCTCACCAAACATCGGCACGCAGCCAAGCGGCGCCTCGTCATTCATCTGACGAGGCGCCGCTTGCCTTTTCCCTAACCGCCCCTCACCCGCGGGCACCGGTTCTTCGAACCGGCGGCCTACCGTTTGTCGCGGGAGGCGATGACGGCGAAGACCGTGCCGAAGATGCCGATGAAGATCTGCCCGCACAGGCCCAGCAGAGACATCATGATTGCCCCGCCTTCGCCGACCCACACGGCCAGGACAATCGTGCCCAGCAGCGCAATCCCGGCGATCCAGGGGGCTGCGGCAATGTAGATGAACGCAGCCCGGTGGGCGCGCTGCCATACTTCTGGTGACCGGCGGGTGGCGCCCATGCGAATGCCCCAGCGGTCATTGGGGCCCAGGCGGCCGGCGGCCGCCGCACGTGTCGGCACCCACAGAACCGCGGCCAGGCCGATGCCCAGCAGTGTGAAAACCGCCGCTGTGATCAGCCCCGGGCTCATTGTTCACCGCTTTCAGCCAGGCCCAGGCGGTCGAGCATCCAGGCGGTCCAGAACGCTGCTTCGCGCCACGCGTCATAGCGTCCGGAGGCCCCGCCGTGACCGGAGGTCATATCGGTTTTGAGGATGACGTCCGCGCCGACTTCACGCAGACGGGCAGTCCACTTAGCCGGTTCGACGTACAGAACCCGGGTGTCGTTGAGTGATGTGATCGCGAGAATCGGCGGGTACTGCTGCTGCGTGACGTTCTCGTACGGCGCGTAGCTGCGCATGTACTCGTAGAACTCCTTCGAGTGCAGCGGGTCGCCCCACTCTTCCCATTCGATGACGGTCAGCGGCAGTTCCGGCATGAGCATCGAGGTAAGCGAATCGACGAAGGGAACATCCGCGATGATCCCGGCGAAGCGATCCGGGGCCATGTTTGCCACAGCACCCATGAGCAGTCCTCCGGCAGAACCGCCGCGGGCAACCATGCGCTCCGGTGATGTCCAGCCGGTGCTGATCAGGTGGTCGGCCACGTCAATGAAGTCGGTGAAGGTGTTCTTCTTGAACTCCATGCGGCCCTGCTCGTACCAGTGGCGGCCCATTTCACCGCCGCCGCGAATGTGGGCGATTGCAAATACGACGCCGCGATCCAGCAGGCTCAGGCGGACCGCTGAGAACGCCGGGTCCATGGAAGCCTCATAGCTGCCGTAGCCGTACAGGTTCAGCGGTGCCGGGCTGCTGCGGTCAACCGCGTCGGTGCGCCATACGAGACTCACCGGAATCTGTGTGCCGTCGGCAGCCGTCGCCCATTCCAAGGTCTGCGAATATGCGGCGAGGTCAACACCGGGAACCTCGGTCACCTTGCGAATCTGCTTGCTGTCCGGGGTGCAGTCGGCAACCGCGTGCGGGCGCACGAGCGAACCCATGGTGACCCGCACGTGCGGCTGGTCAAAGGAGTGATTGTCCGCTGCTATGAAACGGTAGCCCGCGTCTTCACCCGAATCAACTTCCGTCATGGGCCGAACACCGTCTTCGGCCGGTGCGCTCAGGTCAATGAGGCCGACCCGGGCGAAGCCCGCGCGCCGGTAGCCCACGGCAATAAGACCGCTGAACGCCTGGACTTCCTCAATGCGCATGCCGCCCACATCACGCAGCACTTGGGACGGCTGTGCTGTCGGATCAGCTGCCGGAACATCGGCGATGTCGAAATCGGCTCTGTCGCGGTTGTGGACGATGAGGAAGCGGTCCTCACCGTCAATCACAGCGTGTTCGACCGAATAATCCACGTCCTGTTCTCGCGGCCACACCGGCTGCGGTTCGGCTGTCGGGTCTGAGGTCGGAATGAACCAGGTGCCCGAGGTGGTCTTCGCTTCGGTTGAGATGAACAGGTAGTTACCGGTGCGGCTAAGCTCAGCGCCGACGAAGAACCTTTCGTCGTCTTCTCGGAACACAACTACGTCGGCGTCAGTTGAGTCTCCCAGGGTGTGCCGCCACACGGTGTCGGGGCGCCAGGAATCGTCAACGGTCGTGTAGTAGACGTGGGTGCCGGTGCCATCGAAGCAGGCGCCGTAGAAGATGCCGGGGATTTCGTCGGGCAGGTCTTCGCCGGTTTCCAGATTGCGGATGCGCAGGGTGAAGCGCTCATCGCCGACCCTGTCGACGGCGTAGACGAGCAGCCTGCCGTCGGGGGAAACGTCGAGGGAGCCGACTGCGAAGAAACTGCTGTCACCTGCTTCGACATTGAAGTCGATGAGCTGTTCTTCACCGGCCAGCGCCACTCCGGGTTCGATCTTCGGCGGAGTCCAGGCCTCGCCGCCGCCTGCCGCGCCAGGTTCACCGGCCCCAACATCACTGACCGGAACACGGCAGTACGCCGGGTAGTTCTTGCCCTCAGAGGTGCGGGTGAAGTACCAATAGCCGCCGCGGCGAGCCGGAACCGACAGGTCGGTTTCCTTTGTGCGAGAGCGAATCTCTTCGAAAATCTGCTCGCGCAGATCACTCAGATGCGCCGTACGGGCATCCGTGTAGGCGTTTTCGCGGTCCAGGTAGTCGCGAACCTGCGGACTGTCCTTTTCGCGCATCCACTCGTAGTTGTCGACAAAAGTGTCGTCGTGGAATGTGCGCTCGTGGGGAACCTTCTGGGCGGGTTCGGGTATCTGCGGGGTTGAGTGCATGGCACAAGGTTAGCCGTCTTCCATCCGCCAGAAGAACGGTCCGGCGGATCAGTCCAGCAGGTCGTGGCGGACGATCGACTGTTCGCGGTCGGGGCCGACACCGATGACCGAAATCCGGCAGCCGGACATCCGTTCGAGAGCCAGCACGTAGTCCTGCGCGTTCTTCGGCAGATCCTCAAAAGTCCGGCAACCGGAGATGTCTTCCTTCCAGCCGGGGAACGTTTCGTAGATCGGCTTTGCGTGGTGGAAGTCCGACTGCGACATCGGCATTTCGTCAAAACGCTCACCGTCGACCTCATAGGCCACGCACACCGGGATTTCGTACAGGTCATCGAGCACGTCGAGTTTGGTCAGCACGTAGTCGGTGAAGCCGTTGACGCGGCTTGCATAGCGGGCGATGACCGAGTCAAACCAGCCGCAGCGACGCGGCCTGCCGGTGTTCACGCCGAATTCCCCACCCTGCTTCTGCAGGTATTCGCCCATGTCGTCAAACAGCTCCGTAGGGAACGGACCTGCACCCACGCGGGTGGTGTAGGCCTTCACAATTCCGACCACGCGGTTGATGCGGGTGGGCCCGATGCCGGATCCAACACAGGCACCGCCGGCTGTGGGGTTCGAGGACGTGACGAACGGGTAGGTTCCGTGGTCAACATCGAGCATGGTCGCCTGGCCGCCCTCCATGACGACGACCTTGCCGTCATCGAGAGCCTTGTTCAGCAGCAGTTCGGTTTCGGTGACCATGGGCGCAATGCGGTCGCGGTACTGCGCGAAGTACTCCATGATTTCCTCAACCGTGACATCGCGGCGGTTGTACACCTTGACCAGAAGTTCGTTCTTCTGGCGCAGCGAGCCTTCGATCTTCTGCCTGAGAATCGATTCGTCGAACAGGTCCTGCACGCGGATGCCCAAGCGCGCCGTCTTATCCATGTAGGTGGGGCCGATGCCGCGACCGGTGGTGCCGATCGCGCGCTTGCCCAGGAACCGTTCGGTGACCTTGTCCAGCGTCTGGTGGAACGGGGCGACAAGGTGGGCGTTGGCCGAGATCTTAAGCTTCGACGTATCAGCACCGCGGGCTTCCAGACCGTCGATTTCGGAGAAGAGCGCTTCGAGGTTCACAACGACGCCGTTGCCGATCACGGGCACAACATTCGGCGACAGAATGCCAGCCGGCAGCAGCTTGAGTTCGTACTTTTCACCGCCGACAACCACCGTGTGCCCGGCGTTGTTGCCGCCGTTGGGCTTGACGACATAGTCGACCTGGGTTCCCAGGATGTCTGTTGTCTTGCCCTTGCCTTCGTCGCCCCACTGGGCACCGACGACCACGATTGCAGGCATTCGTCACCTCACGTTGACTTCTTCACGCGCTGACAGCGCATACAAAAAGGCGGATGACCGCCGTTGCGGCACCAGTTTAGCCGATGCGGCCGAATGTGATGCGGGGCACTGCGGTGACGCAGCCTGCGCGTGAGCCGCCCGGCGCCTCGTCAGCTGCCGGAGCCGATGCGGTCTATGGCCTCCGGGTCAGAGTCGCGGAGGAACTTCTCGATCCGGTGGGCTTCTTCGGCTTCGCCGATGCCGGCGGCAGCGCGCCCCAGGTTGTACAGGGCCCGCAGGAAGCCGCGGTTGACCTCGTGGGAGTACGGGATCGGGCCCACGCCGCGCCATCCGGCCTGGCGCAGCGCGTCGAGACCGCGGTGGTAGCCCACGCGGGCATAGGCGTAGGAGTCCACTAGGCGGCCCTCGGAGAAGGCTTCGTCGGCCAGTTCGGCCCAGGCCAGGCAGGAGGCCGGAAGGTCGTGGGCGACGTCAATGGGCTCTTCGCCTGCGTCCAGGCGACGGCGCGCTTCGACATCCGGGTGGTCATCGGGCAGGTAAGTGGGCTGTGGGCCCAGCTGCGATGCGTCGAGGTTGCCGATGTGTGCGGGTTTGCCGAGCGGCTGACTCATGTCTCTCCTTCAGCGGGGTGCGAAACGCGGGACGCGCTTCACTCGTTGCTTTTGACAGCGGGCGGCTGGACGGCAAAGGGATCAGTGGTCAGAGCACCGAAGACGCCGTCCTTTTCAAGCTCTTTGAGCCGGTCTTGTGATTCAACGCCGGAAGCCCACACGCGAATTCCCGCGCTGTCGTAGGCGTCCGTGTCCAAACGGCCCTCGGCTGCTTCGAGCGCGACCATTGAAATCCCGGCCTCCCGCAGCTCACCGGCGGTGGTCGATGTGACCTCACCTGTGTACATACCGGTGGCACCGGCTTCCTCTGCCGCACTGAGGACTTCCAGCGATGTCGAACGCACAATGAGCGCATCCGGGTTTGAGCGCTTTTCGGTGATGTCCAGGACGTCGGTGAGCACTTCCTGCGATTCGACGCCAGGCGCGAACACCAGGTACTTGCCATAGCGCTTCATGGCGTCGTCGAATGTGATCGGGGTGCCTGGGCGCGTCTGCTCTTCACTGTCGTCTTTGCTCTTGGCCGGCGGAATCTTTGCCGACAGGAAGTTCGCTGTCGCGGTCTTGTCCAGCGGGCGAGACAGGTTGAGGTCGGCTTGTGCGGTGTCGGCGTTGGCCAGCACCAAATCACCGTCAGCGGTCTTCGCCAGATCGATCGCAGGGAGGTATCCGAACTTGGCGTTCTCTTCCAGAGCTTCGCGGGAATTGGCCGGCAGAGAATCCGAACCGCCGCCGAGTGCCGCCACCGCGGGCGTGTTGAGGCCGTCGATCGTCAGCCGGTCCTTGGGCGAGAAGACGAAGACCGCCACGGCCACCAGAATGCCCACAAGCACGAGCGCTCCGGCAATGAGCGGCGCATTGAAACCCTGTCCCGGCTTTTTGCCGAACTCGAACTTCTTGCCCATCAGCGGTCCTGCTCTTCTGCCCGGGTGCCGCCTGTGTCTGTTCTGGAGCGGTCGGCATCCCCGTGGTCGGCTCCCGTGACGATGCCTTTGATGAAGCCGGTTCCCCACGCAATGTGCATTGTCGGCACAGCCGCGACAAAGGCTGCTTTTTCCCGGCGGTCGGCGTCGGGGGCTGAAACGGCCAGTGCCGAAACAGCGGCGGCATAGGTGGCAGCCCCCATCTGTGCTGCGCCTATTCCCCAGCGCACCGGTGTCGGCAGGCGGCGGGCAGCACCGGCAGCCTGCAGCGCTGTGCCCACCGCGGCGGCGGCAAGACCGCCGACCAGCACGGGTGGGGCGAAATAGCGCAGACTGTTGCGCGTGCTGTGGCGGCGCACGATTTCGGCCCGCCACTTGCCCGTCGCATAGAACTGCTGGGCAACGCTGCGGATATCAGCGCGCGGCCAGTAGGTCACGGTGAGTTCGGGGTTGAACCACACCAGCCCGCCGGCAGCGCGAATGCGCAGGTTGAGTTCCCAGTCCTGGCCGCGGCGCAGGGTGGGGTCAAAACCGCCCAGCAGCTCAAAGACTTCACGCCGGAAGATGCCCAGGTAGGCGGATTCGCTGGGGCCGGCCTGCGCGCCGGAGTGATAGGCCGGGCCGCCCAGACCGATGGGCGACATGTAGGCGCGGGCAACGGCTTTTTGGAACGGGGTGTCCCCCACCGCGCGCATCAGCCCGCCGACATTGGCAGCACCGGTTTCGCGCAGCGTGTCAACTCCGAGTGCCGCGTAGTTTCGCGGCAGTTCGGAGTGCGCATCCACCCGGATGATCACCGGGTAGCGAGTTTCGGCAATTGCCAGGTTGAGGCTTGTAGGGGTGTCGCCCGCGGGGTTGTGGACCACCGTGACGCGCGCGTCTTCGCGGGCCATGCGCTCAGCGATTTCAGTCGTCCTGTCGGTCGACGGCCCCAAGCCGATGACGATTTCCTTCGGCCCCAGGTACTCCTGGTCCAGCACCGTCTGCACGGCGCGTTCAATCCGCTTCTCTTCGTTGAGCACCGGCATGATGAAAGACACGCCCGGACGCTCATCGAGTTCCCACAGCTGGGATAGGTCAATGCTCACGCAGCTCACCTGTGTGCTTCGTATTCTTTGACAACGTCATCAGTATCGCCGTCGGCCATGAGGACGCCCTTTTCAATCCAAATCGTCCTGTTGCACGTGTCGCGGATCGACCGCATTGAGTGCGAGACGAGGAAAACTGTACCGGCCGATTCCCGGATGCCGCGGATGCGGGCTTCCGACTTCTCCTGGAACTGGCGGTCACCGACCGCGAGCGCTTCGTCGACGATGAGGATTTCGTAGTCCTTTGCCGTGGCAATCGCGAACTTCAGCCGCGCGGTCATACCCGAGGAGTACGTGCGCATCGGCATGTCAATGAACTCCTGCAGACCGGTGAACTCGACGATTTCGTCGTACTTCTCTTCGATCTCTTCGCGCTTCATGCCCATAGCGAGGCCGCCGAGGATGATGTTCTGGCCTCCGGAGAGGTCGCGGATGAGCGCTGCGCCGACGCCCAGCAGGTTCGGTCGGGACCTCGCGTAGACGGCCCCCTCGGTGGGCGGGATGAGACCGGTGAGTGCGCGCATGAGGGTCGACTTGCCGGATCCGTTCGTGCCGATCACACCGATTGATTCATTAGCGTTGGCCGCAAAGGACACGCCTTTGAGAGCTTGGACTTCCTTATAGCTGCGCTTGCGCTGGAACAGCCCACCGGCCTGCCCGGGAGTCATCCGCTTGCCCGTGGCCAGTGTTTTGAACGTGATGTGAAGGTCGTCGACGACGACGACCGGTTCGCCTTCGCGGGGCTTGGATTCCATATCAGCTTTCTCGACCATAGCGCTCCTCTGCTCGCCAGAAGAAGATCGTGCCGATGATCAGCAGGCCAAACGCCCACACCGCCAGGTGCCACCAGTAGTTCCAGTGGATTTCATAGGCGTCCATGAGGATGCCGCGGCCCAGTGACAGCACCTCGAACAGGGGGTGCCAGTCGAAGATGGCCTTGAGCACCGGCTTGTCTTCAACAAGTGCAAGAGGGTTGAAGAAAACACCCGAGGTGTAGAAGATCATGCGCGAAATGAACGGCGTGAACTGGCTCAAGTCGCGAAAGTGGACCGTCAGGCGGGCGAAGATGAGCGCCACCCCGGTGTTGAGGATCGCAAACAGAGCCACCAGCGGGATCATGAGCAGCCACTGGAGGTTCGGCAGATCGCCGCCGATTATCACGAGCACTGCCATCAGCAGCAGGGTCGGAATGAAGTTGAAGAACTCTTCGAGCACCTTTGCCAGGGGCAGCACCATGCGCGGGAACGGCAGGGACTGCACGAGAGCCGTGTTCGAAATGATCGACTTCGCTCCGCCGTTCATCGACGAGTTGTAGAACTCGAGCATGAACACGCCGATGATGACATAGGGGGCGAAGTTCGGCGGTCGGCTGCCTGCGAGGATGAAGCCGAACACCAGGCCGTAGATGAGGGCGGAGAACGACGGGCGCAGAAGCACCCACAGCTGACCCAGGCGGTTGCGCTCATTGGCGCTGCGCATGCGATAGCGGGCCAGAGTCACTGTGAAGTCGCGCCGCCGCCAGACTTCGCGCAGGTAGGCGAGGAACGGCGCCCTGGCGCCCACCCGCTCGAGTGAGTGCTCAGCGGCGAAATCACTCATAGACATGAACGCGCGACTCTTCCTTTGACGTTGATGAACACAAAGATTCTACCGAGTGGCCAGATGAACTTTGCTCATGTGGCTTTTAGGCGATTCGCCCCGCGGGCTGGCGCACGCGTCTGCGCATGTCGAAGTCCGGTGCTTCGGCTTCTTTCCTCGTCACCGCACCCGGCATCTGATGGCCTTCTGCGATCGCGTCGAGTCCTTCTGCAAGGACCGGCCCGAGCAGGCGCTTTGCGGCATTGTGCGCCGGAGGCAGGCCGATTGTCTCCACCCGCAGCACGACGCTGTCGTCTTCGGGACCGCTGAAGAACAGCAGCTGTCCGCGACCTGCGCGGATATCGCCCAGCGCAACCGGGTTGGGGTCGCACGCACTGTATGAGGCCCCTGCCGTGAACACCCGGGTGGTGCCCTGGAAGCTCCAGCGGGAGGGCACCTCGTGCCACCTGGCATCGACATCCTCACCGGCAAGTACCCGGCCCAGCCACAGCCCTTGGGAAAGCGCTGTCGGCTCCGCACCGCCGTCGCCCAAACCTGCGTTCGGGCCCTCGACTGGTTCGGCGCAGTCGCCCACGGCCCACACGCCGGGCACCACCTGCAGGTCAGCGCCCACGGCCAGGCGACCGGAGAACGTCAGCGGCCACGAACACTCCGGGAGCACCGGGCGGGAACCGACCGCGGCAGCCCACACATCGGCAGATGCGACATCCGGGTTCGGGTCGTGGGGAACACAGCGCACGCCTGCAGCCTCATTGAGCGCAAGCACAGCCCGGCCCAGTTCCGGGCTGGTTCCAGGCAGGGGCAGGTCGCCGCGCAAGTGCAGCGACACCTCCACGCCCCTGTCGGCTGCCGACCGCGCGATCTCAAGGGCCAAGAAGCCCGAGCCCAGAACACCCAGCCGCGGGAGGGACCCAGTGGGCTTTGGGGCACCGCCTTCGACGCTGGCTTCTGGGGTCGGGTTGGCGGACTCGGTGCCAAGCACTGCAGCACGGAGTGCTTGCGCCTCGGGAAGGGAGCCCACGGTGTATCCGCCTGGAATCGGCGAGCGGCGCGGACTCAGTCCGGTGGCAATGACAATCGATTCGGCCTCCAGCACCCGGCCATCAGCCAGGTGCACGGCACCCTGTTCGACGCGCACGGCTTCTGCCGTGATGCGTGCTGTGCCCGGAGGAACGGGCAGCGGAGTGACGGTGAGCTCGTCACCAAAAAGCCCGTCGGTCAGGGGCGGCAGTTCAACAGGTTCGTCCCGTGGGTCAACAATCACGGCGGTCTTTCCAGCACGCGACAAGACCTGGGCGATCTGGCTGCCGGCAGCACCGCCGCCGATAATCACAATGTCCGACTTCTTCACGCCACCACTGTACTCACGGCAGCAGACCACGGCCGGGCGGTGCGCTTGACCTCTGCCAGGCCCGGACACCGCGCGCCCACCCCGCATGGCAGACTGACCGTATGCCCAACGAACAGCCCAAACCCAGCGATTTCCCGCTGAGTGCAATTGAAAAGATCCGCTACGGCGACACCGACAGGCAGGGTCATGTCAACAACGCCGTCTACGCGACCTACTTTGAGTGCGGCCGCGTGGAGATCATCCAGTCCATGGAGGATGTCTTCGGTGCCGACGACGCCTTTGTGCTTGCGACCATCACGATCGACTACCTGGCTGAAGTGCTGTGGCCCGGCGAAGTCGAAATCCGCACGCGCCTGACGAAAATCGGCAATTCGTCAATCGCCCTAGAGCAGCTGCTCATCAACGAAGGCGAAGTCCGCGCCAAGGCGACCTCCGTCATGGTCATGACGAACACCTCCACCCGCCGTTCAGCTCCGCTGCCCGAGGCGGCCAAAGAGCGCCTGCGCACCTTCATGTGACGTCTACACCCCGCTGCACCGCATAATCCGGCCGCCGGGTACTGTCCCCAGACCAAAGAACGAGGTGCCGCTCACCTTCCCCGGGTGAGCGGCACCTCGTTGAGTTCTCGGCTGTGGTCGGTGTTCTCAGCCCCGCAGGGAACGTGCCAGCTTGCGCCGGGTTTCCTGTTCCACGGGGTCTGGTACGGGCAGCGATGCGATGAGCCGCTGCGTGTACGTGTGCTGTGGTGCGCCGAGCACCTGTTCGCCGGTGCCTTCTTCGAGCAGCTCTCCGTGGAAGAGCACTCCCAGGCGGTCCGACAGCATGTCGACGACAGCGAGGTCGTGGCTGATGAACAGTGCGGCGAAGCCGAATTCATCCTGCAGCTGGGTGAACAGCTCAAGCACGCTGGCCTGGACTGATACGTCGAGGGCGGATGTGGGTTCGTCGGCTACCACCAGTTCGGGCTGCAAGGCCAGACCGCGGGCCAGCGAGCAGCGCTGACGCTGTCCGCCGGACAGTTCGTGCGGATAGCGGTCGGCGTAGTGGGCCGGCAGTTGGACGGCGTCGAGCAGGCGGATGACTTCGGCGCGGCGGTCGCGTTCGCTCATGCCCTGCCGGTGTACCCGGAAGGGTTCGGCAATGCAGTCCCCGATTGACAGGTGCGGGTTGAAGGATGCGGCGGGGTCCTGGAACACGAAGCCGATCTTCTGCCTCAGCGGCTTGAATTCCTTTTCCTTGAAGCCGACCATTTCCTGATCGAAAACCCGCAGGGAACCTCCGCTGGCACGGGTCAGACCGGCGATGGCACGGCCGATGGTGGTTTTGCCGGAACCGGATTCGCCCACCAGGCCGTAGACCTCGCCTTCGCGGATGTCGAAGTCCACTCCCGTGATGGCCTTGAAGTCCGGTTTGCCCAAGCCGCCGCGGTAGGTGATCTCCAGACCGCGAGCCTTGACGATGGTCTCAGCGTCGGCAAAGGGATCAGCGGTCTTCTCCCCTGCCGAGGCGCCTGCAGGCTCGGCATCTTCCTGCGCCTGAGCTTGCCCCACCTGGGTTTTCTGCACCTGAGCGCGCCCGGAGGCCGGGCCACCCCTAAGCGTGCGGATTTTGGGCACCGCAGCCAGCAGGGACTTGGTGTACGGGTGCTGAGGGTCTGCGAACAGTGAGCGGACCTCGGCAACTTCGACGAGCTCACCGCGGTACATGACGGCAACCCGGTCTGCGAGGTCGGCGACGACTCCCATGTTGTGGGTGATGAGCACGATCCCGGTGGAGAAGTCGTCTTTCAGCGACCGCATGAGGTCGAGGATTTCCGACTGGACTGTGACATCCAGTGCGGTTGTCGGTTCGTCGGCAATGACCAAGTCCGCGCCGAGGGCCAGGGCCATGGCGATGACTATGCGCTGCTTCTGTCCGCCCGAGAACTGGTGTGGGTAGTAGTCGAAGCGCTCCTCGGCCTGCGGGATGCCGACCTTCTCCATGGCTTCGACGGCGCGCGCCCGAAGGTCTTTTCTGTTCGCCTTGGGGTCGTGCGCGCGCAGGCCTTCCGTGATCTGCCAGCCGACGGGGAAAACGGGGTTGAGCGCGGTGGACGGTTCCTGGAACACCATCGCTGCTTTGCGGCCCCGCATGCCGGTCAGCTGGGAGGGCGCCATTGTCAGGACGTTTTCACCGGAGACGACAACCGCGCCTTCTGCCACGGCAGTTTCCGGCAGCAGCCGCAGGATGGTCTTGGCGGTGACGGTTTTGCCGGAGCCGGATTCGCCGACCACGGCAAGCACTTCGCCGGGGTCGACGGTGAGGCTCACGCCCTTGACGGCGTTGACATCACCGGCGTCGGTGGTGAAGGTGACGCTGAGGTCCTCAACCGACAGCAGATGTTCAGACATTCTTGCTCTCCTTTGATTTCCGGCCGCGGCGGGATTTCTTGCGCAGACGCAGGCGCGGGTCGTTGAGGTCGTTCATGGATTCGCCGACCAGCGTGATGCCGATGACCGTGAACACGATCGCAAGGCCGGGGAACAGAGCAGTCCACCAGATGCCCGATGTGACATCCGAGAGCGACTTGTTGAGGTCGTAGCCCCATTCGGCGGCAGAGGTCGGCTCGATGCCGAAGCCCAGGAAGCCCAGCGCGGCGAGTGTGAGGATCGCCTCGGAGCTGTTGAGGGTGAAGATCAGCGGAATATTGCGGGTGGCATTCGGGTAGATGTGGCGGGCGATGATCCGCAGGTTGGAATCACCCAGAACCTGCGCTGACTCGACGAACGGTTCGGCCTTCAGCCGCACTGTTTCAGAGCGGACCACGCGGAAGTACTGCGGGACGAACACCACCGTGATCGAAATGCCCGCCGCGAGGACACCGCCGATGACGGTCGACTGTCCGCCGGAGATGACGATTGTCATGACGATTGCCAGCAGCAGCGACGGGAACGCGTAGATCGCATCGGCCACGACCACGAGCACACGGTCGAGCCATCCGCCGATGTAGCCGGACAGCAGACCGAGGATCACGCCGAGGAACACGGAGGCGAGGACTGCTACGACGATGACGAACACCGCTGTGCGAGCACCCCAGATGACGCGTGAGAAGACATCGAAGCCGGTGACGGTCGTTCCCCAGATGTGCTCCGCCGAAGGTGCCTGCTGCGGGACGAAGCGCCCGTTTTCATCACCGAGGTCGGCATAGCCGTACGGGGCGATGAGCGGAGCGAAAACAGCGCAGATGAGCACGACGCCGCAGATGATGAGACCTGTCACCAGCATTCCCCTCTGCAGTCCAGAGGACTGGAGGACGTGGCTGATGACGGGCAGCTTCTTCCACCAGGGCTTCTGCGCGTAGCTGCCGGAGGAGTCCTTATCAGCGGCCGCGGGTGCTGCCGGTGGGATTTCGGGAGTGTTGAGGGTGCTCATCAGTACCTCACTCGGGGGTCGATGAAGGCGACGATGATGTCGACAATGAAGTTGGTGACCGCGACGATGACCGCCAGCATGACCACGATGCCCTGCACGGCAACGAAGTCACGCGCCTGCAGGTACTGGAACAGCTGGAAGCCCAGCCCCTTCCATTCGAAGGTCGTTTCGGTCAGCACAGCGCCGGCCAGCATGAGGGCGATCTGCATGCCCATGACGGTGATGATCGGAATGAGAGCCGGGCGGAAAGCGTGGCGAGTGGTCAGGCGGAACTCGCTGACACCTCGGGAGCGGCCCGATTCAATGTACTGCGCACCCAGGGTGCCGATGAGGTTGGTGCGCACCAGGCGCAGGAATGTGCCCCCGGTGATCAGGCCCAGCGCGATCGCCGGCAGAACGGCGTGGGACAGAACATCGCTGACAGCAGCGAAGTCGCCGATCCGCAGCGCGTCGATCAGGTACAGGCGGGTGGGGGCGACAACCCCGTCCAGCAGCACCTCCGTGCTGCCGGATGCGCGACCGGACACTGGCAGCACCGGCCACAGGACACCGAAGACCAGCTTCAGCAGCAGACCGATGAAGAACACCGGGGTGGCGTAGGCCAGGATGCCGAAGATCCGAAGCACCGCGTCGGGCGTGCGGTCACGGTATTTCGCGGCGATCATGCCCAGCGGAATGCCCACGAGAAATGCGACAACCAGCGAAAACAGCACAAGCTCCAAAGTGGCGGTGCCGTACTGCGCGAGAACCTGCGTGACGGGGCGGTTGTCCGACACCGTGGTGCCGAAGTCACCGCGCAGCAGATTGCCCATGTACTCGAAGTACTGGATGAGCAGCGGGCGGTCGTAGCCGGCTTCGGAAACGCGCTGGGCCAGCTGCTCTTTTGTCAGCCGACCGCCGAGGCTGGCGGTGATGGGGTCACCGGTGATCCGCATGAGGAAGAAGACGAGCGTGGTGAGAATCCACACCGTCGGAATGATGAGGAGGAACCGGATCAGCAGATAGCGACCCAAACCGGAGCCGCGACTCTTCGCCGTTTTCTTCTTCTCCGGTCCGGCCGGACCGGATGCGAGATCCGGAATTTCGACACTGGCTGTCATAAGAGCTTCCGTACGTAGAGGGGATGTGCCGACCGAAATTCGTCGGCCGCCGCTTGCACACGCGGGCGGCCGACGAACCCAGGTCTGAGAATCAGGCGAGGCCGCCGCGTCCATCAGGTGTCAGCGGCGGCCTCACAGGGAGTGATTACTTGCTCAGCATCGACAGGCGGAACTGGAACGACGGGTCGAGCGTTTCGTCAATGCCCTTGACGTTCTTGTCCGCAACGGCGATCTGGTTGCCCTGCAGCAGCGGCAGCGTGGGCAGCTGCTTGGCCAGGTCGTCCTGGATGTCGCCGATGAGCTTTTCGCGCTTGCCTTCGTCCGGCTGCGAAACCTGTTCGAGCAGCTTCTTGTTGATGCTGTCGTCCTGGAAGTGGTTGGCGAGGAACGCCGGTTCTTCCTTGGTGTTGTAGAAGAACGGAACCAGGTAGTTGTCAGCGTCGGAGTAGTCCGGGAACCAGCCCAGCTGGTACATCGGGTAGACGTCGTTGGTGCGGTCCTTGGCGTACTGCACCCACTCGGTCGACTGGAGGTCCACCTTGAACAGCTGGGTGTCTTCCAGCTGCTTCTTCACAGCGGCGTATTCGTCACCGGAAGACGGCCCGTAGTGGTCCGGGTTGTACTGCAGCTTGATGTTGACCGGGGTTTCCACACCGGCGTCTTCGAGGAACTTCTTGGCGGCGTCTGTGTCCGCGCCGCCCTGCTTGTCGCCGTAGAGGCCCTTGAGTGATTCGTTTGCACCCTTCATGCCTTCGGGCACGTAGGAGTACAGCGGCTGGTAGGTGTCCTTGTAGACGTCCTTGGCGATTGCCGCGCGGTCAACGGCCGATGCCATGGCCTGGCGGACGGCCAGAGCCTTCTTTTCGTCCGGGTTGTCGGACTTCGCACCGTGGGGCATCGTGTCGAGGTTGTACACGATGTAGCGGATTTCGCCGCCGGGACCCTTGTGGACGGTGAGGTTGTCCTTGCCTTCGAGGTCTTCAATGTCGGTCGGCGACAGCGAACGGTAGGCGACGTCGATGCTGCCCTTTTCGACATCGAGCTTCATGTTGTTCGCGTCGGAGTAGTACTTCATCTGCACTTCGGCGCTCTTGGCGGCCTCGCCGCCGCCGGAGTAGCCGTCGTACTTCTTGTAGGTGACCAGTTCGTTGAACTTGTAGGTGTCGATTTCGTACGGGCCGGCAAAGGCCTTGCCCTTGACGATCTCGTCGTCCTTCGTGATGGCGTCGGCGGCGAAGACGTCTTCGTCGACAACCGGTCCGGCCGGGCCTGCAAGCACCAGCGGGAAGGTCTGGTCGTTTTCGCGGTTGAGCTTGAAGACGACCGTCTGATCGTCGGGGGTGTCAATCGAGTCGATTGCGGTCAGCAGCGAAGCCGGTCCGTTGGGGTCCTGGATCTTGGTCTGGCGCTCAAAGCTGAACTTGACGTCCGAAGAGGTCAGTTCATTGCCGTTGGCGAACTTGAGGTCCTTCTTGAGCTTGACTTCGTATTCGCCCGGCTTGACGAAGTCAGCAGATTCCGCGATGCCCTCGCGGATTTCCGAGGTCCCGGGCTTGTACTCCATGAGGAACGGGAACACCTGCTGCATGACGAAGAACGAACCGTTGTCATAGGAGCCCGCAGGGTCGAGCACAGTGATCTTGTCGGTCGTGCCGACGCTCAGGGCGCCGCCTTCACCGGAGTCGGAACCTCCGGTGGTCGAGGACGAGCATGCACTCAGTCCCAGTGCCAGGGCGGCAGCTGCAGCAGCCAGTCCCGCCGCACGCTTCTTTACGGCCATGAAGCCATCCTTTCGTTGCGAACCGCCAGACCGGCGGCCCAGACCATTGCCGCGACCGCATTCATTGAATATTCACAGGTCGCTCAGGGTGCGTTAAGGATACCAAGGTCTGAGCCTTGAGTGTGTCTCAGGTAACCCAAAGAACGAGGTGCCGCTCACCTTTTCGGTAAGCGGCACCTCGTTCTGTGTTCAGGCGGGAGCCCTTCAGCTCATCTTCGTCCCAGCGGAGCCGAGCTGCTGGCAGGCTTCGACAATGCGGGCGGCCATACCGGCTTCAGCTGCACGGCCCCACGCGCGGGGGTCGTACATCTTCTTGTTGCCGACCTCGCCGTCGACCTTGAGAACGCCTTCGTAGTTGGCGAACATGTGGTCGGCCACGGGGCGGGTGAACGCGTACTGCGTGTCGGTGTCGATGTTCATCTTGACCACGCCGTAGGACACCGCGTCGGCGATCTCCTGCGCGGTGGAACCGGAACCGCCGTGGAACACCAGGTCAAACGGCTTGTCCTTGCCGTACTTCGCACCGACCTCGTCCTGGATTTTCTTCAGCAGCTCAGGGCGCAGGCGGACGTGCTCGGGCTTGTAGACGCCGTGGACATTGCCGAAGACCAGCGCGGTGATGTAGCGGCCTCGCTCACCCAGGCCGAGCTTTTCGACAATTGCGATCCCGTCTTCAACAGACGAGTACAGCTTTTCGTTTTCGCCGCCCTTCACACCGTCTTCTTCGCCGCCGACCGCGCCGACCTCGATTTCGAGGATCTGCTTGGCCCGGCTGGTCAGTTCCAGCAGCTCTTCGGCGATTTCGAGGTTTTCGCCGACCTCAATGGCCGAACCGTCCCACATGTGCGACTGAATGAGCGGGTCTTCTCCGCGGTCAACGCGCTCCTGGGATACCTGGATGAGCGGCTTCACCCAGTCTTCGACCTTGTCCTTCTGCGCGTGGTCAGTGTGCAGGGCGACCGTCACGCCGTAGTTCTTGGCAACCGTGTGAGCGTATTCGGCCAGCGCGATCGAACCGGTGACCCGGTCTTTGACAGTTGCACCCGAGGCGAACTCAGCACCGCCGAAGGAGAACTGGATGATGCCGTCGGATTCGGCTTCCGCAAAGCCGCGCAGCGCGGCGTTGATGGTCTGGGAGCTCGTGACGTTGATGGCCGGATAGGCGAAACCGCTCGCTTTGGCCCGGTCGAGCATTTCGGCGTACTGATCAGGGGTCGCAATTGCCATGAACACTCCTGCGCTTAGGGGATTGCTTCAGTCGCAATCATTCTACGCACCCGATTTTGACCGTAGTCTTAACAGCATGAGCCCAAGCACAGACTCTGCTGGCCCGGTCGACGGCCAGCCCACCGGCGCCTCGCCCGCGTTACCTGCAGGCCCTTCACTCGAACCCGCAGACCCCGCCGCACCCGCGCGCACCAATCTCCTGCAGGCGGCGGCCTGGGCGCTGTGGGACTGGGGCAGTTCGGCGTATTCGGCCGTGATCGTGACCTTTGTGTTTGCCCCGTACCTCGTAAAGGCGGTTGCCGACGACCCGGTTTCGGGCGCCGCCGCCCTCGGTTGGGCCTCCGGTCTGGCGGGCCTGGTTGTTGCGGTTGTCGCACCCGCCGCCGGTGCGCGTGCCGATGCGAAATCACGCCACAGGCTCCTGCTGACCACCTACACCGGCATTGTCGTCGCCTGTATTTTTGCGCTGGCGTTCATCAAGAGCGAACCGGTGTTCTTCTTGCCCGGACTGGTCTTCTTGGCCGCGGCGTCCGTTTTCTTCGAACTCGCCCAGGTCAGCTACAACGCAATGCTGGGACGGATTGCCGCACCGGGCAGCGTGGGGAAAGTGTCGAACATCGGCTGGGGCTTCGGCTACCTGGGCGGTCTGGTCATGCTGCTCATTGCGCTGTTCGCCTTCATCCTTCCCGAAGTGGGGCTCTTCGGCGCCGTCAGCGAAGACGGTTGGCGGTTCCGACTGGTGGCAGGTGCTACCGCCGTGTGGTTTGCGGTGTGGGCTGTTCCGCTGATCTTCCTGGCCCCGCACGATGCATCGCGCGCCGAGGCCCCGATTGCCCGCGCCCGGTCGGGCAATCGGGTCGCACACTGGTTCACCAGCTGGAAGCAGGACTACGCGGACCTGTTCCGCAGGCTGAAAGACCTCTTCCAGAACGACCGCCAGACCTTTGTCTTCTTCATCGCCTCAGCTGTTTTCCGCGACGGGCTCACCACGATCTTCGCGGTGGCCGGGGTGCTCGCCGCATCCGCCTACGGCTTCACGGAAACCGATGTGATCTACCTGGGAATCGCCGCGAATGTCGTGGCCGCCATCGGATGCCTGGTGTCGGGCCCGCTCGACGATGCGGTCGGGCCCAGAGCCGTCATCATCACCGGGCTTTCCTGCCTGTGCATTGGTGCAGTGCCCATCCTGCTGTCTGACAACGCGACCGTGTTCTGGGCGTGCGCCCTTTTCCTGTGTCTGTTCGTCGGACCGGTCAATGCGTCGAGTCGTTCGTTCCTCACCCGCATCACTCCCCCGGAGCGGGCAGGCGAGAACTTCGGCCTGTACGCAACCACGGGCCGAGCCATCAGCTTTCTGGGACCGTGGCTGTTCAGCCTGTCAATCACCATCTTCGGCTTCGAGCGCGCCGGTGCCGCCGGCATCATCGTCGTTCTGCTTCTGGGACTCACGCTCATGCTCGCAGTACCGCGCACCGGCCCCGGCCACAGGCGAGCCGAACAGGCCGCCCAGTCATGACTGGTCCAGCCCCGACCGGCACCTGGGCAGCACAGGACCGGCACCTCGGCACGACAAGTCCGGCGCCTCCGGCAGGGCTTTCGCCAAAGCAGCCGACAGCGTTTACCCGGTACTGACAGACACAGATTTTTCTAAAGTGCGGGGCGGGCCATAGTATGGGCTCAAACCAACCAAACGAACGATCAAATCTGATCGGGGAAGAGGACCGATGGACAGCCTTTTCAGCAAAGAAGAGTTGGAATTCGCAGAAGAGATGCGGAACTTCTACCGCACTGAAATTCCCGAAGACATCCGCTACCGCGTGGCAATCGGCCAGGAAGTCTCCAAAGACGACATGGTCACCACCCAGCGCATCCTCAACAAACACGGCCTGGCCGTGCCCAACTGGTCGCTTGAGTACGGCGGCCGCGACTGGACGCCTGTCCAGCGCCACATCTACCTGGACGAAATGCAGACGGCCTGCGTTCCGCACCCGCTGCCGTTCAACGCATCCATGGTCGGCCCCGTGATCGACACCTTCGGCTCGAAGGAAATCAAGGACCGCTTCCTTCCGGCGACCGCCAACCTCGACATCTGGTGGTCGCAGGGCTTCTCCGAGCCCAACGCCGGATCTGACCTCGCATCGCTGAAGACCTCAGCTGTGCGCGACGGCGACAAGTACATTGTCAACGGACAGAAGACCTGGACCACGCTCGGCCAGTACGGCGACTGGATCTTCTGCCTGGTGCGCACCGACCCCAACGTCAAGAAGCAGGCGGGCATTTCGTTCCTGCTGATCGACATGACCTCGCCGGGTCTGACCGTCCGCCCCATTCAGACGATCGACGGCGGCGTGGAAGTCAACGAAGTGTTCTTCGAAAACGTCGAAGTCCCCGCTGAGAACCTCGTCGGCGAAGAGAACAAGGGCTGGACCTACGCCAAGTTCCTCCTGGGCAACGAGCGCACCGGAATCGCCCGCGTCGGCGAATCCAAGGTCAACCTGGCTCGCGCCAAGGCCTACGCGGCAGCGACCAAGACACAGCGCGGCTCCCTGCTGGACGACCCGCAGTACTCCACCCGGATCGCCAAAATCGAAGCCGAACTCAAGGCACTCGAAATGATGCAGCTGCGCGTTCTGTCCACCCAGGTGGCAGGCTCCGACGCGCCCGACCCGCGGTCGTCGATCCTCAAACTGCGCGGTTCGGAACTCCAGCAGGACATCACCGAACTGCTCATGGACGTCGTCGGCCCCCAGGGCATGGACTTCGTCGACTCGGCACAGGTCAGCGATGGCTTCACCAACCTGTCCCAGGCAGCGGTCTCAGCCACGCCGCGCTACTTCAACACGCGCAAGGTGACGATCTACGGAGGCTCCTCCGAAGTCCAGCGCTCCATCATCTCCAAGGCCATCCTGGGTCTGTGACCTGCTGAAGAACGAGAGGTATAGAAAATGGATCTTGAACTCAATGACATCCAGCAGGAACTCAAATCGACCGTCGGGCGCCTGCTGAAAGACAAGTACAGCGCCGAAGCGCGCGAAGAGATTCTGCGCTCGGAGGCCGGCTGGAGCCAGCAGATGTGGGACCAGTTCGCACAGCTGGGGCTCATGTCCCTGCCGATTGAAGAAGAATACGGCGGCGCTGGCATGGGATTTGCCGAAGTCGCCGTCGTCATGGAGGCATTCGGCCGCGCACTCGTGCTCGAACCGTACCTGCCTACAGTCATCCTGGGCGCAGGCCTCATCCAGGCCGCCGGCAGCGAAGAGCAGAAGTCTGAACTGCTGCCCGCGGTTGCCGCAGGCGAACTCAAACTGGCCTTTGCCGCTCAGGAACCGGCTGGCCGCTATGACTTCCTCAACCCGACCACCACGGCGCAGGCCTCCGGTGACGGCTACACCGTTTCGGGTGAAAAGGCACAGGTCATCGGCGGCGATGCAGCCGACACCTTCGTCGTCACAGCAAAGGTCGACGGTGAACTCGGACTGTTCCTCGTCAAGGCCGACGCCGACGGTGTGACCGTCGACCCGCGCACCCAGGCCGACGGTCTGCGCAGCGCATCCGTCCTGTTCGACGGCGCACCGGCCCAGCGTCTAGAGGCCGGCGACCCGACGGCGGCCGTCGAACGCGTCCTCGACACCGCTCAGGCGGCCCTGGCCGCTGAAGCCGTCGGCGCAATGGAAGCCGCCCTGTTCATGACGGCCGAATACCTCAAAACCCGCGAACAGTTCGGCGTGCCGATCGGCGTCTTCCAGGCTCTGCAGCACCGCGCAGCAGACGCCTACGCAAAGCTCGAAGAAGCCAAGTCGATGGCGCTGTACTCCAAGCTCGCAATTGAGGCTGACACCGAAGGAGACTCGAAGACCCGCCACGCGGACGTGCTGGCCGCCAAAGTCATCATCGACCAGTCGGCAAAGCACATCTTCGAAGAGTCCATTCAGATGCACGGCGGCATCGGCATGACGATGGAATACCCCATCGGCCACTACGCCAAGCGCCTGACCGTCATCCCCCGCACCTTCGCAGCTCCCGACCAGGCCCTGGTCGAACTCGGCGAAGCCGGCGGTCTGCTCGAACCCTACGCAGCTGATCTCTGATACGTGCGGCTGAGCCGAGCACCGGCTCACGCAACACAAAGCACGAGGTGCCGCTCACCAAAATGGTGAGCGGCACCTCGTGCTTTTGTCATCTTCTGTCACCCGCGAGCGGGGGCGTCTGAAACCAGCTGGACGTATGGCTCTCAGCTGACGGTCTGGCCGAATTCCCACCTGCGGATCCAGGCGTGCATGGCGATTGCCGCCGCGGCTGCCGCGTTCATGGAGCGGGTTGAGCCGTACTGCTGGATCGACAGTACGGCTTCGCACGCTTTGTGCGCGCTGTCCGTCAGACCGATCGACTCCTGGCCGAACAGGAAAACGCAGTCGCGCGGAAGGTCGCAGCTTTCCAGCGGCGTGGAATCGGGGAAATTGTCAATGCCGATCAGCGGCAGACTTCGCTCAGCACACCACGCGGCCAGATCATCTGCACTGGGGTGGTGCAGAACGTGCTGGTAGCGGTCGGTGACCATGGCGCCTCGGCGGTTCCAGCGCTTTTTGCCGACAATGTGCACAGCAGCGGCATTGAAGGCATTTGCGGTGCGCACAACCGAGCCGATGTTGAGGTCGTGCTGCCAGTTCTCAATGGCCACGTGGAAGCCGTGGCGGCGCTGGTCGAGGTCGGCGATGATCGCCTCCATCGTCCAGTACCGATAGCCGTCGACGACATTGCGGCGGTCACCATCGCGCAGCAGTTCGGGATCGTAGCGCTCATCCCGGGGCCACTCGCCCTCCCACGGGCCAACCCCGTGGGAGGGCGCGGCAGCCCCCGCCGGTTCTGCAGACTCTGCTGGCATTGCAGAGTCTGCAGCGGGCGGGGTCGGCTCAGTCATCCTCGTTCACGGGCTCGCAGGCCTTCTTCTTGGGCTTCTTGGAGTCGGCCTTGTCACTCTCGCCCTTGGATGCCTTACCGCCAGCCTTTGCCGCACTGCTCTTGTCGACCTTGGCAGGCTTTTCTGCGCCCTCAGCTTCGTCAGCTTCCTCGGCCTCGTCTGTGTCTGCAGGCTTCGCAGCTTCCTCAGCCTTGGCGGCCTTGCCCTTCGGCTGGCGCTTGAGCTTTGCCTTTGCGACTGCGGGACGACCGGCGATGCCCGCGCCCGAAAGCACCGTCGAGGTGTAGCGCGACACTGCAAGCATGACGAGGACAAGCGCGAGCACAGCTGCCGAAGCGGCAGACACGAGGCCATACCACCACGGGGCGGCTGTGAGCAGGTACAGCGCACCCACGCCGGTCGGTTCGGCAAACGGCAGCCACGCGGCCACCTGGGGCGCAGCGTCGGCCATGAACGGCAGCATCGGCAGAAACGCCATGACGACAATGACAACACCTGCGGCGCCCGCTGCGATCCGGCGGCCGCGCTGTGTGGCACCCATTGCGATGATGGCGAAGAGCGCGATCACCGCAATCGAGTAGAACGCGTAGCTGAGCACAAACCAGCCGAGCGCAGGCAGCGCCGCGTAGACCTCACCAGCCAGGCCGATGATGGACATGCCCAGCAGGCCGACGACTGCCGTGATGGCCAGCAGAAGCAGAGCCAACTGCGTCAGACCCCAAATGCGGCCCCACAGTGCTGCACGCGGCGGAATTGCGGAGACGATGATTTCGCTGGTGCGGGTGCGGCGCTCTTCGCGCACTCCCCGGTAGACCAGCGAGCCCAAGCTCAGCCCGGCCAGGAGAGTCAGTGCAGCCATTGTCCAGGCCACGACTTCACCGGTCGCGGGGTCAATGGGCCCGCCGTCGACGTAGGTGATTTCAGGCGTGTTGACGAGTTTGTCGAGAACCGCCTGCGGAATGCGGTTCTTGGCGATCAGCTGGTCGTTGCCCTGACCGGTGGGGTCCTGCAGGAGGAAGGCGTCGACCTTGCCGCTCTTGACAGCGTCCTGGCCCTCTTCGATGCTCGTGACGATCGTGACTGCCATACCCAGCTGCTGTTCGACCTGCGGAAGCTGCTGTTCGACCTGGGCTTTCTGCTCTTCGGGCACCATCATGGCGACGGTTTCGCTGCTGCCGGCCGATACGCCGGTCCGCGAAAAGCCGATGATGAGCGCTGCCAGCACACCGATCACAAGCATGAGCGCAGTCGCAGCGAACAGCGGGCTGCGCAGCGCCTGAGAGGTTTCGCGATTGGCCACCAGATAAGTCGCCTGCCCGCCGGTGAGGTCGCGGAATTCTGACACGAGCCCCGTCTTGGTTTCGTCACCCGTGTCCTCGCGCAGCTCATCGGGCACCTCGGCGAGCTTCCCCATGGGCTCGTCACCGAGGCTGTGCGGGTCGGGAGCCCGCCCTCCCCCGCTTAAGTCCGTATACGAGGTGGTGCTGATGTTGTCGTGATCCTCACTGCGATCCTTGTTTGCCATCAGACGTCCTCCTTGAAGATCTCCCGCAGGCTGGCGGGCTGAGCGGCGGTTGTGGCTGCGCGGCCCTTTCGCAGCTGTTCGGCTGTTCCGTGGGCGATGACACTGCCGTGGCCGAGCACCAGGATGTCGTCGGCGTACTGCTCGATGAGATCCCAGTCCTCAGACGTGACGATGATGGGCACACCGGCATCCGCGTGGTCGGACAGCAGACCGAAGACGAGCTTGGCAGATGCCATGTCGAGGCCCTCACCGATTTCGTCGATGACGACGACATCGGGGTCAGCGGCAAGCATCGCGGCGATGTGCACGCGAGCCTGCTCTGTGCCCGACAGCTGGGACAGTGGAACATAGGCGCGGTCGGACAGTTCGAGCCGCGCCAGCAGGGTGACGGCGTTGCGCTCAGCCGCGCCGAGCGTCATGCCGTGCAGGCGGGCCATGTAGACGATCTGCTCCATGACTTTCATAGAGGGGAAGCCGCCGCGTTCGGCAGGCAGGTAGCCGAAGTTCTGGCGGTCGCCGCCGACGAGCTCGTTGTCTTCGAGCTTCACGGTGCCGCTTTCGGGTTCGATAACGCCCATGATGGCGCGAGCGAACTCGGTCTTGCCAGCGCCCTTGGGGCCCACAACACCGAGGATTCGACCCGGAACGGCTTTGACGGATACGTCGTCGAGCCACAGTCTGCGCTGCGACTTCACAGTGATGGACGACAGTTCGAGCACAGGGTGTCCTTTCCTTTGCGGACTTTCGCCGCGTGACTTCAGTCCAGACCGAGGTCCGCGGTGGTCAATGCTGTCAGATAGCGCAGGCCTTCTGCTTCGACGCGTTCGCGCGCCCCGGTGTTGCGGTCCATGACCACGACGACGGCGACGACCTCCGCACCGGCTTCGCGCAGGGCTTCCACAGCGGTGAGGACCGATCCGCCGGTTGTCGATGTGTCTTCTACGGCAACGACGCGACGGCCGCGCACGTCCGGTCCTTCGACGCGCTTGCCCATTCCGTGTTCTTTTGCCTGCTTGCGCACCACGAAAGTATCCAGCGGGGTGCCGCGGCGAACCGAGGCGTGCATGGTGGCGGTTCCCACCGGGTCGGCGCCCATTGTCAGCCCGCCGACGGCGTCGACCTCGCTCAGCAGGCCTTCGGCTTCGAGGACGTCAAGGACGATGTCGCCCACGAGTGGTGCGGACCGGTGATCGAGAGTCACCAACCGCAGGTCCAGATAGTAGTCGGCCTGCTTTCCCGAAGACAGGGTGAAGCTGCCGCGTTTGACTGCAAGTGAGTCGATGAGCCTCAGCAGCTCCTCGCGCGTCTGCGCGGGATCGTGCGAACGTGTGTCGGTCATGGCCGCCATTGTATTCGCGAGCCGGCTGAACGCAGAACGGCGCTACTGGTCACCGGCAGCTTCACCGGCGTGAAGAACGAACGGCATCATGTCCGCAGGTGCGCCGTTCGCCTGAACCACCAGCCCCTGCTCACCCGGGTAATAGGTTTTGGTCTTCACTACCTTGAAGGAGTGCCGCTTCGAAACAATCTCACGTGCGCATTCCCCGGTGAAATGCCTCTTCAGTCCGTACTCGCTCATACGGTCTCCTTTCCAGCCCAAAAGCACTGTATCCACCTGACGAGCCTCTACCCACCCTTCAGCAGCAAAAACTCCCGCCAGCAGTGGTTGCTAAGGCGTGGATCTGTGGCTAACGGGAGTTTTCTTGCGGCTAACGGGTGGTTTTTCTGGGCAATCGGCTCGCCCACAAAACGATCGAAGGCCCGGCTGTCAGCTGCCGGGCCTTCGGAGCACTCCCCTCGAGTACCTGGACGCATCCCCATACGTCCGTGAGATCTACTCGATCCCCACCGAGTAGACGTGATTCAGCTTACATAGATAAAAATTCTTTTGTCTGCATATTTTCACTATGCGGACAGCATTTTCGCGAATATCGCCTATTGTCAATCCGCACTGCTTCTGCACGAGCGAGCATGCACCTTCAGAGCACAGCGCCCGTGACCGTGTCAGCGGCAGCCGTTAGGCTGGCCTCGTGCGAATTGTGAATTGGAATGTCAACTCGATCCGAGCCCGCGCCGAGCGCATCGGGGCTTTTCTTGACCGCTCAGACGTCGACGTCCTGGCCATTCAAGAACTCAAGTGCCGCGACAGCCAGTTTCCCGAAGACATCTTCTCCTCCCGCGGCTATGACGTCGCCTACCACGGGCTCAATCAGTGGAACGGCGTTGCAATCGCCAGCCGCGTCGGCTTGGACAATGTCGAAATCGGGTTTCGGGGAATGCCCGAATTCAACGATGCACTCGAAGCGCGCGCACTGTCAGCCGACACCGGCGGGGTGCGCGTCTATTCGCTCTACGTGCCCAACGGCCGAGAACTCGATCACCCGCACTACCACTACAAACTCGAATGGCTGAACCGCCTGCGCGATGTCGCAGCACAGCGGCTCGCCGCAGACCCCGACGACCGCTTTGTCATGGTCGGAGACTTCAATGTCGCACCACTGGACGAAGACGTCTGGGACATGGAGGCCTTTGCCGGCCTGACGCACGTGTCCGAACCCGAACGCGAAGCATTCCGCAATCTCGCCGACGCGGGCCTGAAGGAAACCACGCGCCAGTTCACTCCTGGCCCCGGCGTCTACACCTACTGGGACTACCAGCGTCTGCGCTTCCCCAAACGGGAGGGCATGCGCATTGACTTCCAACTGGCCTCACCCGCTCTGGCCGCAACCGCTGTCGACGCCCACATCGACCGTGAAGAGCGCAAGGGCAAAGGAGCATCTGACCACGCGCCCGTTTGGGTCGACTACCGCATCTGACAGGGAGTTCTCAATGCCAGCTCAGCCGCCGACGAACCCGCCGCCGGGCCCCTACGGGCCCAGGCCGCAGCCGCCGCACTACGGCAACATCCCCCAACAGCCCGCCTCCTTTCCCGCCCCCCCCCCACCGCCGCTGCCACCGCCCAAGAAGAGCAACACGGGGCTGATCATCGGGCTCGTCGGCGGCGGACTGGTCCTGGTGTTTGCTTTCCTCGGCATGGTGGGCCTTGGCATCTTCGGCTTCGTCGCCCTGAAATCAGAGCCCACCGCCGAACCGTCCCCGGGTGACTCATCCCCCACCAGCCGGCCCGCGCCGTTGCCGTACAGCTCCGACAAGCCCAACAGCCCGCCTCCCCCAAACGCCGATGTGAAGAGCAACCTGGGGCAGCTCAGAGCAGGCGACTGCATTGTCGACCTTTCCAACGGGACGGCCCCGACCACCGTCCCCTGCAGTGATCCGCACGTCCACCAGATCTACTCGGTGGGCCGCACGCCCAGCCAGTCGGGCACCTACCCCGGCCTTGAAACCCTCAAGCGCGACGGGAGCACCTACTGCAAAACCGCGCGCTTTGAACTCGACTCCGACCGCGCCAACGCGGACGGCCTCAAAGTGGTCTACTTCACCCCCAATGCCACCGCCTGGCAAGACCCCGAAAACCGGCGCATCATCTGCGCGGTCCAGCGCCCGGACGGCTCAGATATGACCGAGGACTACAGCCAGACCGCATAATCGGCTGGTGAACCACACAGCACTCAGGGGCGCGGAGTATTCTCCACGCCCCTGAGTGCTTAAGCGGTGACTGTCAGTCGGCGTGCTCGACCGGAACAATCGACAGCCCGCCGGATTCGGCAGCGTCGACGCGCACGGTGTCGCCATCGCGCACTTCGCCTGCCAGAATCTCCTTGGCCAGGCCATCGCCGATCGTGCGCTGCACCAGACGGCGCAGCGGGCGAGCGCCGAATGCCGGATCGTAGCCTTCCTGCGCCAGGTAGCCAGCAGCTTCGGGCGTGATCTCCAGGGCAATGCGGCGTTCACTCAGACGCTGCTGCATTGCGTCGATCTGCAGATCGACGATCCGCGCCAGGTCTTCCCTGCTGAGGGCATCGAACATGACAACGTCATCCAAACGGTTGAGGAATTCCGGCTTGAACGCGGTGCGCACCACGTCCATGACCGAATCCTCTTTTGTCTTGGCATCGAGCGTCTGGTCGACCATGAACTGGCTTCCCAGGTTCGACGTCAAAATGAGCACCGTGTTGCGGAAGTCAACGGTTCGACCCTGACCGTCGGTCAGCCGACCGTCATCAAGCACCTGCAGCAGAATGTCGAAGACATCCGGGTGTGCCTTCTCCACCTCGTCCAACAGGACCACGGAGTACGGCCTGCGGCGAACAGCCTCGGTCAGCTGACCGCCCGTTTCGTATCCGACGTAGCCCGGAGGGGCGCCGACAAGCCGGGCCACCGAGTGCTTTTCGCCGTATTCGGACATGTCAATGCGGATCATGGCGCGCTCGTCGTCAAACAGGAAGTCGGCTAGGGACTTGGCCAGTTCCGTTTTGCCCACACCGGTCGGCCCCAGGAACAGGAACGAACCCGTGGGACGGTTGGGATCAGAAACCCCGGCGCGCGCACGGCGGATAGCATCCGACACGGTTTCAACGGCCTTCTTCTGGCCGATGAGCCGCTTGCCGATGTGCTCTTCCGCGTGCAGCAGCTTCTCCCGTTCGCCTTCCAGCAGACGACCGGCGGGAATGCCCGTCCACGACGATACGACTTCGGCGATGTCGTCGGCCGTGACCTGTTCGCCCACCATCTGCTTGGCCTGAGATCCGGCAGCCGATTCGGCTTCTTCTGCCGCGGCGATCTCCTTTTCGACCTGCGGGATTTCGCCGTACAGCAGGCGCGATGCCGTTTCGAGGTCCGTGTCGCGCCGCGCAATCTCCGCCTGGCTGCGCAGATCATCCAGCTTCTGCCGCAGTTCGCCCAGGCGGTTCAGACCTGCACGCTGTGATTCCCAGGCCGCGGTCAGACCGGACAGGGTTTCCTGCTTGTCTGCAAGGTCTTCGCGCAAAGCGGCCAGCCGCTCCTTCGAAGCCTCGTCGGTTTCAGCTGACAGCGCCATCTCCTCCATTTTGAGGCGGTCGACATCGCGCTGCAGCTGGTCGATTTCGACAGGTGCCGAATCGATTTCCATGCGCAGACGGCTGGCGGCCTCATCTACGAGGTCGATGGCCTTGTCCGGCAGCTGCCTGTCGGTGATGTAGCGGTTCGACAGCGACGCGGCGGCAACCAGGGCGGAGTCTGCGATCGTCACCTTGTGGTGAGCTTCGTAGCGCTCCTTCAGCCCGCGCAGAATGGCAATCGAGTCCTCCACGCTCGGCTCTCCCACGAACACCTGCTGGAACCTGCGCTCCAAGGCGGGGTCCTTTTCGATGTTCTCGCGGTACTCGTCAAGCGTTGTCGCACCCACCAGCCGCAGTTCGCCGCGGGCCAGCATGGGCTTGAGCATATTGCCCGCATCCATTGCGGAATCGCCCGTGGCACCCGCACCGACGAGCGTGTGGATTTCGTCGATGAAGGTGACGATCTGACCTTCGGAGTTCTTGATCTCCTCAAGAACGGCCTTCATGCGCTCTTCGAATTCACCGCGGTACTTTGCGCCTGCCACCATGGCCGACAGGTCGAGGCTGACCAGCTGCTTGCCGCGCAGGCTTTCGGGAACATCGCCTGCGACCATGCGCTGCGCGAGACCTTCGACAACGGCGGTTTTGCCCACACCGGCTTCGCCGATGAGCACCGGGTTGTTCTTTGTGCGACGCGACAGCACTTGAACGACCCTGCGGATTTCGGAGTCGCGGCCGATGACGGGGTCGAGTTTCCCGTCGCGGGCCTGCTGGGTCAGGTCGATGCCGTACTTCTCCAGCGCCTGGAAGGTGTCTTCCGGGTTTTCGCTGGTGACCTTGCGACCGCCGCGGACTTCCGGCAGGGCGGCAAGCAGCGCGTCGCGGGTAATGCCTTCGGCACTGAGCAGCTTGCCGGCTTCACCGGAATCGGCCGCGACACCCAAAAGGAGGTGTTCGGTTGAGACGTACTGGTCACCGAGTGCCTGCATTTCCTTTTCGGCGCTGCTGATGACCGACAGCCCGGCCCTTGAGAGCTGCGGTTGGCTGACGGACGATCCGCTGGCAGACGGCAGTCCGGCAACGACGGCCTGAGCACGGCTGCGAATATCCTGGGGACGTCCGCCCAGGTGAGTGATGAGGGCTCCGGCAATGCTGTCTTCGCCCTCGAGCAGAGCGGCGAGAAGGTGCGCAGGCTCAACCTGCGAGTTTCCACGCTGCGCTGCGTCCTTGATCGCGGTGGACAGAGCCTCCTGCGATCGTGAGGTGAATTTGGTGTCCATGGGGACACCTCCCTTCCTGCAAAACTATGTTCATACAGGTAACTTCAACAAGGTTGAGTCTATTCCGCTCAACCTAAGATTTCTGTCCTTGATTCTTTTCGCGCCGCACGGTCTTTGGCAGACTGAACACATGTCTGAAGAACTGGTGACGCTCGAATACGACGGCCCGATTGCGCTCATTACCCTCAACAGTCCCGGAAACCGCAACGCCATGTCCCGGAAGATGATGAACGAACTCATCGACTCCTTCCGCACAGTCGGCAAGAACACGGAAGTTCGGACCATCGTCCTCGCGTCGACCGGCAAGGTTTTCTCCGCAGGCCATGACCTGCGCGAAGTCCAGGGAAGCGATCACGCAACCCAGCAGAACATCTTCGACACCTGCACCCTGCTCATGCGGATCATCCAGTCCATTCCGCAGCCGGTCATTGCAGAAGTGCAGGGCCTGGCAACCGCGGCGGGCTGTCAGCTGGTGGCCACCTGCGACCTCGCTGTGGCTTCTGAAAGCGCATCCTTTGCCACCCCCGGTGTGACCATCGGCCTGTTCTGTTCAACTCCGATGGTCGCGCTGTCGCGCGCGGTCAACCGCAAAACGGCCATGCGGATGCTCCTGACCGGAGAGCCGATGAAGGCAGAAGAGGCCTTCCAGCGCGGCCTTGTTTCACACACCGCACCCGCCTACGCCCTGCGCGAGCGCACACTCGAAGTGGCCCGCACCGTCGCCCAGTCCTCGTCGACCACGGTGTCGATCGGCAAGCGCGCCTTCTACGAGCAGATTTCCCTGAGCACAACCGAGGCCTACTCCCGCATGGGCCGGGTCATGGCCGACAACGCCGTGCTCACCGACGCACAGGAGGGCATTACGGCTTTTCTTCAAAAGCGTTCCCCGGAGTGGACCCACGGCCATTCCGAAGCCGAGGGCCTCGTCAGCAAGGACATCGACCGCACCTAGACCGCCGCTGCCTACACAACACTGCTCGGGCGACACCGGCCGCATACCGGCCAAAGCGGTGTGAGCGCGCTAATCTGAGCCTATGACTGTTCTTGTCACCGGCGCTTCCGGATGCATTGGGCGCGCCGTCATCTCTGCACTGCGGGCAGCCGGCCACACCCCGGTGAGCGCTGGGACGTCTGCCCCCCATGACGATTCGGTCGAGCACATCGAATGGGACATCCGCACACCCGCGGACTGCCGTGTGACCGGCCGTGACATCAGCGCCGTCGTCCACGCCGCCGGTGTCAGCGGCGGAGGCCTTTCGCAGCAGGACGCCCACAGCGTCAACGTCACGGGAACCCGCAATGTGCTCGACGCGTTCCCCCGGGCCCGCTTCATCTTCCTGTCCTGTGCCGATGTCTATGACCCCCGCCGCGGGCTCCGGGACATTTACGAAGAGCACGGACCTGCGGACCTTGCGTGCTTTACCACCGAGTACGAACGCTCGAAGGTCGAAGCCGAAAAGGTTGTCACCCGCCTGCGCCCGGACGCGCTCATCCTGCGCCCGGCTCCCGTCTACGGTCCGGGTGACCGGCGCAATTTTCCTTTTCTTCAGTCACTTGCCACTAAGAAGGGCGTTATCGAACTGCCCGGCGGAGGCCGCCAGAAAACAGCATTGGCCAGTGCTGAAAATGTCGCCGCAGCGGTTACCGCCGGTCTGCGGCACCCAGAAGCCTACGGGCCGATCAACGTGTCAGACCCCGAACCCTATGTTCTGCGCGATGCGATCAACACGTTCATGGCCCGCACCGGCCTTGGGCCCTACAACTTTGACGACCGGGCTGCCGACCTCGCGCTGACAACGGCCTGGCTGCGCGAAAAGACCGGCCGCCGGCCAAAGGACGGGCTCGACCGCTTTGCGGTGCGCCGGATTGCCCAGTCCCGCACTCTCAATTTGGGCCGCCTGCGCAGACTTCTGCACGTCGAACCCGTTCAGGGGCTCGCCCGCAGGGACAGCTGAGACTGCCCGGCACCTGCCCCTCCCCATCCCCGGCCGCCGTTTCCTCGCACCGCTCCTCGGCACCGCCTCCGACCGTCACAGGCGGCATTGACGCAGGTCACACCGCACGTCGTATCATGAAGCGCAAATGCTCATCGGGCGCTGCGGCCAGGGAAGGTCGGGCGCTCTTTTTCCGGAAGGACATCGTGGCTGAACTCAAAAAGTCGCTCGGCCTTTTCCAGCTTTTGGCATTCGGCGTGGCCGGCGTCATCGGAACCAGCTGGATCTACACCAACTCCAAGCTCATGGACTCCTACGGCTCCGGCGGCATGGTCTTCGGCCTGCTGCTCGGTGTTCTCCTGGCTTCCTTTGTCGCCCTGGCCTACTCAGAGCTGACGGCAGCTTTTCCCCGCGCCGGCGGTGAAGTGGTCTTCTCCTACACCACGATGGGCCGCGGTCCGGCGTTCTTCACCGGCTGGATGCTGCTGGGCGCCTATGTGTCGTCCCTGGCGTTCTATGTCACGGCCTTCGGCTTCCTGCTGAGCAATTTCGTGCCCGCCATGAAGACGATGCCGCTGTACACCATCAACGGTGAAACCGTGTACCTGCCGGTGCTGGCCGTCGGCGTCATCCTCACCCTGCTGATGTTTGCGCTCAACTGGTTCGGCATTGAGATCGGCGGGCGCGTGCAGATGTTCATGTTCGCAGCAATTGTGCTGATCGGCGCGGCCCTCATCGTCGTGGGCTTCGCAAGCGGCTCACCGTCGAACTTCTTCCCGGCCTATGCCGAGGGTGCGGCTCCGGTGTCTGACACCCTGCGCTTCATCATCCCCGGTATGACCTTCCTGGCCGGTTTCGGCCTTGTCGCAGTCCTTGCCGAAGACGCGAAGATCTCACCGAAGCGCGTAGGACGCGCCGTGGTCCTCACCGTCATCACCGCCGGTCTGTTCTACACCGCGGTGCTCGCCGCAACCGCGTGGGTCATGCCGTGGCAGGACGTCGCGAAGATGGACCTGGGCACCGTGTCAGCGTTCACCGAGGCGGGCTTCCCCATTCTGGGCTCGGGCGCCTACGCGATTGCGTTCCTCGGCCTGCTCACCAGCTTCCTCGGCCTGTTCGTGGCAAGTTCGCGCATCATCGTCGCCATGGCCCGCGGCCAGCTGCTCCCGCCGAGCCTGGCCGCCATCAACCCCAAGAGGCAGACTCCCGGCCGCGCTCTCATCGTCACGACTGCCGTCACCCTTGCCCTGGGCTGGCTTGGTCCGGGTGCGGTTGTGTGGTTCCTCGACACCGGCGGCGTATACCTGGGCGTTGTGTGGTTCATGGTGGTGCTCGCCAAGTACCTGCTGCCGCGGCGCTACCCGCAGGCGGTTCGCCGTTCCAAACTGTCGTTCCTGCCCGCGATCGGCGGACTGGGCGCCATCGGCGTCATCGTGTGGGCGCTGGCTCCCGGAACCTCGTCGTCGCTGGTGTGGCCGGCCGAATACATCATCTTGGGCGCTTGGATGCTGCTGGGCGCCGTCATGTACGCATTTGCGGCCAGCCGCCGCACGATCGGCTACGACGAGGGTCTGCACGAAATCCTCGGCGATTCCTACGCCAATCTCCACGTTGACGAAGCCAAAGCTCAAACAGCAGAAAAGGAACAGTGAGAGTGCTTTCGCCCACTGCACGCGAAGCCATTGTCGACACCATTCGCCGTGAAACCGCGCGCGTGCCGGAAACGGCGTTCGGAATCATCTCGGACGGCCAGCTGCACGAGGTCGACGGCCGGGACCGCATCTTCCGGGTCGCCTCGATCACGAAGTCGTTCACGGCGGCTGCCCTGACCGGTCTGGTCCGGGGGCTCATTCCGGGCAAGCCGGTGCGAATGGACGATGCTGTCCTCGACTGGGTGCCCGAACTGGCCGATGCCGGGTGGGCTGAGGACGTTGTCATCGACGATCTGCTGCGGATGTCTTCGGGTCTGCCCACGGATGACCCGTGGGCAGACCGCCAGGAGTCGATGTCTGCCGAGGACTTCTCTGACCTTCTGGGCAAACCTGCGATTCGCGACTTCCCGGCCGGCACGGCCTACCGCTACTCGAATCTGGGCTACGCGGTTGCCGGCCTCGTGATCGAACGTGCCGCGCAGAAGCCGTTCGCACAGCTGATTGACGATGTTTTCCTCACACCCCTGGGCATGACGTCATCTGGTTTTGATGTCCGAAGGCTCGATGCCGACCGCCTGGTCACGGGATACCGGCGAAACCGGGACGGTGAACTCGAACCGCAGCCCGTTTCGCTGCCCGGAGCGTTCTCTGCCATCGGCGGACTGGCTTCGACCGTGGGTGACCTTTCGGTGTGGGTGCGCGCCCACATTGATGCCCTCAGCCCCGAAGGCGACGATGCGGCGTTCCGGGCTCTTGCCGCCGCCACGGGCGACGACACGCCACAGCGGGCACGACTGTGGCGGCGAGTGCTGGCTGACCAGCAGCAGCCGGTGCGAGCCATGGACATCACGCACGGAACATCTGCAACCGGGCCGAAGCGCAGCGAGCAGTTCGCGGTCAGCGGCGGCTACGGTCTGGGCCTGCGGTGCTATTTCGACACCCGCTACGGCAGCTTCGCCGGACACTCCGGGGGCTATCCCGGCTTCGGACTGCACATGCGGTGGCACGCGGCCAGCCGCACAGGGGTCATTCTCTTCACCGCGCTGACCGGCTACCCCACGGAAGCCGTCACCGCCAAAGCACTCGAAGCCGGGCTTGAAGTCCAGCGCGGCGAAGATCCCGACAACCGCGCATGGCCGCGCTCAGAAGCGCCGACTGCGACCCCCACCGGGCCTGCTGCCGGACGAGTTGTCCCCGTTCGGTCCGTCGCTGAGTTCCTGCCCGACGAACGTGCTCTGGAACTGGCCCGCATCGCCGAAAACATGATCCGCACGGGTGACGACAGTGCGGCTGAGAGCGTCTTCTCCATGAACGTCGACCTCGACCAGCCGCGCCGAGAGCGCCTTGCAGCATGGGCCGCAGCCTGCGAACACACGGGAGACATCGAACAGGCGAGCATCGAGCCCCGGTTCACCGGCGCCTCGTCAGCTCAGTGGACCGTCACCGGAGCAGCCGGAAGCCGCACCGTGACCATGACGTTCAACCCCTACCAGCAGATCCAGGGGCTCAGCATCCGCCTGCACTGACCGCACTGACAATCGGCCCAAACCCGGTCCGAGCACGGCCCGCCCCGGTCCGTGCGCACACAGAACAGGGGCCGCGAGAAGATCCTGTGATCGTTCCGCGGCCCCTTGTGCCACTGTGTGCAGCGTGAGTCTTATTTGGTGTTCGGCAGAATGAGGCCGTCCCACTTTTCGTTGATGAAGTCCGCCATGTCCTGTGAGGTCAGGATCTTGTGCAGCTTCTCGATGCGCTCGTCGTCCTTGAGCTCAGGGCGGGTGGCCAGCACGTTGTAGTACTTCGAGCCCTCTTCTTCAGACGCGATGATGGTGTCCTTCGTCAGCTTTGCCGGGATGGCATAGGACGAGGTGACGAATGCGGCATCGTCGTCTTCAAGGGTGCGGGGAAGGCTCGCGTTGTCGACTTCCTGGAACTTGAAGTTCTTCTTGTTCTCAGTGATGCCGTCGGGCTTGGTCGCGCCATCCTCAATCTTGATGACGCCGGCGTCCTGCAGCAGTTCGAGAGCACGGCCTTCGTTCGTCGGGTCATTCGGGATCGACACGACAGCACCGTCGGGAAGTTCGTCAAGCGACTTGTGCTTCTTCGAGTGGAAAGCCGCGGCCGGCAGGTAGATTTCGCCGACCGATTCGAGATTGCCGCCGGCTTCCTTGTTGTAGGTGTCAAGGAAGTCCTGGTGCTGGAACAGGTTCGCGTCAATCGAACCGTCGGCCAGCGCCGGGTTGGGGGTGTTGTAGTCGTTGAACTCGACGAACTCGACCTTAATGCCTTCCTTTTCGGCGAGGTTCTCCGCCACGTAGGTCAGCATTTTACCGGCCGGGACGGCAAGCGCTCCGACCTTCAGCGGGGTGTCAAGCGATGCGTCTTCCGCATTCTGTGCACCGCCGCCGCAGGCCGACAGGGTGAGGCTGAGAGCAGCGACTGCGGCGATGATGCCGCGACGAGCCGATACCTTCATTGTTCTCCTTAGGTGGGTTTTTCTGTGTGTTTGTCTGCAGGCTGTCAGATCTGCCGGCTGAAGAAGCCACGGTGGCGGGGTTTGGCGCGCCCGTAGCGCTTGGCGACGAAGCTCAGGGCCGTCTGGATGATCTGCACCAGCACGAACAGGATGATGATGACGGCGATCATGTGGATCGGCGAGTACATCTGATGCCCGTAGGAAATCGCAACCTGTCCCAGGCCGCCGCCTCCGACGGTGCCGACCATCGCCGAGAAGTTGATGATCGAAGTCAGTGTGGTTGCCGTGCCCAAGATGATTGACGGGGTTGCTTCGGGCATGATGACGCGGCGGATGGTCAGCCACCTGGACGCGCCAAGGGATTCGGCGGCCTCCAGCAGGCCGGGGTCGACTTCGCGCACTGCAATTTCAACCATGCGGGCGAAGAACGGAATGGCAACCAGCGTCAGCGGGACGGTCGCGGCCTCCGTGCCGATGAACGTGGGCCGGCCGGTGAGCACCTGCATGACGAAGCGCGTTGTGGGAATGAGCGCAATCATGAGCACGATGAACGGCACCGAGCGGCCGACGTTCACGACGAAGCCGAGCACCCAGTTGATGATCGCACCGAGCCAGCGCTGGCCGAACGGCGCGGCGAGGAAGCCGTCCTTTTCCGTTGCGACGAGCACAATGCCCAACGGCAGACCCACCAGGAGGGTGAAGAGCATTGCCACCGAACCCATGAACAGGGTTTCCTGGGTGCCTTTCCACAGAACGCGGAAAAGCTCCGGCCAGAAGGCGGGGTTGTTGATGTCGGTCATGCGGTACCTCCCTGCTGGCCTGCACGCCAAGCTGTGAGTCCGCGCGCGTGGAAACTGTCGACGACCGCCTGGGCCTGCCGGGCGTCGCCGGGCACAGCCAGGCGGGTGCGGCCGACCTGCTTGCCGTCAACGGTTTCCAGCGCGGCGCCGAGAATTGAGACGTCGATGTCGAGTTCGCGGGCGAGTTTGACGACCGCACCGTCGGTGGCTTCGCTGCCGAAATAGGTGACGTCGACGATTTCGTGTCCGTCGATCGGCGCGTAGGTTCCGACGGGGAACAGTTCGTCGGCAATCCGGCTGCCGGGAGACGTGATGAGCTCCGGTAAGGTTCCCGTTTCCTGCACCGCACCGTCTTCCATAAGAGCCGCGGAATCGCAGATGCGCTTGACGACGTCCATCTGGTGGGTGATGAGCAGGACGGTCAGGTCGAGTTCGACGCTGAGCTTTTTGATCAGATCGAGAATCGATCGGGTGGTTTCGGGGTCCAGTGCGCTTGTGGCTTCGTCGCTGAGCAGCACTTTGGGCTCTGCCGCCAGTGCGCGGGCGATGCCGACGCGCTGCCGCTGTCCGCCTGAAAGCTGGCGCGGGTGGTGGTCGGCCCTGTGTGACAGGCCGACGAGTTCGAGGACCTCGCCGACGCGCTGACGGCGCTTGGCCTGCGGCTGGCCGACCGCTTCGAGGGCGAAGTCGACGTTGTCTGCCACGGTGCGGTTGCCCACGAGGTTGAAGTGCTGAAACACCATCCCGATGTCGTGGCGCGCCTCTGACAGGCGGCGGCCGCGCAGGGAGCTGATGGGGTGCTCGCCGACTGTCACGGTCCCCGTGTCTGGGCGTTCGAGCGCGTTGACGCAGCGCAGAAGCGTGGACTTTCCGGCGCCTGACTGGCCGACAACGCCGAATATGCTGCCCTGCTCAACATGAAGCGAAACATCGCGCAGCGCGTGGACTGCGGATTCTCCGCTGCCGTAGGTGCGGCTGACACCGTCAATTGTGATCATGAAACCTCCGGCGACGATTGTGGACTACCGGATTCCGCTGCATGAAATCATGTGACGGTTTGAGACAGCGCTGTGGCGCGAATTACATTTTTGTTTCCGCTGATCAGCTGAGGTATCCGCGGATTCCCTCGACCCACGCTTCGGCCGCTTCGAAGCGCTCAGCCGTCATCCGCAGGTCTACCGGTTCGACCGATGTCTCCGCCGCCGGGTAGGAGCCGAGGAACTGAACGCGCCGGGCCAGCCGGTGCACACCGGCGAGCGCCTGGGCGATCCGCGGTTCGGCCACGTGGCCGACAAGGTCGAGGGAGAACTGGTAGAGGCCCAGCCCGTCACCGGTCGGCCGCGATTCAATGCGGGCGAGGTTGACTCCGCGAGTGGAGAACTGTTCGAGCAGTTCGAGCAGCGATCCCGCCCGGTCGGATGCCAGTGCGGCGACGATCGTCGTCTTATCCGCCCCTGTTGCCGGCGGCATCGCGGCGGGCTTGCGCACCAGCACAAAGCGGGTGACGGTGTCGTGGCGGTCGCCGATGTTCTCGGCGAGCACATTCAGCCCGTACCGCTGGGCGGCCAGTGCCGGACACACGGCAGCCTGGTAGTCAGCGTCACCGTCTGCTGTCGCCCGGGCAGCCGCAGCGGTGCTTGAAGCCGGCACATATGCGGCGCCGGGCAGGTGCTTGGCCGTCCATCCGCGAGTCTGCGCTTCCGCGTGGGGGTGGGTGCCGAATGCCGTGATGTCGCTCAGCTGCGTTCCGGGCCGGGCTGCGAGCACAAAGCGGACATCTATGAGGGTTTCCGCCACAATCTGCAGCTCCCCGTGTCGAGTGAGGGCGTCGAGTGTGGCGGGCACGCCGCCCTCAACCGAGTTCTCCATGGGCACAACGGCCCCGGAGAGCTCACCGGCGGCCACCGCCGCAAGCACTTCGTCCACGCTGTTTGCGGGAATGCGCTGCGCGTTCGCAAAACCGCGCTGGGCGATTAGGCGCAACAGCGCGGCCTCCGTGAAAGTTGCGGCCGGGCCCAGGAAGCCGAAGCGCAGGGTGTCTGTCATCGGATGGTCAGCTGACGCGAAACAACTCCGGCGCGCGCACGGCGCTCGTCTGCGCTGAGCGGCTCAGTGTTCTTCAGCGCCTGGGCGAGAAGTTCGGCGAAGTCGCCCAGGACCGCATCGACGTCATCGGCTGTGACATCCGCGCCTACTTCCCACACCGGGATGACGATGCCCTGCGTGCGGAAGGTGCCCAGGTAACGGCCGATGCCGCCGAGGGTGTTCTTGCCGTCTGCGTGCAGGCGAGCCAGGGCGTCCATGACGGTGTCTTCGTCCTCGCCGATCGCCCAGCGGACATAGCGGCCGTCGCCCATTTCGGTCCAGTAGGCGCCTTCGGCTTCGACGAGCTTGTCGGTGGGGCTGATGAGGTTGTTGGCCTGTTCGATTGCCGCCTGGGTGTCTTCGTCGTCATCAAGCGAACCGTCTTGCGGAATCCAGTAGTCGAAGGTTTCGTGCACGCGCACCTTGAACGGAGCGTCAAGATCGAGGATGTCCTGCAGGCGCGGCCCAGTTCCGGGGCTGCTGGTGGCTCCGACAAAACCGCCGGGCTCCATGTCCTTGACTTCCAGCAGGGCTGCGGCGAGATCGCGCGAAGGGTCGGGGCTGGACACTGGGACCTGGAGTCCGCCGAGGATCACGCCGTCGTGGCGCTTGTGTGCCTGCCAGGCGGACGGCAGCAGCGAGGCGATGAGGACTTCATCCCCTCCGAACTCATCTTTGAGCTTCGCAGTAGCGGTTGCCGCCGGGACAAGCTCTTTGAGGCTGACGATGTCGACTTCGAACGGCAGACCCTCGTAGGGGCGGGGCACAAAAGCTGCGGCCTGAGCTTTCGCAAGGCGCTTGGCGATGACGTCTTTTGATGACTTCCTGGACTTCTTTCCCATGCCGCACAGTCTACGTGTGCGCAGGTCCCGCTTATACCACTGGGCGCTCAGAGCCCACGGACAGGCCCTGCCCGATTGGGCATGGGCCACGCCGTACGCTCTAGGCATGCTGTACCCCGGACTGCAGGCAGATAAGGTCGCCGCCCGACACCGCCGCTACGCGGAAGCGCTCATGGCGGCCAGCTTCACCTTCGAGCTGCTCACACCCGAACTCAGCGACGACGTCGAAGCGCTCATCACGGGTCTTGCGCCAACACCGGACCCCGATTCGAAGACGCTCGTGCCGTTCCACGTGGGCGACCAAGACGCCGGCCTCGTAGCGCTCAACGAAGACGGCGAGATCGTTGCAGCACTCGTTGTCACAGCAGTTGACTTCAGCTCCGACGGCGAACAGAACCACACCGCCACGGCGCTTTTCATCCGCGGCCTGGCAACCGACCCGGACTTCCGGGGCAAAGGCCTGGGCACGGTTCTGCTGGGCATGGCCCCGCAGATTCTCAAACAGGCGGGGCTTCCGACCCGCTGTCGGCTCATTGCGCAGATCCCCCAAGAGCGCGCCACGTTCTTCCACCGCGCGGGCTTCCAGGTGTGGGAACCGGGAACCGAAACACCGCAATCGGTGACCGACATGATGGGCAGCCTCCTGCCGAAGACCGCCCACGAACCCTGCCTGACCTTCCGCGAAGTCGCCTGAGCAGAGCCGCCCAACCGGCGCCTCGTGATTTTCAGCAGACGCCCCGCCCGCACAGCGGCAGGTGCGTTGGGCCGCCCACGCGTTCAGAAACAGGTTGCAACCCTCCCCCAGGCTTGGGAGGGTGAAGTCATGGATATCGTCAAGGGCTTTCCGTACGGTTCCCCGCCGCGCTTTCACTGAGCAGGCGGGCACAGCAGCACTCCGCCTGATCAGCCGACCACCATCACCAGATCAGACAAGGGAGTTCCCATGAATCACAATGTCATCCTCACCTGCGCCCTGACCGGAGCCGGCGACACCGCCGGCAAATCCGAGCACGTTCCGGTCACCCCCGAAGAAATCGCCCAGTCCGGCATCGAAGCCGCCAGGGCCGGCGCATCTGTCATCCACATTCACGTACGCGACCCGCAGACCAAGCAGGGTTCGCGCGAAACCGAGTTCTACCGCGAAGTTCTGCGCCTGGTGCGCCAAGCCGACGATGTCGACCCCGTCATCAACATGACCGCCGGAATGGGCGGGGACGTGGTCCTCGACCCGCAGAACCCCACCCAGTTCGCTGACGGCACCGACCTGGTCAACCAGGCCACCCGGCTCACACACGTCGAAGAGCTCCGTCCGGAGATCGCAACGCTCGACTGCGGCACCCTGAACTTCGGCGAAGGCAGCCAGATCTACATCTCCACCCCGGACATGATGCGCGAAGGCGCTGCCCGCATCCGCGAACTCGGAGTGAAGCCTGAACTGGAGATCTTCGACACCGGCAACCTGTGGTTTGCCAATGTCATGTACGAAGAGGGCCTGCTGGATGACCCCGCCATGTACCAGCTGTGCATGGGCATCCCCTACGGAGCTCCGGTATCGCGCAAACTGCTTGACGCGCAGGTGGACCTGCTGCCGAAGAACTCGGTGTTCACCAGCTTCGCCATCGGCCGCAACCAGCTGCCGTGGGTCGCCCAGTCGGTTCTGGCCGGCGGCCACGTCCGCGTAGGACTCGAAGACAACCTCTACCTGTCCCGCGGAGTCAAGGCCACCAATGCCGAGCTCACCGACCGGGCTGTGACGATCATCGAATCGCTCAGGGCTTCCGTGGCAAGCCCGAACGAGGCCCGCGAAATTCTCGGCCTCGAAAAGCACTGAGGGGCTGGTTCTCAGATGACAATCGCACTGCGCCGAATTGACGACATCACCCAGGTAACGTGCGTCGGCGCCGGAACGATCGGCGGCGGCTGGGCTGCGTACTTCCTGTCCCGCGGACTGAGCGTCAAAGTGTGGGACCCTTCCCCGGACGCCCCGGAAAAGCTTGAGCGGCTGATCGACAACGCCTGGCCGGCACTTGAAGCCCTCGGCCTGCAGCCGGGTGCGAACAAGACTAACTGGTCTGTCCACACGGACCTGGCCGAAGCGCTTGCCGGTTCCGGCTTCGTCCAGGAGTCCGCACCGGAAGTCCTCGACATGAAGCAGGACCTGCTGGCCGATATTGCCCGCCTGGCGGATGCAGATGCCGTGATCAGCTCGTCCACATCGGGCTATTCGATGACGGACATGGCACAGAAGGCACAGGACAAATCCCGTCTGGTTGTGGGCCACCCCTTCAACCCGCCGTACCTCATTCCGCTGGTCGAGGTGGTCGGCGGCGAGGAGACCGCGCCGGAGGCTGTCGACTGGGCTGCCGAGTGGTTCGACGCGATCGGCAAGTCCGTCATCAAAATGGACCGCGAGGTTCCCGGCTTCATTGCCAACCGCCTGCAGGAGGCCCTGTGGCGCGAAGCTCTGCACATGGTCAACGAAGGCGAAGCCACCGTCGAGCAGATCGACCTGTCGATCACCGACGGACCGGGCCTGCGCTGGCCGCTGCAGGGGCCGATGCTGACCTTCCACTTGGCAGGCGGGGAAGGCGGTATGGCCCACATGCTCGACCACTTCGGCCCGTCGCTGCTGAGCCCGTGGACCCGATTGACAGCACCGGAGCTTACAGACCGTCTGCGCGACATGGTGGTCGAAGGCTCGAACGAGGAAATCGACGCCCGCACGTTCAATGAACTCGTGCAGGCCCGTGACGCCTCGATCATCGCCGTGCGCCAGGCAATTCAGGACATCCGCGCCACCTATCCGGGAGGACGCGAACGAGGTGCCGCCGCGGCTGCCGCGGGTGCCGCGCAGGCCCTGTTGGGCTCACCCAACGACACCCAGGAGGACGAATGACGGCGATCGCCCCGTACCGCACGGAGATCAAGCAGGAGTGGATCGACTACAACGGGCACCTGTCCGAGGCCTACTACGTGCTCATCTGCGGTTTCGCCACGGACCAGCTCATGATCGACATCGGTCTTAACGAGGACTACCGGAAGACCACAGGATGTTCGCTCTACACGGTTGAGACTCACCTGCAATACCTGCAGGAGATCGGCCTGGGAGCACAGGTCGAGGTCCGCCCGCGGATCGTCGGCGCCGCCGGCAAGAAGCTGCACATCGCCTACGAAATGCTCCACGGGGAGGACCTTCTATTCACGGAGGAGGTCATGTGCCTGCACGTGGATCAGAAGGCCGGCCGTGCCGTCGACTTCCCCGCCGAAGTGCTTGAGCGCCTGCAGCCGCTGATCGAAGAAGCACCCGCATGGTCGGGACGTTCGATCTCCATGTGATGAACCCACGGGCCTAATTTTGGCCTGATCTTCAGATTCGGCCTTTGGCCGACAGTTGCCGCCAGCAGCGCCCCCATCAGCTCAAACAGCTGATGGGGGCGTTTTTCTCGCGCATGCTTTTCAACATTCGCGTCGCCGTTGCACCACGATCGTGTTACCGTGATTCGCACCAAGGTAACCCGAACTTTTCGAAAGCAGGCGGATAATGGCGCACGACAACGGCACATCTCCGGCTGCTCGCTCGCGGGAAGGTGCTTCGCGGTCGCACACCGACCGCACGTTCAGCCGCCGGCAGCTCTTGGGCACCGGCGCCGCCCTGAGCTCAGCTGGCCTGCTGAGCGCCTGCGGAGTGAGCGCTACACCGGAATTCGACCTGTCGAAGCCCGTCAAGGGCGGCAGACTGCGGGTGGGACTGACCGGCGGGACATCAGCCGACACCGTGGATGCGCACGTGGCCGTCAACACCACCGACATCTGCCGCATGCACAACATGTATGAGGGCCTGCTCTCGCGCGGGCCTGATTACGAAGTCGAGTACCGGCTGGCAACCTCGGTCGAACCGAATGACGATGCCACGGTGTGGACCGCCAAGCTGCGCGAAGGCGTGAAGTTCTCCGACGGGCGGGAAATGACATCTGAAGACGTCATCGCCTCCTACGAGCGCATTCGCAACCCCGACGACCCCAAGACGAGCGCCGCTGTGTTGGCAACCCTGGACTTCATGAAGGCCAAGGGTCCCTACGAGGTCGAGTTCCACTTCAAAGAGCCCAACAGCATCTTCGACGACCCCATGTCGGGCTACACCACCACAATCGTGCCGAAGGACTACGACCCGGAGAACCCCGTGGGGACCGGCCCGTTCATGCTCAAGTCCTTTGAACCGGCGCTTTCAACCGTGCTGGAGCGAAATCCGCACTACTGGGACGGCACACCGCACCTGGATGAGATCGAGCTGCTGAACTTCAACGACACCGATGCCGTCATCAACGCGCTGCTGTCGAATCAGGTTGACTGCGTCGCGCAGATCCCCGTGTCACTGGCCAAGGTGATCGAAGCCGATGAGCGGATGAGGCTCCTCAATTCCAAAACGGGCATGTGGCTGCCTTTCACCATGCGCGTGGACAAGAAGCCCTTTGACGATGAGCGCGTCCGCCAGGCTTTCCGCCTGGTAGTTGACCGCGAGCAGATGATCAACCAGGTGCTCTCCGGCTTCGGCCAGGTGGGCAACGACATGTTCGGCGTCTACGACCCCGACTACCCCAAACAGTTTCCGCAGCGCCGCCGCGATGTCGAAAAGGCCAAGCAGCTGTTGGCTGAGGCCGGCTATCCCGACGGGCTCACGGTTGAGCTCGTCACCGCCCCCATCCAGTCCGGGACCGTCGAAGCCGCCCAGGTCTTCGCTCAGCAGGCCCGCGACGCCGGCATCACCGTCAAGATTCGCCGCGTAGACACCACCACGTTCTTCGGCGACAACTACCTCAAATGGGATTTCGCTCAGTCGTTCTGGTACACCCGCAATTTCGCCCCGCAGGCCGACCAGTGCCTCATGGACAATTCCCCATTCAACGAAACGAACTGGGCCAGCGATAAGACAGACGACATCATCAAGAGAATCCAGGCTGAAACCGACCCGGAGAAGCGCAGGAAGATCGTGCAGGAAGGTCAGAAGCAGCAGTACGAAGAAGGCGGATACATCATCTGGGGCTTCGCCAATCAGGTCGACGCCTACCAGAAGTACGTCGGCGGACTCACCGAAAGCGCAACCGGCATCCCCCTGTCGAGCTTCCGGTTCCGCGATGTCTGGATTGCGAAAGCGTAGGCGGAAACCATGGCAAAGCTCATTTTCAAACGACTGCTCATCAGCGTTTTCGTACTGTTGGCGATTTCCATCATCATCTTCGCAGCCACCCTCCTGCTGCCCGGCGACCCCGCGCGGGCCATCCTCGGCCAGCAGGCGACACCGGAAAGGCTTGCAGCGCTGCGCGAGCAGATGGACCTCGACAAACCGGCCATCGTCCGGTACTTCCTGTGGCTGGGCGGCCTGTTCACCGGCGACTTCGGAACCTCGGCCGCCACGGGAGGACCAGTCTCACAGCTGCTGGCCCCGCGGATTGGCAATTCGATCATCCTCATGGTGCTCGCCGCCGTCGTCTCCGTGCCGGTCGGCCTGTTCCTCGGCATTGTGTCGGCCATCCACCGTGGCCAGCGCCGCGATTCGGCCATCACGTGGGTCACACTTGTACTTGCGGCCATGCCGGAGTTCGTCGTCGGCGTCGGCCTCATCACGATCTTCGCAACAACTGTCTTCCCGATCCTGCCCGCAGTCACAATGTCCCCGCCCGGCACCCCGGTGTGGCACCTGCCGCTGCAGCTCATCCTGCCCACACTGACCCTGGCGCTCGTCGTCGCGCCCTATATTGCGCGCATGATGCGGGCGACAATGGCGGAAGTTCTCGACTCCGGCTACGTCGAAATGGCAAGGCTCAAAGGTGTGCCCGAACGCACTGTCATCCTGCGCCACGCCGTTCCACACGCCATTGGGCCGGTTGCCCAGGTCATCGCCATCCAGCTGGCCTGGCTGGCCGGCGGTGTCGTAGTCGTGGAGTTCCTCTTCCGCTACCCGGGCATCGGACAGGCTCTCATCGATGCGGTCACCTACCGCGACGTCCAAGTGGTCCAGGCCATCACGCTGCTCGTGGCAATTGTGTACATCGTGGTCAACCTGTTGGCTGACATCGTCGGCATCGTCACCAACCCGAAGCTGAGGAAGTGAACATGTCAGCTCCGCAGAACCTCACACCGACCGACGGCGCGCTCGAACACGCGGCACTGGGCGAATCGAACGCCGACGGCGACATCAAAGAGTCCCACAGCCGTCCCCCGCACGTCCTCAAGCGCATCTGGGCCCAGCGAGAGGGCAAGATCGGCGTGATCATCAGCGCCGCCGTCATCGCCCTGGCACTCTTGGGCCCCCTGTTGGCAGCGCCCATCACGGGTGTCACACCCTATGAGTTCATCGGCCAGCCCTTCTCTGACCACGGCCTGTTCGGCACCGACAATCTCGGACGCTCCGTGGGCTCGCGCTTCTTGGCCGGCGGTCTGCTGCTGCTCATCTATTCGGTGCTGGCCACCGCACTCGGCCTGGCCGTCGGCGCGGTCTTCGGGATGCTCGCCGCCTACACCGGCGGCACTGTGGATTCGCTCATCATGCGCATCAACGATGTGTTCCTCGCCGTTCCGCAGCTGGTGTTCGCGCTGCTTGCCATCACAATTGCCGGACCGCGCGGATGGGTGCTCGTGCTCATCATCGGTCTGACCCACGCTCCCCGCATTGCCCGCGTTGCCCGCTCGGCGACCCTGAGCGTCATCAGCGAGGACTACATCCGGGCAGCCGAAATGTACGCGGTTCCGCGCTGGAAGATCATCGCCCGCGAAATCCTGCCGAACATCACCGGCCCCATGGCTGTCGAAGCTGGCCTGCGTCTGACGTATTCGATCGGCGCGATCGCCTCGCTGTCCTTCTTGGGGCTGGGCATGCAGCCCCCGCAGGCCGACTGGGGCCTGATGATCAACGAAAACCGAATCGCCCTGACAGTCCAGCCGTGGGGCGTTCTGCTGTCGGTGATCGCCATTGCGGTTCTGACGATCGGCACCAACCTGCTGGCGGACGCAATTGCGCGTGCCACCGCCTCGACGAATGTGGAGCAGTGATGACGACACACCCCAATGTCCTCGAAATGCGCGGACTGCGCGTCGAAGCCGTCGGCGGCACCGAAATCCTCCACGGCATCGATCTGACGGTCCGCCGAGGTGAAATGCTCGGGCTCGTGGGAGAGTCCGGCTCGGGCAAGACCACAGCAGGCCTTGCCGCTATGGGCCACTTCCGCGCCGGGCTTGTGCAGACCGGCGGAACTTCGACGATCTACCCCAACACACCGCGCGAAGGCCGGGAGAAGATCGTCGTGGAAGAGCTCACTGATGACGAAACCCGGTTTCTGCGCGGCGAGCGGATCGCCTACATTCCGCAGGACCCCGCGCTCTCACTCAATCCCGCCATCCGCGTGGGCGAACAGATCCGGGAAGTCCTCGACATCCACGGCTACGGCGATTCTGAGAAAGACCGCGCAGACCGTGTAGCCGAAGTCCTCGAAGACGTTGGGCTGCCATCGGACAGGGATTACCAGAAGCGCTGGCCGCACCAGCTGTCCGGCGGTCAGCAGCAGCGCATCGGCATTGCAATGGCGTTCGCCATGTTCCCCGATGTCCTCATCCTCGACGAACCGACCACCGGGCTGGATGTGTCCACGCAGGCGCACGTGCTCGACACCATCCAGCAGATGACCAAGCGGCACGGGGTTGCCGGAATCTACATCACCCACGACCTCGCCGTCGTCGCCGACGTGACAGACCGCGTGGCCGTCATGCTGCGCGGCGACATCGTCGAAGAGGGACCCGTCGAACAGGTGCTGCGCGACCCCCAGCATCCGTACACTCAGCGGCTGCTGGCTTCGGTGCCGGACCTGGCGGGGCGGAAGACCATCGGCGGAACCGAGGCGAGCACCGCCAGCGGCGGCATCCCCACCACCGCGGAGACCCCGTCCACGCCCGCCCCGGTGCTCGAAGTCCGGGATCTGAAGCTCGCATACGGTTCGAACACCGTGCTGCGCGGCATCGACATGCGACTCGAACCGGGCCGCTGCACCATGCTCCTGGGCGAATCGGGCTCCGGCAAAACCACGCTGTCGCGTTCAATTGCGGGTCTTATCGACCACTACACGGGCTCGGTGAGCCTGGACGGTGAGGTCCTGCCGAACAGCACGCGCAAACGCTCGGTCAAACAGCTTCAGGGTCTGCAGTACGTGTTCCAGTCTCCGTACTCGTCTCTCAATCCGCGGCGCACAATCGGCGAGTCTCTGACGGTTCCGCTGGAGATGAACCGCGACCTCTCACCGGCGCAGCGCCGCGGCTACGTGGAAGAAGCCCTTGATGCAGTGCGCTTGGGCCGGTCGTTCTACGATCGCCGTCCCGGTGATCTCTCCGGCGGCGAGCGCCAGCGCGCGGCAATTGCCCGCGCCCTCGTCAACGCGCCGAACGTGCTGGTGTGCGACGAAGTGACAAGCGCCCTCGATGTGTCGGTGCAGGCTTCGATCATCGGCCTGCTGCGCAGACTGAAGGTCGAACGGGGCCTGGCGATGCTGTTCGTGACCCACAACATCACGCTCGCCCGTCACATCGCCGATGACATTGCTGTGCTCAACAAGGGTGAGATCGTCGACTTCGGTCCTGTCGACGAGGTGTTCCGCTCACCTTCGCACGCCTACACAAAGGCCCTCCTGGAGGACGTCCCCACTCTCTGAGGGCAGCGACCGAAACAACGGCAAGGGGCGGCGTGCACTCGGCACACCGCCCCTTGCCGTTCGATCAGGACTTCGCGTCTTCTTTTCCGCTTGTGCCGCCGGGCCGGTGCGGCAGGATGACCTCTTCGTACACGGCTTCGCCGAAGGGCACATAGTCCGTGTCGGGGTCGTACCACTGATCCATCGTGTCGAAGTCTCCGCCGTCGGTGTAGCCGAGCTCGTCGGCTTTCTTCTGCCACTTTTCCAGCACTTCGGCAAAGCGCTTCTCGGTTCCCTTCTCAAGCGCACCGGACTCTTCGACGTTTCCGGCGAGTTCCCGGTTGAATCCCCTGAGCTTGTCCTGCAGGGGCTTTTCCAGCGGTTCGATTGTTCCGCCCAGGGCGCGGATCTTCTTGACGGCTTCGTGATTGCCGCCGATGGAGCGGCCCATCTGGCCTTGGAACGATCCGCCGTAGCTGTCGAAGATGATCTGCTTATACGCCAGCGGCAGAGTGGCGAACCGCTGCCCGGCGATGACGGCACCAACTGCCCGGGGTGCCGAGGTGTCGGTCAGGTATCCCGTGTAGCGCGCCACATCGAACAGTCCGGCTTCCACAGACGGCACCATCTGTCCCAGCGTGCAGTCGATTGTCTTGCGCTGCAGGGCTTCATAGGTTTCCGTGTAGTCGAGTGACACGGGGGTGCCGCCGAGCGCTTGGACGTAGCCGACCTGCGAGCGCGCACCCACGCGGATCTGCCGTCCGCCGTAGTCGTCGATCCCGAAGCCGTCCGTGTTGCACTGGCTTGAATAGCTTCCCGAGGCGGAAACCGGGTTGAGCGGGTATACGCCTTTCTTTTCGTACTGCTCCAGGACCTTGTCCGAAGCCCATCCGATCTCGGTTGAGGCTGCGTTGGCGACCATCTCGCCGACAAACGGCGATGGGTCGGCTTCGGACAGCAGGTCTCCGACCGCGCTGGCTGCTGGGAATTCCTGCGGCAGATAGGCCGGCAGCGTGTAGGCCAGGTCCAGGCGACCGTCGGAGAGGGCATCGAACACTTCGCCGTAGCCTGCGATTGCCTGTCCGTAGATGATCTTGATGGTGATCTTGCCGCCGGAGCGTTCGCTTACCTCTTTTACCCACCGCGGGGCCGAGGCGATCTCTTTGTTCTTCGGCGAAGCTTCCGATGGCTGGTAGGTCAGCGTGACCGGCGGGAGGTCTGCAATGGCTTCGAGCACCTCGTCCCTGGAGGCCCCATAGGCGTACCCGGTGCCCGAGCCCTCCCCTGACAGTGCGCCGCCGGCAACCGAACCGGCGCACCCGGTCAGGAGCACCGCTCCAGCGGTGCAGACCGCGGCGAGCGTCCTCATCGTGCGGGAGCGTGTCATCATCGTCCTCCTGCGGTTTCGAGCAGAGCGGGCAGCCATTCGGCGACCTGCGGAAACGCGATCATAAAGATCAAGAAGAGCAGCGGGATCGGCAGGAACCACACGAGCGAGCGGAAAACATCGCCCAGGGTTATGTCGGTGCCCAGGTTGACATCCGGCTTCTTGGCGATCGTGTGGACGATGTAGGAGAGGATTCCCACCGGCGGTGTGATCATGCCGATCTCACCGAGCAGCACCACGAAAACCCCGAACCACAGCGCGCTCACGCCCATCGCCTCGACCGCCGGCAGCAGGATCGGCACTGTCAGCAGCATCATCGCCAGGGTGTCGAAGAACATGCCCATCACCAGGTAGACCGCGATGAGCAGCACGAGGAAGCCCACGCGTGAGAGCCCCAGGCCGGTGACGAAGCCGGTGAGAATTTCAGCCAGGCCGGTAATGGCCAGCAGGCGGGTGAGCATTTCGGCCCCGATCATGATGAAGAAGATCGCGGCAGAAGCGCTCACCGTGGCAAGCGCGGCCCGGGCAACACAGGCGAAGGGCCTGTTGCCGCGCTGTTCGATGAGGGTGAGGATGAGTGCGGTCAGAGCCGCTGCGGCACCGGCCTCCGTCGGGGTGAATGCCCCGGAGAACATCCCGCCGAACAGCACCACGAGGATGACGGGGAAACCCCACACCTCCCCCAGTGAGCTCAGCCGCTGCGCCCACGTGGCAGAAGAAGCCGGGCCGCCGCCGCGACCGACCAGCTTCGGCGACACAATGCCGAGCACCAGAATGAACGTTGCGACGAACACTGCGACCAGCAGGCCCGGCACAGCACCTGCCACCAGCTGCGGGCCGACCGGCACCGAGGCGATGCCTGCATAGACCACCAGAAGGATGGACGGCGGGATGAGGTTGCCGGGAAGACCGGCGACAATGACCGAACCGAGTGCCACCCGCTTGTCGTAGCCTGCGCGCAGCATTTCCGGAATCGCAGCCCGGCCCAGGGCGTAGGTCATGCCGATTGTCGAACCTGACACTGACGACAGACCGGCACCGGCTGCCGTTGTGCCGATTGCAAGGCCGCCGGGCAGCCACGAGAACCACCGGTCGGTGGCCCGGTAGATCTTCTGTGTCAGCCCCGACTGGGATAGGAGCATGCCCATGAAGATGAACAGCGGCAGGACGGAGTACGTCCACTTTGCGGTGGCCGTGTAGGGGGTCGTGGCGAGGATGTTGACCGTCGCGGGAATCCCGGACAGTCCGTAGACGCCGATGATCGACGGGATGGCCAGTGCTGCTGCCACGGGGACACCCAGGAACATGAGCACGAGCATCATCGCGATGCACCACGCGCCGGCAATCGGTGCGGTCGGCGACAGGAAGAAGGCGACAATCGTGCCCACCAGCAGGGCTGTGCCGACGAGCATGACCCCCATGCTGCGCGGCTGGAAGCGCGTATTGCGCGGAAGGAACGAGGTGCCGGGCCCCGCGCTGATCCGCGGACGGCCGGCCTTTTCCGGCAGGGGTGTTGTCATGGTCATGGCCGGACCTCCCTGCTGCTCGCTGCGTCTTCGGTGTGCTCGGTGTTTTCGGCGTGCTCAGCCTCTGCGATTTCCCTGTCGGCTTCCGACACGTAGATCTGCTCGGGATCGTCCGACAGGACACTGCGGAAGCAGCTGAGCGCTTCGAGAACACAGATGAGGGTCATCAGCCCGAATACGGCAGGCAGGAGGAAGAACACCGGCCACGTGATGATCGTCGTCACCCCGGCGGTCGCGCCGAGCTCCATCTGCTCAAGCGCGCGCTGCAGGCCGAACCACGCAAACCCGGCGCACACCGCCGCGGTGGCCGAATTCGCAAGCAGCATGCACCAGCCTGCGGCTCGCGGACTCATACGGTCCAGCAGGAGCGCCACCACAATGTGTTCGCGCTGCAGCTGGGCTACGGGTATGCCCAGAAGCGCGATAGCCGGCAGATACCAGAACCCGGCTATCTCATTTGTGCCGTAGATGGGAGTGGAGAAGAAGAAACGCAGAAGTGCGTTGATGACCACGTGCAGCATCATGGTGACGATGACGAGTGCCGTGATGACGCTCAGCACTCTGCCCAGCAGCTTCGACAGCTGTTCCATGCGCAGACCCCTTCATTGCGGCCGACGGAAACTTTCATTGCGGCCGACGGAAACTGGGAACATCCTTTCAGACAAACAGGCCGGGCGGAACATCTTCGACAAGGTTTTTATCTGCGACGAAAAGTCACATGAACTCAGAATCCGCAGATCAGACCGGGTGCGCAGCTGACAGCTCCACGCAGTTTCAAACGATCGTTCAACCCGGTGTCGCGCCGCGCTGCCCGGCCCTCTATTGTGGGGAGCAACACAGCACACCTTCCAAGGGGACTCATTGACCGACATCGTGATCTGCTCACCCGTCCGCTCTGCGGTCGGGGCCTTCGGCGGACAGTTCAAGGACATCCCCGTCGAAGACCTCGCATCCGAGGTCATCACCGGACTGATGAGCGCTTCCGGGCTGCCCGGCGAAGCCGTTGACAGTGTCATCCTCGGCCACTGCTACCCCACAATGGAAGCCCCTGCACTGGGCCGCGTGGCAGCCCTCAACGCGGGGCTGCCCCTGACTGCCGGGGGTTCACAGGTTGACCGCCGCTGCGGGTCCGGCCTGTACTCGGTGCTCCTGGCCGCCGGTGAAATCGCCACCGGCGCATCCGCGGTGGTCATCGCAGGCGGCGCCGAATCCATGAGCCGCGCACCCTTCTACGCCGAAGACATACGCTTCGGGGTGAAGACACCCGGCATCAGCTTCAAAGACGGGCTCTCGCGCGGTCGAACCACGGCCGGCGGCAAAAACCATCCCGTCCCCGGCGGCATGATCGAAACCGCCGAGAACCTCCGCGCTGACTACGACATCAGCCGGGCAGAACAAGACGCCCTGGCCGTCGAATCCCACCGCCGGGCAGCAGCCGCCGTCGAAGGCTGGCGCTTTGCCGACGAGATTGTGCCGATCACCATCCCCGCAGGCCGCAAGAGCCCAGAACACCAGGTGACACAAGACGAACACATCCGACCCGGCACCTCGGCGGAAAAGCTCGGGAAACTCCGGCCGATCATGGCCGGGCAGGACACCGGCGCGACCGTAACAGCCGGCAACGCCTCCGGCCAGAACGATGGCGCCGCCGCCTGCATCGTGACAACCCGGGAAAAGGCAGACGAGCTCGGCCTGACGCCGATGCTGCGCCTGGTGTCCTGGGCACAGGCCGGTGTTGACCCCACCCGGATGGGAATCGGCCCCGTCCCAGCAACAGCAGCGGCACTGCGCCGGGCCGACCTCAGACTTGCCGATATGGACCTCATAGAGCTCAACGAGGCCTTCGCCGCCCAGGCGCTCGCGGTCACCCGCGAATGGGGCTTCGGAGAGTTCCCCGCAGACGGCGAAACACCCGAATCCAGCGACTTCGCACGCATGAACGTCAACGGTTCCGGAATTTCGCTCGGCCACCCGGTCGGTGCGACAGGAGCGCGCATTCTAGCAACCCTGGCGCACGAAATGCACCGTCGCGACGCTCGATTCGGGCTCGAAACCATGTGCATCGGCGGCGGACAGGGCTTGGCCGCTGTGTTTGAGCGGATCTGAGGGAGCACCCGGGAAACATGTGGAACACACCACAGGATCCCGTCACAGCTCATTTAGACAAAACGGTAAGAAAAACCTTGTTTTTTGGTTGATACGATCAAGAAACAGCACCTTCGAACAACCGAAGATCGCGGGAAACCGCGAATCCTCAGGAAGGATGACAACCCCATGCGGATTGTTACTTTTGTGAAGTACGTTCCGGACGCCGCCGGCGATCCCGAATTCCTCGATGACAACACCGTCGACCGCGAAAGCGACGGCCTGCTGTCGGAGATCGACGAATACCCCGTCGAACTCGCTCTGACACTTGCCGAAGACGCGGACGACGCCGAAGTCATCGCCCTGACCGTCGGCCCGGACGACGCCGTCGACGCCGTCCGCAAGGCCCTGCAGATGGGTGCCGACTCCGGTGTTCACATTGTCGACGACGCCATTGCAGGCTCGGACGCACTGGCCACCGCGAAGGTCCTCGCCGCCGCAGTGAAGAAGGTCGAAGAAGAAGAGGGCCCGGTCGACCTGATCCTCACCGGCTTCGCATCGACCGACGGCAACACCTCGGTTGTCCCGACCCAGGTTGCCGAACTGCTCGGCCTGCCCGCCGCAACAGTTGTTTCGGCAGCTGAACTCGACGGCCAGACGCTCAAGACCCGCCGTGACGGCGACACCTCGTCGCGCACCGTCGAAGTGCAGCTGCCGGCTCTCGTTTCGGTCACCGACCAGACAAACGACCCGCGCTACCCGTCCTTCAAGGGCATCATGGCCGCTAAGAAGAAGCCCCTGGAAGAGTACGACCTCTCCGAACTCGGCCTCGACGAAGGCGAAGTCGGCGCAGCCGGTTCGTACACCGAGGTTGTTGAAGTCGCCGCCGCTCCGCCGCGCCAGGCCGGCGAAGTCGTCACCGACGAAGGCGAAGGCGGAAACCAGCTCGTCGAGTGGCTCGCTTCGAAGAAGCTCGTCTGATCCCTGCCCATATCGAATCTCTAAGGAAGATTTATGTCTGAAGTACTCGTACTCGTTGACCACGTGGGCGGAACCGTTCAGAAGTCCACGTTCGAACTCCTCACGGCTGCCGCCCAGCTGGGCGAACCCGTCGCCGTTTTCGTCGGCTCGGACGCTGACGCCCAGACCGCTGCCGCTGACCTCGCCAAGTACGGCGCCGCCAAAGTCCTCGTCGCATCTGACGCTTCGCTGACCGAGTTCCTCGTTGCCCCGCAGGGCGAGCTCGTCGCCTCGCTGGTCGAATCGCGTCAGCCGGCTGCCGTTCTCGCTTCGGCTTCGGCTGACAACACGGAAGTCCTGGCCCGCTCGGCCGCGAAGACCGGTTCGGGTGTCATGACCAACGTTTCGGACCTCGACGGCGAAGGCCAGGGCACCCAGTCGGTGTTCGCCGGCGCCTACACCGTCAAGTCGAAGGTCATCAAGGGTGTTCCGCACATCCTGCTCAAGCCCAACTCGATCGAAGCTGCCGAAGCATCCGGCGCCGGTGCTGTCGAAGCTGTTGACTTCACCGCATCAGACGCAGCCAAGACTGCCAAGATCACCGCTGTGGAAGAAAAGGCCTCCTCGGGTCGCCCCAGCCTGACCGAAGCTGCTGCCGTTGTTTCGGGTGGTCGCGGCACCGGCGGCGACTTCGGCCCGGTTGAACAGTTCGCCGACGCCATCGGTGCTGCCGTGGGTGCTTCGCGCGCTGCTGTTGACGCCGGCTGGTACCCGCACTCCTCGCAGGTCGGTCAGACCGGCAAGGTCGTCTCCCCGCAGCTGTACGTTGCAGCCGGCATTTCCGGTGCTATTCAGCACCGTGCGGGCATGCAGACCTCGAAGAACATCGTCGCGATCAACAAGGACGACGAAGCTCCCATCTTCGAACTGTCTGACTACGGCGTTGTCGGTGACCTCTTCACCGTTCTGCCGCAGGCCACGGAAGCAGTCAACGCACGCAAGTGATGTGACTGCCGCTCTGCCGACGGGCGCCTCGTCTTCTCTGACGAGGCGCCCGTCGCCGTTTCTGCCCGCTTGTGTGACGCGCGGGTAGAGTGGGGCGTGTGCCTGACCGTACTGATCTGTTTCCCCGCCGCACAAAGGCGAAGCTGACCCGCACCTCGTGGGCTTATGCCTGGGCGCGGACAATTCAGCGCTTCGGCGACGATCGGCGTATGGATTCGGCTGCCACGCTCAGCTATTACTTTCTTCTGTCTGTCATCCCGGCCCTCGGCGCCGGGATTTCCATGTTGACGGTGTTCGGCCAGGGTCCGGCAACGGTCGAGGCGATTCTCCAGGTGTTTCAGCAGGCGACGGGCTGGTCGCGCCTGCAGAGCATGTACGAACCTCTCATGTCGATGGCGCGGTCTTCTGCGAACCTTCCCGTGTTCATAGGCGGCATTATCCTGTCTTTGTGGTCTGCCGGCCGCTATGTGCGCACTTTTGGCCTTATGGTCAACGATGTTTTCGAAGTCAGCGAGGGGCGCGCCTGGTGGGCGCTGCGGTTTCAGTCATTTCTCGTGACCCTGCTTCTGATTCCGCTGATCATTGCGATCTTCGGTCTGCTGACGGGCAGGACGGACTGGCTGGAGTTCTTCAATGTTCCCGATTCGGCACTCTTCGCCTGGAAAGTCGCACGGTTCCCGCTGATTGTTCTGTTCATGTTCTTCACGATTGCGGTGCTGGGTGCTTGGACGTCTAACGTCAAACGACCACAGCGCAATCCGCTCACAGTCGGCGCGGGTGTGGCTCTTGCCGCGTGGCTGCTGCTGACCGCCGCCGTGTACTTCTTTGTCATCACGGTCGGCTTGGCGTCCGCCTACGGCGCTTTGTCGATTCCCTTTGTGCTGCTCACCTGGCTGTGGCTGACGAACCTGGCGCTGGTCTTCGGCATCCAGTTCGACTGTGAAATGCTGCGGGCGCGGCGTTTGCAGTCTGGCATTCCGGCCGAAGCCGACATCCTCCTGCCGCCGAAGGCCACCGGCCGGATCATAGGTGTGGAGCGGCGTGAATTCATGCTGTCGTATCTGGGAGCGCAGCTTCGCCGCTCGGAGGGCCGCACTGTCGGAAAGGTCGAATACGCGTCGTTCCTCGCCGACCCCACCCTGCGTCGACTCAAGAAGCTGCGGCTGCGATTCGGCTCTGGGCGAAGTCGCGATTAGCACCCGGGCGAGGGTCGATTTCTGCCTTAGACTGAAAGAGGTCGCCCACTACAACAGGAGTGAAAAATGAAGAAGCGCTACGTACTTCTGGCTGGACTGGCTGCTGGATTCGTTCTCGGTTCCCGCAGCGGCCGCCAGACCTACGACAAGCTGAAGTCCGAAGCCGAAAAGGTGTGGAACAGCCCCGATGTCCAGGCCGGCGTTCAGCAGGTCACTGAAACGGTCCGCGAACAGGGCCCGGAAGTAGCCGAGAAGATTCAGGAATCGGTGCGCGAAGGCGTCGAGAAGGTCCGCAAGAGCTGATCTTCTCTCTCAGCGGGTGCGGAGCGCGGTCACTGGCCGCCTCCCGCCCGCTTTTCTGTGCTGGGACGGACAGCCGAAGGGCTCAGTGCCGCTGACAAGAATCAGTGGGCACGGCCGCACTCCCGAACGCCGTCTGGCGTTGCCGTGCGGCTTTTCTCCCGTACGGTGTTTTTCAGAGCTCGATGCGTCGAGCGGCCTGCACGACGCGGTTGACAGCTCCTAGGGTGGCGATCATCGCCGGATCGAGGCTCTGTCCCGTTCCGGGGTCAGCTGCGTCGACCATGGCGACCACAAGCTGGCCTCCGACTCCTGACTTCGCCAGGCTGAGGGCTTCTGCGGTCATTCCACCGCGGATCTTGAACTGCCCAACACCCACGGCGGTGCGTGCCTGCGCTTCGGCCTGGAAGGCATTGCGGTCCACCAGACCCACTTCGATCTGCTCTTTGAGCAGGGTGGGATCGCGCTGCCATACGTCTGGATCGATCACGCCGACCGTGGGGAGTTCACTGAGAACATCGAAGATCTGCCCATCAGACCCTCCGGCGTCATACCACTCTTCAAGTTTCTGCAGAGCTTCCAGTCCGGGTCCGTTTGCGAATGGGCCCCCGCGCACCGACGGGTCGAAGAAGTCGTCGGGCGCTGCCTCAGAGAAGAGCGGGTGGCTGCCGGACCGGGTGGGAATTGGGCCGCTGCCAATGAAAAGTTTCATATTGGGACGATAGCCTCGCCCAGGAGCAATGGAGAGACCCAGAACACCCTTTTCAAGCAGTTCGCACCCAGGGTCCTACGATTTCAGTACCAGGGCCCCTACCAGCCAAAGCGCCCGCCCAGTCCGACGCTCCACCCACGGGCCCAGTCTGCCGTGGGCTTGGGTCCGGCCCGCGTCTCAGCCCTCCGGGATCATGATGGTAACGGCCTCTGCGATGCAGGCGGGGCGCTCCTCGCCTTCGATTTCGATTGTGTGGGTCATGACCACCTGAATGCCGGAGCTTTTGACGTTCACTTCGGTCAGTTCGACGGTGTCGCGCAGCCGGGAGCCCACGCGGACCGGACTGGGGAAGCGCACTTTGTTGCACCCGTAGTTGATCTTCGCCTTCATGCCGGTGACGCTGACGGCTTCCGAGGACAGCAGCGGAATGAGCGACAGCGTCAGGAAGCCGTGGGCGATGGGCGCTCCGAAGGGTCCCGCCGCCGCGCGGTCAACGTCGACGTGGATCCACTGGTGGTCGCCGGTCGCATCGGCGAAGGCGTTGATGCGCTGCTGATCGACTGTGATCCAGCCGCTTGACCCGAGAACTCTGCCGACGTTGTCTTGAAGGCCTTTCAGGCCGTGGATTTCGAGCATCGCTCCTCCTTTGTCTCTGCGCGGCACCCCTGTGTGCCGCACGTTTCCATACTAGGACCGACCGTGCCGGGCGCACCGGCGAATTATGATGGCGTCGACAAGGAGGTCAGCATGGCGAACACATCTCTGACAAGCCCCGGGCCGCCGGCACCCATTCGGCCTGCCGTCAGCGTGCTCGCACTGCGCGGCAGTCCCGCAGGCGGAATTGAGGTGTTTGTTCAGCACCGCCGCAAGAGCATGGACTTCGCTGCCGGGGTCGTCGCCTATCCGGGCGGCCGGGTTGATCCGGTCGACTTCGCACGAGGCGCCTCCGACTCCCGCTGCCCGGTTGCGCAGGAGCATGCTCGCCTGTGGGGCAGTGCGGTGGATTTGAGCTTTGAGCCCGGTTCCGCCGGGCATCAGCCCGGCCAGGACGCAGCATTTCCGGCGGCGGTTCTGCTGGCCGCCGCACTGCGGGAACTGGAAGAGGAGACGGGGGCGTCAGCCGCACCGGAGGCGTGTGTGCCGTGGGATGTGTGGACCACTCCCCCGGGCTATCCGCGCCGTTTTGACACGTTTTTCTACGCACTCGACGCATCTGATCTTCAGCTGCAGAACACGACGACGGAGGCTTCTGTCGGCCGGTGGTCTTCCACCGGGGATCTGCTGGAGCAGTTCTATGCCGGGGACATTCGCCTGTGGCGGCCCACGTATACGCTGCTGCGCTCAGTTCACGAACTCGGTGACCCTTCCGAGATCAGCGCTGGGCGGCGCATAGTGCCGGACCGTCCGGACAGCAGCGCACCCGATGACGCACACCATAGGAAGTTTGGGCTCTAAGGGGTGTCGCTGGGCTGTCGTCTACAGCAGAATGATGCCGCGCACCACGGCGGCGAGCGCTCCGAGGCTTACGAGCACCACGGCCATGCGCCGCGCCCCGGCTGCGGAAACCCGCTGGGCTGCCGCGCTGCCGACGGCAACGCCCCCGATGACGGCGGCGATGAGCACGGCAAAGAACCACCACGGGGGAAGGTTCCCGACAGCGCCGACTCCGGCAATGAGCTTGGTGACCACGGACATGATGGCAAGCATCATGAAGGTCGGCTGCATGGTTGCGGCGAAGCTGCGCTGGGGCCAGCGGGACACGCGGGCGTAGATGACCATGGCGGGGGCAGAAACCCCGGCTGCCGTGTTGAGGAAGCTGGCCGTGATCCCGGTTGCTGCGGTCAGCGCGCTTGATGACACCTGCGGCAGGCGGGGTGCGCTGAAAGTGGTCATGAGCGCAATGAGCACAATGCTGCCGATGAAGATCGTGAGGATCGCAGGGTCGGCGTCGCGGACCAGCAGCGCGGCAGGCCACGATCCGAGCACGGCGAAGCCAACCAGGAAGCCGAAGCGCTTCCAGTCGACTTCGCTGAGAACTGCCAGTCCGATCAGCAGCCCGGAGATGATCGTCGCGGTGTTGGTGACGAACACGCCCAGCTGGGGGCCTACCAGCAGGGTGAAGACGGGGGCGGCGACCAGGCCTACGCCGATTCCGGAGATCCGCTGCAGAACGGCTCCGCAGAAGACGGCGATGAGGCCGATGACGATCGCTGCCACTGTCATCAGCTGCGCGAGATCCTGGCGACCATGTCCGGGTTGAGGTCGCGCAGCGACTGTGCGCCCATGAGCTGCATCGACACGATGGTCTCCTGGCGCAGCAGGTCGAGGACCTTGTTGACTCCGGCTTCGCCCGCGGCCATGAGGCCGTACAGGTAGGCCCTGCCGATAAGCGTGAAGTCTGCCCCGAGCGCCAGGGCGGTCACAATGTCCGAACCGCGCATAATTCCTGAATCGAGGATGATGTCGACGTCGTCGCCGGCGGCTTCGCGCACCCGTGGCAGCGCGTCCAGGCTGATGGGGGCCTTGTCCAGCTGTCTGCCGCCGTGATTGGACACGACGAGCCCGTCGGCTCCGGCATCGAGTGACCGGCGGGCGTCGTCTTGCGTCAGGACGCCTTTGACGAACAGTTTGCCCGGCCACTGATCGCGGATCCAGCGCAGATCGTCCATCGACAGCGTGGGGTCGAACATGGAGTTGATGAGGCTGGGCAGGTCGCTGGTCTTGCCCGACAGGGTGGCAAAGGACAGCGGGTCGGACGTGAGGAAGTTGAACCACCACTCCGGCCGGTAGGAAGCATCGAGAACGGTGCCGGCAGTGAGCTTCGGCGGGACGGTCATGCCGTTGCGCACATCGCGCAGACGCTGCCCGGCCACGGTTGTGTCGACGGTGACGAGCAGCGTGTCGAAGCCATTGGCGGCAGCGCGCTTGAGCAGATCCTGGGACACTGAACGGTCGGCGAACAGGTACAGCTGGAACCACTTGGCTGCTGCCGGTGAGGCCGCGGCGACGTCTTCGATTGAGCGCGTGCCCATGGTTGAGAGCGAAAAGGGAACGCCGAAGCGCTCCGCGGCACGCACACCGGCGATTTCGCCCTCGGTGTGCATCATCCGGGTGAAGCCCGTAGGCGCAATTCCGACGGGCAGGCCGAAGGTGCGTCCGGCGACTTCCGCGCTGAGGTCGACATCGGCTGAGCCTGCGAGGATCGCGGGGGTCAGTTCGATGTCGTCGAAGGCCCGGCGGTTGCCGTCGTAGGTCAGTTCGGCCTGCGCGGCTCCGTCGACGTAGTCAAAGGCTGCTGTGGGCGTGCGGCGCTTGGCGATCTTGCGCAGATCGTAGATGTCGCCCACACGGGACAGGCGGGCACGGCGTCGATTGAGTTCAACGTCGAACTGCAGGAGCGGAGCAAGGTCGGACCACCGGGGAATGCGTCTTATAACAGCCATAGTCGAATAGTACCCACGGCCCGGCTCAGCCCTCGGGTGTGATCAGACCAGGGTCGAGTTTTCGTTGTCGCCCATCCGACCGGAGAGCAGAATTGCCACCGCGGAGATCAGTCCGCACAGCATGAGGTAGCCGACTGCCAGCCAAATGCTGCCTCCGGCTGCGCTGATGAGCATGGCCACGATCATCGGGGAAAAGCCCGCAACGAGCGCGCCGTTGAGTTCGCGGACGAAGGACATGCCGGACAGGCGCACGTGCGCGGGGAACAGGTTGGACAGAAGTGCTCCCTGACCGCCGGAGGTGCCTGTGATGATGAGCGCGTAGCCCAGGGCGATTGCCAGGGCGGACGGTCCGAATTCACCGGTCTTCAGCAGAAGGAAGATGGGTCCGCTGAGCACCACCATGATTAGGCTGGCTGCCGCCATGACCTTCGATGCGCCGATCCTGTCGGCGAGCATGCCGCCGAACGGCGTTGTCACAACGGCAACCGCCGAGCCGATGACAACTGCCAGCAGGGCCTGGGGACGGTCAAGACCGCCGTCGATGCTCAGCATGAAGCCGATCGAAAAGGTGGCCAGCGTGTACTGCATCGCGTTGTGGCCGACGAGGGCCAGGAAGCCGACGACGACCTGCTTGGGGAACTTCGCCAGAACGTACTTCAACGGCGCGGTGGTGTCGCGCTTCTTCTGTTCTGCCAGTTCTTGTGCGGCAACGTACTCCGGGGTCTCCTCCAGGCGGCGGCGAATGTAGAACGCCACGAGGAACAGCACGGCGGAAACGAGGAACGGCACGCGCCATCCCCAGCCGAACAGCTGTTCTTCGCTCAGCCCGCTGACGATGAAGAACGCGGCCGTGGCCAGGGAGATTCCGGCGGGCGGGGCGGCAAGCACGATTCCGGTGAAGAGTCCGCGCCTGCGCAGCGGCACGTATTCTGCCACGAGGGTCACTGCACCGGACAGTTCGGCGCCAGCGCCGAAGCCCTGCACGAAGCGCAGGAGGATCAACAGGATCGGTGCGAGCATCCCCACCTGTGCCGCGGTGGGCAGAAGGCCCATGCCGACTGTCGCACCGGCCATGAGCACGATTGTGAGGATCATGGCGGTCTTGCGCCCGCGCGTATCCCCCAGGTGCCCGATCACGATTCCGCCCAGCGGGCGGGCGAGGAAGCCCACGCCGAACGTGGCGAGGGCTGCGAAGGTTTCGGCGCTGCTGGCGTCTGACGGGAAGAACAGAGGCCCGATGATCATTCCGGCGACCGCGCCGTAGAGCGCGTAGTCGTACCACTCGATGACGGTGCCGAGTACGGATGCTGTCACTGCCCTGCGGGCGCCGGGGGTCATCTGCTCCGGGGCCGAGGTGGAAATCGTCTGGGTCATGATCCTCTGTTCTGCTGTGTGCCGGGCTGGTCACCGGGAACCGGCGCCCTGCCGGCGTGATTATGTCACAGCTCACGTTTAGAATCGTCACCATGGCACAGATCGTTCTCTTTCACTCAGCGCTCGGCCTGAACGACGGAATGCGCCGTATGGCCGGTGTCTTCACAGAAGCCGGCCACACGGTGCACACGCCGGACTTCTACGACGGCAGGGTGTTCGACAATGTTCCCGACGGCATCGCCTATCGCGACGAAGTCGGCTTTCCCGCACTTGCCCAGCGGGCCTCCGCTGCGGTGGAAGAACTGGGACTTGAGGGACCCGTATATTTCGGCGGGTTCTCCCTCGGTGCCGCCATGGCGCAGTCTTTCGGCAAACGCCACCGGCAGGCGGCGGGTGCTTTTCTGTGCCACGCCGGCGGTGTGCCGAAGCCCACCTCGTGGAATGGCGGCTGCTGGCTGCAAATGCACTATACGCAGGGCGACGAATGGGTCGATGCGAAGCAGGCTGAGATTCTCATCGATTCGGCTCGGGCGGCAGGCGCCCGGGCTTGCGTACACGTCTACCCCGGAAGCGCGCACCTTTTCGGCGATCCCACCGCACCGGAGTACAGCCCAGAACTGGCACAGAAGATGTGGGGCACCATCCTGGCGGCCATCAGCTGACAGTCCAGCCGCCGGGAGCAACCCCAGACAAGACAGCGGCGCCGACCCATTAGGATTGACTGGGCATTATTCATTCATCCAACGGGGCCGCGCATCTTTCACTGTCCGGCCCTGGGAACCAGGAACTGGACGCTGTTGAACGGAAACACGACACTTCGGCACGAGAACACATCCCTTCTGAGTGTCTCGGAAGTGACTGCACCCATCGAAGTGACGTCCGCCTTCTACGACGAACAGCTGAAGTCCACACTTGACCGCCTGGGACTGCCCGAAGGTCTCCTGCAGCGGGTCGCGGGTGTGAATTCGCGCCGCAACTGGGCAGAAGACTCCGGCGGCTTCGTCGAAGGCGGCGTTGCGGCCGGCAAGAAAGCACTCGCCGCAGCCGGCATCGAAGCCGGGCAGATCGGCCTGATGATCAACGCGTCGGTCACCCGCGCCAATCTGGAACCGTCCGTGGCGGTGTCGATTCACGACGGCATCGGCCTGCCGTCGTCAGCCATGAACTTCGACATCGCCAATGCGTGCCTGGGCTTTGTCAACGCGATGGCGGTCGCGGGGAACATGATCGAATCCGGTGCCATCGAGTACGCGCTCGTCGTGGCCTCCGAAGACGCGTCGAAAGTCCAGCGGGCCACCCTCAAGCGCTTGCAGCGCGAAGGCATCACCCGCGCCGAATACCTCAACGAATTCGCCTCCCTGACCCTGGGCTCCGGCGCCTCGGCCGCCGTTCTGGGACGCGCGGACAAGCACCCGGAAGGCCATCGGATCCTCGGCAGTGTGACGCGTGCGGCCACGTGGAACCACGAGCTGTGCGTGGGCGATCACGACGGCATGTTCACCGACACCGCGGGACTGCTGTCCAACGGCATGCAGCTGGTCACCTCGGCGTGGGAAGAAGCCCACGAAAACGGGTGGGACTGGACCGATATGGACCGCTACATCATGCACCAGGTGTCCGATGTGCACGTCAACGCCATTACCAAGGCCGCGAAGATCCCCCTGGAGCGGGTGCCGAAGACCTACCCGGTGCTGGGCAATGTGGGGCCCGCTTCGCTCCCGATCACGCTCGCCCGCGAAGTCGATTCGCTCACAGCCGGTGACCGGGTTCTGGCAATGGGTGTGGGCTCAGGTCTCAACACCTCCATGACGGAGATCGTCTGGTAGAAAAACCGGCACACTACGAGGAGAGAAGCTCATTGTCGACTGAAAACAGCCCTCTTCCAGCCGCTGCCGCGCAGCTGCCGCCGAATCTTCCCGAATGGGATCCCCGATGGTCCCGCCTGGTCACGGTCGGCGAACACACCTTCCACGTTCTCGACACCGCTTCGGCTTTGCATGACATCGGAATGGAACCGGCCGGCACGATTGTCGCCGTGCACGGCAATCCCACGTGGTCGTATATGTGGCGCAGACTCGCGCAGGCATCACTCGAAGCTGCCGAGGCAGGCGGCACCGCGTGGCGGGTCATCGCCCCCGACCAGCTGGACATGGGCTATTCCGAGCGCATCGAGCACCCAGTGCCCACACCGCACGGCACCGGCTATTTCCGTCTTGCCGATCGCATAGGCCAGCTTGACGCGCTCATTTCAGAGCTCGTCGACGACAGTCTTCCGCTGGTCACACTCGGACACGACTGGGGTGGGGCCATTTCGCTTGGCTGGGCAGCCCGCAACACTGAGCGGATCAGTGCCACCATGAGCCTTAACACCGCAGTGCACCAGCCGGAGGACGCTTCCATCCCGGCGCCTCTGCAAGCGGCGCTGGCAGGCCCGCTGCTGGCCGGTTCGACCGTGTACACCGATGCGTTCATCCGCACCACGCTGCGCTTGTCAAAGAACATTTCGGACCCGCTGCGCCGCGCCTACCGCAGACCCTACGCATCCCCGCAGCGCCGCGGCGGAGTGGGCGGCTTCGTCGCCGACATTCCGGTGGATGAAAACCACCCCTCCTACGCTGAGCTGCAGCGGGTTGCCGCGGACATCGCCCGCATGCCCAATCCCGCGCTGCTCATGTGGGGACCGAAGGACCCGGTCTTCCTGGAGCGGTACCTGCGCGATCTGCGCGAGCGCCTGCCCCAGGCGGACATCCACCGCTTTGAGAAGACCTCACACCTGTTCGTCGAAGACGTCCCGTACTGGGAGACCATCTTCCAGTGGCTTGACGCCAACGTGACTGAGCAGACTCAGGCAGCTTCCACCTCGGCAGAAGAAAGCAGTCCGGCCCAAGCAGACGGGCCTGAACCGGACTTCGTGTTCTCGGCGCTCGATGCCAAACGCCGCGAGCGCTCGATCGCGAGTGTCGACATGTCGGCACACCCCGCCCAGGCGGTTTCCTGGGCCCAGCTGGCCGGAGTCGTCGACAACATTGCGGCAGGTTTGAAGGCCATGGGCCTGCGCAAGGGCGATCGGGTCAGCCTGCTGATCGAACCGGGCAACAATCTCACGGCGGCCGCCTACGCGGTGCTCAAGGTCGGCGGTGTTGTCGTTGTGGCAGACGCGGGGCTTGGGCCAGCCGGTATGACTCGGGCGGTCAAAGCTGCCGACCCACAGTGGATCATCGGCGAGACCCCAGGGCTGACACTGGCCCGAGCCGGCGGATGGCCGGGACGCAGAATCTCCGTCCTGCCGCTGCCGCGGCTGCGCGCGCGGGCGCTGAAGGTCGAAACGTCGATCACGGCTCTGTCGCGGACGGCTGTGCGCGACCGCGATTCGATTGCCATACCGGAACTCGATGACGATGCCGCGATTCTCTTCACCTCCGGTTCCACCGGCCCGGCCAAGGGCGTGCGGTACACTCACCGCGGTCTCGGTGAGCTCATGCGCGTCCTCAGCGCCGAGTTCGATGTGCGCCCAGGCACGGGACTGGTTGCCGGTTTCGCGCCTTTTGCACTGCTTGGACCGGGACTGGGCGCGGTGAGCGTCACGCCGAACATGTCGGTGACAAAGCCCGCCACCCTGACCGCTTCTGCTCTTGCTGACGCCATCGTCGAGGCCGGCTGCACCATGGTGTTCGCATCACCTGCCGCCTACACGAACGTGGTCAAGACCGCGCACGCCCTGAGTGCTGAGCAGCGCGAGGCGTGCGCCGGCATTGAACTGGCGCTGTCTGCCGGTGCTCCCGTGCCGACGGTGCTCATGGAGCAGATTGCGGAAGTCTTCCCGAACGCGCGGATCAATTCGCCCTACGGCATGACGGAGAGTCTGCTGCTGACCAACATCGACTTCCCGGGTGCTGTCGAAGCCGAGGCGGATGCGGCTGACCCGGATTCGCCGGTGGTCGGCGGGGTCTGTCTGGGCAAGCCGATCGGCGCGGTCGACTTCATGCTCGCCCCGCTCGATGCCGAGGGCAAGCCCAGCGAACACACGATTTTCTTGGATGACGGAATCGGCGTGCTCAGCGAGTTCGTCGTCTCCGCCGCCCATCTGAAGGACGGCTACGACCGGCTGTGGAAGACTGACGCCGATTCCCGCCGCGACGAACACGGCGGCGCCAAACCGTGGCATCGCACGGGCGACATCGGCCGTTTTGACGCCAAGGGGCGTCTGTGGCTCGAAGGGCGCGTGCAGCACGTCATCGCCGGGCCCACGGGCCCCATTGGCCCCGGGGCCGTTGAGTCCATTGCAGAACGCACCGACGGGGTGACCCGCTGTGCGGCTGTGGGCGTCGGCCCGGTGGGCACGCAGGCGCTCGTCGTGGTGCTTGAGCCGGGCGGTCCGCAGAACCTGCGGCCGGGACTGGCCCCGCAGCCGATGATCGATGCCATCCGCGCGGCGGTTCTCGACCGTATGGGCCTCGATGTTGCGGCAGTTCTCGTCGCACCCGAATTCCCCACTGATATTCGCCACAATTCCAAAGTCGGCCGCACGGAGCTGGGAGCGTGGGCATCCCGCGTGCTTTCCGGCGCGCCGGTGGGAAGGAGCGTCTGATGAAGGTTCTCATCACCGGTGCGTCCGGTCTTCTGGGAAGTTCCACCGCCCGGGCTCTCCTTGCGCAGGGCCACGAGGTGACCACGCTGCAGCGCCGCCCCTCCGGGGTTGCAGGCGCGCGTGACGTTCAGGGCTCGGTCACGGACTTGGAAGCTGTTGACCGGGCGGTTTCCGGGCAGGATGCGCTCATCCACATGGCGGCGAAGGTGTCCATGGTCGGTGCTCCCGAAGACTTCGAAAAAGTCAATATTGACGGCACCGCGAACATTGTTGCAAGGGCCCAGCAGGCTGGAATCGGCCGCATGGTGCACATTTCGTCGCCGTCGGTTGCCCACGCTGGCGATTCTCTTGTCGGCGACGGCGCTGGCCCGGCGGACCCCGTTGCCGCCCGCGGAGACTACGCGCGCACAAAAGCCGCCGGCGAGCGCTTGGCGCTGGCGGCATCGCACGATGATTTTCGAGTGCTCGCTCTTCGCCCTCACCTCATGTGGGGCCCCGGCGAACCGCAGCTGACCGAAAGGATCATCGACCGGGCTGCACAGGGAAGGCTGCCTCTGCTGGGTTCGGGTCTGGCGATGGTCGACACCCTCTACATCGACAACGCGGTGGACGCGATTGTCGCTGCGCTGTCCGCCGCCCAGCACACGCAAGGGCTGGCTCTCGTGGTAACGAACGGGCAGCCGCGCCCCATTGGCGAGCTCATGCGCAGGATTGCGGTTGCCGGCGGTTCTGCCGAACCGACCCTGCGTGTGCCCGTGGGTGCTGCGAAGATCGCCGGAAAGGTCATTGAGAAAGTCTGGACGGCCGGTGATTTCGACGACGAGCCGCCGCTCACGGAGTTCCTCGCTGAGCAGCTTTCTACGGCGCACTGGTTTGATCAGCGGACCACGCACAGCGTTTTGAACTGGACGCCCGCGGTGTCAATTGAAGAGGGCCTGCGCAGGGTTGCGGCCCACTACGGGGGAACCGCGTAGAGAACTCTGCTGCGAGGGGCTCGGCACTGTGCCGGGCCCCTTTTGCGTGCCCAATAGCTGTGCAGAGCCCGCAACCCTTTAACCGTCCGGTATTTCGGACGGCTTCTGCGAACGATTTTGGACTTTTAACTACATTCGTGTCTTTTTGCAGGTCACAACGCTACTTACATAGATGTAACACTTCGGATTTCCCGGCGTGTGAAACTTGACAGATTATTCGCTACAGTTTCGGGAGCTCGAATCTTCCACTTCCCGAAACGAGGATCATGCGAATCATCTACACTGCCGCGACCGCACTGGGCTGCGCAGCGGCAAGCTCCCTCCTGCTCGCAGGGCCAGCCAGCGCTCTCAGCGGCAACGTCGTTGACCACAACACCCCGCACGCCGGCAGCAGCTCACAGACCAGCAGCGCACAGGACGACGGCGACTACACCTCGGTCGGCGGCCCAGCCACCCAGCGGGTGACTCCCGAAGAGGCCGACAGGGCACGCAAAGCCCAGCAGCCGCGCAGCGCACAATCCGCGCCGAAGGCCCAGGCCAAGAAAACGGTGAAGCCCGGCCCGCAGCCCAGGGGAATCGACCGCGACCAGACGGCCAACGCCCGCATCATCATCGGCGTCGGCAAGGGTGCGGGCATGAGCGACGACGCGATCATCATTGCGCTCATGACCGCCAAGCAGGAATCGGACCTGTACAACATCAGGTACGGCGACAAGGACTCCGTCGGCCTGTTTCAGCAGCGGCCCAAATACAACTGGGGTTCGAAGTCCCAGATCATGGACCGAACCTACTCCGCCAAAGCGTTCTACGGGGTCAACCCGAAGGTCAAGAACGCCGGACTCAAACAGATTCCCGGCTGGCAGAAGATGAGCAAAAACAATGCCGCACAGGCAGTGCAGCGCTCGGGCCACCCGCACCGCTACGCCCAGTGGGAGGGTCTGGCCACCGCTCTGCTCAATGCCAATCGGGACGCACCGGCCATCCGCTGACGCGCCTGCACACTGGGCTCCACCCGACTCTTGGGGAAGCAGTTCGGCAAGTGGAGTCCAAGCGCCTAAAGTAAGGGCGTGGCACGCAGAAAGACAGTACGCAGGCGACCATCGAGTCGCAGAGTTCGGCGCCGCAAAGGGGAAGGGCGCCGAAACTTCCGCAGCACTGTCATGGGCGTGACCGCCGCACTTTTGGCCCTGGGCCTGTTCACAGCGGGAACCGCAGTAACAGGGGTGCTCTCTGACCCCGATCAGCGGCAGGCAGCCAAAGAGAAGGTGTCAGAGAAGCTGGCCCCCACCTCGGCAGCGGCCCTGGATTCGGGACAGATGGAGATTGCGCGCGAAATCATCGACATCGGACGCGAACACTCCGTGTCAGATGCTGGGATCGAAATCGCGCTCATGACCGCTATGCAGGAATCCTCCCTGCGCAATCTGCCCTACGGGGACCGAGACTCGCTCGGAGTGTTCCAACAGCGCCCCTCACAGGGGTGGGGAACCGACGGTCAGGTGCTCAATGTCCACTACGCCACAACCGCGTTCTACGGAGTCAACCCGAAGGTCAAGAACGCCGGGCTCAAACAGATATCCGGCTGGCAGAAGATGAGCAAGAACGACGCCGCACAGGCTGTGCAGCGCTCGGCCCACCCGGACGCGTACGGCAAGTGGGAGCCGCTGGCCGCCGACATCCTCGCCACAGCGCCGAACAGCCGCTGAGAGGGTTCGGCCGGCCTGGAATACACTGGTGGGCATGGCACGTGATGCATACCCGCACCTGAAATTCGATGACGACGGCGAACTTCGCATTCCCGAAGACCTGACAGACGCTCAGGCCATCGAACTCACGGCCGACATCTTCAAGGTTCTCGCCACCCCGTCGCGCCTGCGGATTCTGCTTGCACTGTCGCACTCGCCGCTGACGGTGTCCGAGCTCGTGCTGCTGACGAACCTGTCTCAGCCTTTGGTGTCCCAGCACCTGCGCACGCTGCGCAATCAGCGGCTGGTCAGCGTTCAGCGCTCCGGCCGCGAAGCCCACTACGAAGTGACCGACCACCACGTAGCACACATCATTCAGGACGCGCTGGCCCACTCGGCCGAACTCTGCGACTGAACGAACGCCCCTGGCCGATGTCATCGGCTGGTTCCCCTGGCCGCCCCTCCTGGCCAATGCCCCCTGCCGCACGCCACTCGAAGCCGAGCGGTATTGTGGCCCACATCACCACAGACAATGTGGGGCACACAACAGACAGGGGGGGCATCATGACCGCCGAAAACACAGAAAACGCCTATGAAACAGCAGCGCGGCGCGCCGCAGAGGACCGCGAAGCCTTTTGGCTCGAAGCCGCTGAGGGGATCGACTGGGACTCCAAGCCCTCGCGCGCTCTCGACGATTCGCGCGCTCCCCTGTACCGCTGGTTTCCCGACGGCGAACTCAACGTCTGCTACAACGCGCTTGACCGTCACGTCGAAGCCGGCCGCGGTGAGGACACCGCGCTCATCTACGACTCCCCCGTCACGGACACCAAACAGAAGATCAGCTACAGGGAACTGACGGACACAACTGCCCGCTTCGCCAAGGTGCTGCAGGACAAGGGTGTGGAAAAGGGCGACCGCGTCATCATCTACATGCCGATGATCCCGCAGGCGGTCGTGGCAATGCTCGCCTGCGCCCGCATCGGCGCGGTTCACTCGGTTGTGTTCGGCGGTTTTTCCGCCCGCGAACTCGCAGTCCGCATCAACGACCTCAAGCCCAAGGCTATTGTGTCGGCCTCCGGCGGCATCGAACCGTCGCGGAAGGTCGAATACAAGCCCATGGTCGATGCGGCTCTTGACGAAGTCGAGCACGTTCCTGCTCTGAGCATCGTCTATGAACGCGACCTGATCCCAGCCGACATCAAGGGCGAGAACGCTACCACCGCCTCGGGAGCTCAGTACAGTGAGTACTCCTTCGATGAGCTGATGGAGCAGACCCCAAGCGGTGCGGCGCCGGTGAGCACCAGGGCGACGGATGAACTGTACGTGCTGTACACATCTGGAACCACGGGCAAACCGAAGGGCATTGTCCGCGATGCCGGCGGCTACGCGGTGGCACTCACGTGGTCGATGAAGAACCTCTACGACCTGCACCCCGGTCATACAATCTTCTGTGCGTCCGATGTCGGCTGGGTGGTGGGACACTCCTACATCGTCTACGCGCCGCTGCTGGCGGGTGTGACCACCATCGTGTTCGAAGGAAAGCCCGTCGGCGTACCCGATGCAGGTACCTTCTTCAGGGTGGTCGACGAATACGACGTCCGCCTGTTCTACGGTGCACCGACAGCCATGCGGGTCATCCGCAAGGAAGACCCCGAAGGTGAACTCATGGCCAAGTACCCCATGCAGCACCTGCGGGCGTGGATCCAGGCCGGGGAGCGCCTCGACCCGGAAACCTACAAGTGGACAACCGAAAAACTTGCACGGGCCACGGGCCGGGACATTCCGGTGTTCGACAACTGGTGGCAGACGGAAACCGGGTGGCCGATCGCGGCAAATCCCATCGGCCTGCACGAATACCCCATCAAACCCGGTTCGCCAGCTATGCCGGTGCCCGGCTATGACGTGCGGGTGGTCGATGCCGCAGGCAACCAGATGGAGCCGGGCGAAGAGGGCCTTATCATCGTCAGCCTGCCGCTTCCGCCCGGAACGCTCGCAACCGTGTGGGGTGACGACGAACGCTATGTCGACTCCTACCTGTCGTCTATTGAGGGCGCCTACCTCACCGGTGACGGCGGCTGTGTTGACGAAGACGGCTACGTCTACGTGATGGGCCGCACTGACGATGTCATCAACGTTGCCGGTCACCGCCTTTCCGCCGGTGCACTCGAAGCTGCCGTTGCGTCCCACCCGGCGGTTGCCGAGTGTGCTGTGATCGGCCTTTCCGACCCGGTCAAGGGTCAGATACCCCGTGCCCTTGTGGTGCTCAAAGCAGGGCACGAAGACGTTGACCGCGCTCAGCTGGAAAAGGAACTCGTCGCTCAGGTCCGTGTCGAGGTCGGGCCGGTGGCGGCACTGAAATCGGCCACCGTTGTCGAAGCTCTGCCCAAAACCCGCTCCGGCAAGATCCTGCGCAAAACAATGCGCGAAATCGCCGAAGGCAAAGCAGACGCAGCTGTTCCGTCGACAATTGAAGACGTGGCCGTCCTCGATGCCATCCGCCCCTCACTGCGCCAGGAGTGAGCGCTGAGCCGGTTCTGGTGACCCCAGAATCGGCACGGAAAGGGACGAGGTGGAGCTCCACCTCGTCCCTTTTCTCACCTGGTCGTGTATCAGGCCTTGTGGCGGGCCTGGAACCGTTTGATGCGCTCGAGAGCTTCAACGACGGCCTCATGGCCTGCCGCAAGTGAGATGCGCACGGCGTAGTCGCCGTGGACGCTGTCGAAGTCGCTGCCCGGCGAGACGGCCACGCCCTCTTCTTCTAGCAGCGCGGCACACCAGTCAACAGCGTCAGCGAATTCGCCGAGAGCCGGGGTGATCGTCGCGTACATGTAAAACGCGCCGTCAGCCGGTGCAAGCCCCGTCCAGCCAAGATCGTCGACGGCATCGAGAACGGCCTGACGGGCGGCGGCAAAGCCCTCAACGGCTTTTGCACCCTCTTCATAGGCGCTTTCTGAGAATGCCTCGATTGCCGCAAACTGGGACGGCACGGGGGCGCACAGCGTGAGGTTGCCGGCGAGTGCCTTGATGGGCTCGACGAGTTCTTCCGGGACGATCATCCAGCCCAGGCGCCAGCCGGTCATGCCCCAGTACTTGGAGAATGAGCTGATGACAATCGCCTGGTCAGAGCATTCGACCGCGGTTGTGCCGACGGAATCGCCGAACGTGATGCCGTGGTAGATCTCATCAGAGATCAGCCGCACGCCTTGGCGATCGCACCAGTCAGCAAGCTCAGCCATGTGTTCGGCGTCGATCATGGTGCCGGTCGGGTTGGCCGGTGAGGCAACCATGACACCCGACAGGGGAGTCTTTTCGTGTTCCTCTTCCAGCATTTCGACGGTCGGTTGGAAGCGGACTTCCTCGCCGCAGTCGAGCTCAACCACGTCGATGCCGAGAGCTTTGAGGATGTTCTTGTAGGCGGCGTAGCCGGGGCGGGCGAGTGCGACCCTATCGCCCACGTCGAAGCAGGTGAGGAACGACAGTTGGAAGGCGCCGGAAGAGCCTGCCGTGACAATGAACCGGCTCGGATCGATGTCCACGCCGTACCAGCGCTTGTAGTGACCTGCCAGAGCTTCGCGCAGGGGTGCGATGCCCTCCACCGGAGAGTACCCCAAGTCAGTGCCATCAAGAACAGCTTCGGCAGCGCGCTGGCGCACAGCAGTCGGCGCGCCCTGGCCGGGCTCGCCCACGCACAGCGAGATGACATCACGGCCTTCGGCACGCAGCTGGGCAACGCGGCGGAGAATGTCAAGAACCCTGAACCGCTGAACTTTCGATACACGAGCTGAAACAGCTTCGTAAGCTTCAGCAGTTGGGGCGTCCTCCCCCAGCGGGTCAGCGGCGATCACCATATGTGACAGGGCAGATTTTGATGACTTCATCGGCTTCATCCCTCTATAGTGCCAGGTGTTTCAAGCAGCTCGTCGAGCACCCGTGGGACCGTGTCCTGCAGATCGCCGCGAACCACCTCGTCGGCATAGGGATCAAATGGCGTCGGCTCAGCATTGAGGATCAGACCGCGAGCACCGGCCTCGATGGCCATGGGGAACATGTGGGCCACAGGAGTGACAGAAAGCGAGGTCCCAATCGCGATGATCCAGTCGCAGTTCTCTGCAGCATCGAAGGCCGCTTCAATGACGGCAGTCTGCAGCATTTCCTCAAACAGGATGGTGGTTGCACGAGTGATGCCACCGCACTGCGGGCATGCGGGGTCTGGCTCACCGTCCTTGACCCGGCGAATCATGTCTTCCATGGGCCCGGAAGCTTCACACTCTTCGCACTTCCAGGTGCGCGCACTGCCGTGAACTTCGAGTACCTTGGCCGGAGTGGAACCAGCGAGCGTGTGCAGGCCGTCGGTGTTCTGCGTAACGACTGCTTTGACGTCGGCCTGCTCTTCAGCTTTCGCGATGCGGTAGTGAGCTTCGGTTGGCGATGCCGCCCAGATGCCGGATTCAAGGCGCATCTGCCAGGCGCGTTCACGCACTTCGGGACTCTTCAGATACCACGACAGGGTGGACATGCGCTCTGCGAGAGGATCGCGCGTCCACACACCCTGCGGGCCTCGAAAGTCAGGTATACCGGCAGTTGTGCTCAGACCAGCTCCAGTCAGAAAGGTTATGCGCATTTCCTGCCTCCTCGCTTCACAGCTCCCAGCCTACTGCGGCGAATAGAACACGGCTGAGAGAGCAGACAAAAACGCCCCAGGCACGCTGTGGTGCTCGGGGCGCAAAAGGAAGAGCGAACAACGGCGCTTAAGAAAAAGTCTTTGTGAATGGGTGAAGGCCCTGGCAGGGGTTCTGGGAGCAGTGGTGCTCGACCAGGTCCTGTCAGGGCCTTCACTTGTGGTGTGGTTGCGGCGGTGTCTTACTCTCCCACACGTGTGTGCAGTACCATCAGCGCTGTCAGGCTTAGCTTCCGGGTTCGGAATGGGGACCGGGCGTTTCCCTGACGCTTTTACCACCGCAAATCTTTGGGGGTATTGATTACTCAAGGTTTGTGACCAACCAGTGTGTCTCACGTGTTGTCACCCTTCTGGGGTGGCGTGTGGGTGGTTGGTGTGGACGCGAACAACGATCATGGTGATGATGGTGTTGTGTTTGGTGTGTTACTCGTCTTGACACCCCACAGTGTGTGTGGGGTTGTTTGGGTGAGTGATTGGTGTATTAGTA